>CAZHAH010000053.1:0-32440 GCA_964530095.1 uncultured Desulfobacteraceae bacterium | reverse complement strand
AGTGTTACCCACTCTTTGTAATTTTGTTCGGATTTTTATTGACCTATTACATATACGAAGTACATTTTGTTCTATTAGTTTCAAAAAAAGTTCATTCAAGCTTGCCCTTACTCTTCTATAAGATTTAAAAGAATAGTGAATATATTCAAAGGTTAATCTTGTCTTTTCTGCCGCCCCTTTTGCGGTAAGGATATATTTTATCCTATTTTTGGGTATTGTCTTTATTTTGAAATACCCTTTTTTAGTAAGACGCTTTATGAAAGCATTCGTCAGACCCAGAGATACGTTTAGCTGGCTCGCCAGATACCGCTGGCTGGGAAGCTGATTGTTCTCAATTTCTTCAAGGAGCCTTAATGTCCGGAGGTCTTGTGTATCCATTTACATGTTCCCGGAAAGGGGGAAGTGGAGGGCGCTCGGCGCAAAGGGCAAAGTGAAAATAATAACTTTTTGGTAAGGTAATGTGATGAGGGACGTCGGATGCGTGAAATGCTTAAGAATTGAAAAAATAGCTCCGCATGGTGGGTTACTTGTTAAGGCTGCCGATAATCGTTTGAAATAATAGTATATTTAATTAATAATCAAGTGTTCAGTAATTAAACGTTCGAAAACTGAACAGAAATTGATGTGTTTGTCAAGAGTAAAGTTTATTTTTTCAATCAAATTGAATACATTGTGCAGCAATGCGCCAAGCCTATAATGGCAAGAAGCAGCTTCAAGCTCCTAAGACGGTCTATTCTTTCTTAATCCATTTTCTTTAATGGTGATAAAACCGCAAAAGTCAAAAATCCAGCCTTAAACTACCATATACAGATTATTTTTATATGAGAAGTACAATATAGTGCCCTTCATGAACGCAAACAATAGGGGCCGAGGGACGCGAAGGAATTTTTGACTATGCGCCTTTCCGGAAAAGAAGGCGCATATCACCTCGCCTTGGGCAAAATTGTGGCGTTTTATTGCTGCTGTTCGGATTTCGCGTCTGGTTTCATAAGCATTTTTGTCTTTTGAATTGACACCGAAGGACAGAATTAGTTATTATTTATAGTAATTTATAATCTTCCCAATTCGATTAAGGAGTTTTGCCATGATTACAATGATTGCCAAAGTGCTTAAGATTTTGAACTCTGAGGCCGAGCCTTTTCAAATCAGTTTGGCGCTCTGTTTTGCAATGTTGATCGGATTAACCCCCCTCCTGAGTTTGCACAACCTCTTTTTTTTGGTTCTGGTGCTCGTTCTGAAAGTGAATCTTTCCGCATTTATCCTTGGCTTTGCTTTGTTTTTCGGCGTGGCATATCTTCTGGACCCACTGTTTCATGGCATTGGGCTGGCAGTGCTGACGGAAGGATCTCTTGAGGGGCTATGGACGACCTTTTACAACATCACGTTGTTAAGGTTCGCTTATTTCAACAATACTATCGTTATGGGAAGTCTCCTGTTTTCCCTTATCCTTTTTATTCCGCTATTTCTCGTATTAAACCTTTTTATTAGGCGATACCGCGACCATATTCTGACCAAAATTCAAAATACCCGCATTATGCAGATATTTAAGGCAAGTAAGTTTTACCACATCTATCATAAGGTATCAGGATGGCGAGGTGCTTCATGAAAAGATGGATACGCCTTCATGGCTTAGGAATTTTTCTGATTGTAGTCATAATTTTCGCTGCAATCTGGCTTTTGGTTATTGATGACGTCGTTGAAGGTGTCATCGAGAAGGCCGGAACTGCAAAACTGGGGGCGAAGGTTGAATTGGACAGTGCCGATTTATCGCTTTTCCCTGCAGGACTTGCATTAAGCCGTCTACAGGTAACCAATCCTGATGAACCGATGAAAAATGCGGTTGAAATTGCCAAAATTCAGGTTTCCCTCGACATTCTCAACCTATTTAGGCGGAAAATCATTATTGACGATATGATCCTGGATGGAATCCGGTTCGACACTTCGCGTCCGACATCGGGAGCCGTTATTTCTCGACCCAAAGCCGGGAGCCGAGGAGCGGCTCCCTCTGAAACAGAAGTCCCCTCTTCTTCGGGGACAGATCCTGAAAAGCAAAAGTGCACCGAGTTCGAATTGCCGTCTCTTCAAAAAGCCAATGTAAAAGACATTTTGAATTCTGAAGAGCTGTATTCCATAAAAGAAATGAGCAGCCTCCGCGCTGACATCGATGCCGAAAAGGGAAAATGGCAAAAGCAGATCACCTCTCTCCCCGGCAAAGCCAAATTTGCCGGTTACAAAAAGCGAATCGAAGACCTTAAATCGATGAAAGGGGGCCTAACCGGTATTTTGACTGCCTCCAAAGACATTACCGCCGTGCAGAAAGATATCCAAAAAGACATTAAGGAAATAAAGACCTCGATCAAGACATTTGACACCAAGCTGTCGACCTACAAGAAAAGATTCAAGGGATTACAGCTTGCACCCCAACAAGATATTCAACGTCTTAAAGCAAAGTACATTCCTTCGATCAGCAATATATCGAATTTGGGCCCCCTGCTGTTCAGCAAAGGTCTTTGCAAATGGTCTGAAAAAGCTTTTCGCTGGTATGAAAAAATAAAACCACACCTGAAAAAAACCAAAACCAAAGAAAACGGAAAAGAAGTCGTCAAACCCGTGAGGGGTAAAGGCGTCAATATCCGGTATAAAGAACATGCGCCGCTGCCCGATTTTTTGATAAAACGCACAAAAGCCAGTATTATCCTGCCTATCGGAAATTTGGCCGGCAAGATACACAATATCACACCGGACCAGGACGTGCTTGGAATCCCCATGACTTTTGAGTTTTCAGGTGAAAAAATGAAAACCCTAGAATCCATCAAAATCGACGGGGTGTTCGACGCAACCATGCCAGACAGCACCAATAGTAATATAAATATGAATCTGAACGCGCTGCAAGTCATGGATGTTTCGCTTACGGATTCAAAAGCGTTCCCGGTCACTTTGAACAAAGCTTCCACAAATGTTGATCTGACGGCATTTTTAGAAGGAAACCAGATAGACGCCAGGATTGAGGCGGCATTGAACGGCGTGAAACTTTCGTCAAGCACATCCGACGATGCCGGTTTGCTGATTCAATCCATGGGCGCCGTATTGTCCGATGTCAAACAGGTAACCGGCACAGCCGATGTCAAGGGCCCCATCGACAATTATCAAATAAATATAAAATCCAATGTGGACGATGTGCTGAAATCTGCGATCGGCAAAACGGTGAAGAAAGCGGCGGCAAAACTCGAAAAAGAATTAACACAAGCGGTCTTATCTAAAGTTAAGGGACCGTTGGGGCAAACATCAAAAAGTCTGGGCGGTTTTGGCGGTCTCAGGAATGAATTGACCCGTCGGCTCAATAGCGGTAATGGATTGCTGAAAGGGATTAAGTTCCCTCTTTGAGGAATTAAGTTTCCCTTTTGAAGGAAATCCCTATACACACAAGCTAAGTTTCAAATATGTTTTCTTTTTCCAAATCCCGATCCGACACCTCCGTTTTAAAAAACAAGCTCAAGCCGTACACCTTTAGTTTTTCGCTGGATAAAATAACGCCCGGGGTGGACAATGTGCGCTATGATGTCTGCTTGAGCCCCGAACTTTGTAAAACCACCGGCGATCTTGTCTTACGACTCATTTCGGAATATGCCGAAGCCGATGAAATCCTGCGCACGGATAACCGCGCAAGGATGAAAGAATTCAATCTTTTTCGAAAACTGTGCCATGATGTCCTCCTCGATGCGGTTCACAGGGCCAAAGCCGACCAGCAGATGCAAATCGATTACCTGGCCCAAATCGCCGTCGCCAAAATGGTCATCAAAACGATTCATGACCAGTATGAAATCTTTATTGAACGGCTTAAGCATGCCCTCTGGAGAAAGGAATCATCGTACAGTGCGAGTCATACGCAAACGATAAATCTAAAGGAAAAAATTTCCCACATTCAACGCGGTCGCAAACACATCCTGCTTAAAACTGGAAATGAAATCTTCAATTCGGTTGCTTCAATCCAAAGAAAAAATCTGCAAAAACTGCGTGAAGCCAATTTCGGTACCAATGCCCCTTTGCCGCTGAATGTGATTTCCAACCCGATGTTGTGTATCGTGGACACTGCCGAAGATCATTTTATTATCGAAGAATATGACCTATTGCTTGGTCATCGTTTTGAAGATCCCAACAAATATGATGTGCTGCTTCAATCTATGCGAGACTTTCTGGAGGCCGCCTTCCAAAACATCGGTAAAGCAACTGAGGGCACCATTGATAAAGAGGCAACCGAAAAGGCGAAGACCGGTGATTTATTAAGCGACCCGCGTAACATCGATATTCTGTTTAATTATTTTCAATCCGAAGCGAGGTGTAAGAACCTGAAAAAAAAGGGCCGATCCAAAGATGAAATCTTGAATCTTCGGCAACAAGCCGCGGAACAGAAAAAGCTTTTAAATCCTTTGTTAAAACGATTCAATAAGGCCGGACTGATTAATATAATGGTTTCATTTTATGAAATGAAAACCGTTTACGAACAATATTGCCCCCCGCTTACCCCCCAGCAGATTGTACAGTTTTTGACGACTCCCCGTTCCCGAAAAACCATCGAAAACCAATTGAATCGTTTGAAAGCGTTTTACGGCAGAGATATTTCTCTAAAGCCGCTCCATAAGTTCATTAAGGAATTGGAGAAGGTCTCCACCGGGGAGAAGAAGAAATTATTAATCCGTTTTCTAAAAGCATTTTCACGCTATCACAGAGATTATCAGAATTTGATCCTCTTAAAAGATAATATGGACAAGATACACCTGACCGATGAGGATAAAATTATCAATCTATCCCGCGCCAATAAAACCCTTTACGATTTTATGCTACCGGAAGAACATGTTATCGAAGAAAGCACCATCATCAACCATGTCATCGTTAAGGCTGATGTCCGCGGTTCCACAGGTATCACTCATCAATTGAAGGAAAGGGGTCTAAATTCAGCCTCCCATTTCAGTCTCAATTTTTTCGATCCCATATCAGATATATTGCCCGAGTACGGCGCCAACAAAGCCTTTATCGAAGGGGACGCCGTTATCCTCTCGCTCTTTGAACATGACGCAAAGTTGAGCGCCCGATACAGTGTCTCACGTGCGTGTGGAATCGCCATTCAGATCCTCTATATATTGAGACGACACAATCTAAAAAGCAGGACCAACCGGCTCCCCATCCTTGAAGTCGGGATCGGAATCAATTATCTCAAAGGGGCCCCCACCTTTCTCTTTGACGGGGATAAACGGATTATGATCTCCCCTGCCATCAATTTGGCTGATCGTATGTCCGGGTGCAGCAAATTAATACGCAGACAGATGTCCGCAAAGAAGGCTCCCTTTAATTTATATGTATTTCAGCCCATCGGTGATGCGGAAATCGCAAAATCACCCGATGATCTTTTTGTCCGTTATAATGTGAACGGAATCGAGTTGAATCGAGAAGGGTTTAAAAAGCTTTCGGAAGAGATTGAATTGAAGCCGGTCGAATGCCGGATCCCCGAGATCACAACTGAGAAAATTAATATATATACCGGTAAATTCCCTACCAGCTCGGGCAAGTATCAAAAATTGATAATCCGTGAAGCCGTTATCCCCGAAGTCTCACCCGATGATTTAAAAATCATTCGGATGACCTCCCAAAAGTATTATGAGGTCTGCACGCATCCCCTGTTGTTTGAATATGTTAAAAAGAAAATTCGATCAAATTAAAACTCTGTAAAGCCGCCTGGCACCAAACCGCATCGGAAGTATGATGGCCAGAATGCTGATGATCAACGCCGCCGTGAATGACCCGATTGTCCAAACCCATTCTAAGAAGGTTAATGCTCTGTGCGTCAAATTGGCCATAAACAGATTGTAGACCGGTCCTGCCTCTAAAACAATAACGGCCATTATAAATGCCGCACTCAGAATCATAAAGATCAGCCCACCGAAACTCGTAACCGACTGGACCGGGTTTTCAATTTTGAAATCCGGATAGGCCGCGCCCAGACCGATTCCGATGGCCACGACCCCCGGAACCACGAAACATATCGTAATGACCGAAAGTACCATCATAAAAGTGGTTACCTGCAGAAAAATATTCGTTGCCACAATCAGGGTTTCGGTCAAAATTAAAAGCGGAATAAAATAGACCAAAAATTTCACCCACAGAAAACGCTTCAAATTTATGGGTGCCGATCGAATAATCCAGAAAGCTTCACTTTCATAACTGATGGCCGGATACGTAAATCGACCGGATAGGGCCGTCAGGACAAACGCTGCCAGCCCCATATTTAAAAATGAAAGCATATTTTGCAGATAAATGGTTCTGATGGGTGCTTTTTCCAGCGGCAGCACTTTAAAATTATAGACGTAAATAACAATCAGTGCCCCCACCAGAAAGATTTGTGACCATTGGGTTTGATCACGAAAAAATGTTCGAATTTCTTTGGATGCCAACGCACGCATCGGCCCGCTTAACCAGTTGCTCATGAGTTTAAAGGCCAGCTTCCCTTTAAAAAGACGCGCCGGGGCCACTTGGGCCCTTGAAAAACCGCGAAAGTAAATTGAATCGGCCAAAATGATGGTTAAAAAAACCAGGGCGATAGCAAAACTCCACGAAAGGCCTGCATTAAAGAGGCTATTTCCAAAATTTCCTGAAAGAGTGGCTTTCATGCTTTCATAGGCCCACGTGGATGGCAGAAACGGGGTGGCCGGTGTTTGGAGCGTCTGCAAATAGATCAATACACTGGCGAATGTTTCGGGATTAACCAGCCTCTCCGGTCTTATCAGGCGAAAAAGGATAAACAGAATCATAAATAGAAAAAGCCCGAGAAATAAAAAGATGCTCCGAATGCGATTGGCCGGAAGCGTTACGGCAGCCAAAAGGACCAGGATTGAACTTATCGCGGAAGCGATGAAAGAGAGCGCCAATATGTTTGCTATGATCATCGCATAGAAAGGCCACCCGGCATGATTTGCGATACCATAGGCAACAAACACCGGAAACGTAAATACAATAACCATCCAGGAGCTATCAAGGGTGCTTTCAAACCACCTGGCACCGAAAATTTCGAAGCTTGAAACCGGCATCGAGTGAACCAGAAATAAATCTTTACTGAGATAGAGCTTGGAGAGAATCGTTAATATACTGCTGAAGATCATGAGCGAAAAAAGGGTGATGAGTATCATCGAAAGAAGCTTAAACGCAAGTAAATCGCCCAGCTCTTCGATGCTTTTAAAATAAATGAGAACTCGTAGAGATATAGCAAAGATCCCGGCCCAAAACATGATACTGATACCGCCAATCAAAATGAGGCGTAAAGCCCTGCCCTTCTCCCTATGGGAACTAGTGGAATTCCGAAAGGTCCACAGCCGGGGCTTTAATAGTGAAGTGATATGCTGCATGATCTCATCGCAGGGCGTTGAGCGCTAATCAATGCGCCGTGTTCAGGTTATTTTCCTCCATCGTCAGTTTAATGAATACTTCCTCCAGATCTGCTTCTTTGGACTGAGCCTTATCTTTTAGATCCGATATCGTTCCGGTGGCGATCATGCTTCCTTTATGGATAATACCGATTCGATCACAAACTTCCTCAGCCACCTTAAGCGTGTGGGTCGACATAAAAATTGTGACTCCCTCCGCGGCAAGATGTCTGAAGAGTTCCTTCACCATCTTGATAGCCGACGGGTCAAGCCCTACCATGGGTTCATCCACAACGATCACATCCGGACTGTGTAGCAATGCCGCGGCCATGATGAGACGCTGCTTCATTCCATGCGAATAAGATTCTATCAATTCGTCGGACCAGTCTGAAAGCGAAAACATGTTCAGGCTGTCTTTTGATTCTTTTTCAAATACCGCCTCGTCAACATTGTAAAGATCAGCCGTGAATTTTAAAAACTCCATGCCGGTTAATTTTTCATACAGATACGGCCGGTCCGGAATAAAGCCTATTTTCCGTTTGGCGCTTTCCGGCTCGTCTTTAATATCGATACCGCATATTTCGATCTTCCCTGAAGTCGGTTCGAGAATACCGCCCAGCATTTTTATGGTTGTCGTCTTGCCGGCCCCATTGGGTCCGATAAATCCGAATATTTCGCCTTTTTGAATATGCAGATTAAGATTGTCCACCGCAACGATGTCTGAATATTTTTTGGTTAAATTCTTTAAATTAATCATAAGTAATAATTTTTAGTCTTATTTTTCCGATCACATTCATGAGATCGAGTTGTTTTTTTTGGTTTCCACTTACCAGTCTGATATGTGTCGCATCGGCCGGAATCTGGCCGAATAGCGAATCCACAGTAATCCACTTGCCAAGATAAACCGAATTCCAGGCATGATAATAGAACCGGCCTTTCAAGTAGACAAGACCGGCTTCGACTTTGGCCGGAATACCGGAAGCTCTTGCCAGTGCCGCCATAAGCACGGCGTGTTCGTTACAGTCCCCGATACGATTCTCAAGGGTTGCGAGCGCATCGGGGACCGAAAAAACAGGACGTTTTTCGATGTTCTTATAAATCCATGTTATCAATTTTTGGATCCGTTTATAGCCCGGATCCTCTTTTGATGTGATTTCCAGGGCCTTTTGTCGCACTTTGGGATGATCGGATTGAATAAAGGGAGACGGCCTTAAGAACCTATGAGAATCTTCATCGCTCCCTTTATCCACCGCAAAAGGTTCCTCTTTGGGTCCGTCTCTTAGGCGCTCTTTTTTAATCGTCAGCACTCGATCTTTAAAAGTTTGTCTCCCGCCATTCAATTCGACCCGGTCATATTCGATGTCCTGAATTTCAATTTTCAATACTTTGATTCGCGCAGGATTTTCGATCGTGACATTGGATGCCACCGAAGCAATTTGGGTAAGGTCTTGACTGGATTGTACCGGTAAACCGTGCAAGGCATCATATTGGGTGGTTTTTTCAAGCGTGATCCCCAAAATTCCGCTTTCTTTTAATATGTCACCCTCAGAACCAATCCAGGCCGTTTGTTTGGCGCCTTTAAAACTCAATGCGACTTTTTGGGCCTTTACCAGTTGCCCATGGTAGCTGATTTCTCCAACACCCAACGACCGAATAGTCACCGGTGCCTGTCCCATGGTTGCAGGATCAAAAATATCGACGGTTATCTCTTGGCCTTTTTCCAGGGCGGCACCTACGGCCATATCGACTAATCCGGCAGCCAGATAAGGTCTCCTTTCAATCGGAAATGTATACTTTCGGGTTCCTCCTGCATCTTTGGTCCGGATCGACAGCACATTATCTGAAATCGATCCTTGGGCCGCAAATCGGAATCGTGAAGAATTGATTTCAAAATCAAATGATGAAAGTGTTAAATCAGCGTTTAGCCTTCCTGATGTTTTCAGATTGATATCTTGAACCAGGCCCATCATATCGATTCTTAAATAAAGATGCTCTTTAATTGTATAGCCTGAATCCTGTCGGGACAAAATGGAATGCGAAAATCCGATTTTACGACCCTTTTGTAAAATGTTCATCCACGTATCTCTTTCCGGGATCGTTTCCGGATTTAGCAATAGTTGTTGTCTATCTTGAAACGGATAAAAGCCAATTCGAAACAAAAGGAGGGTTACGAATACCAGTGTAAAAAATGTAGCGGCAATCCATAAGAATCTTATTTGCACTTTCGGTCTTTTTTTCGTTATTCGCATAGGCGGTAGTGTCACAGTGCTCTAATTCATAAATTTGCTGATATATTTATGCTAAAAATCTATTTCACCGCAAAGACGCCAAGAACGCAGAGGTTGTTTCAGGTCCATGCCTCTTTTCGTACCGAAAAGCGTCATATCGCGTCGCCTGCGGCGAGATATGAACAATATAGTGACCTTCTCCTGTAATGGTAAAAAGTTATTTGAATTCTTCGTCTGCGTCAAGGGTACATATGTTTTTATTTAAATTGCATATTGTGTTATGATCACCCTTACAAAGGGTGGTCTTCATTATAAAGTTTTTATCCAAATGAACATAAACAAAATGAAGAAACATTTCTTCAGGGTTTTATTCTTCCTTCTTTTATTGTCTTCCGTCCCCCAATTTACTCAGGTCGGATATTGCGGTGATGCGGCAAGATTCAAACCGCTTCGTGATCGAATGGTATCCAATCAGATCCAAAAACGGGGTATCACCGATCCAGAAGTCTTAAACGCCATGCGGACGGTACTGCGGCATCTTTTTGTACCCAAAATGCTTCGGGCCAAAGCCTACAATGATCACCCGCTTCCCATTGGTGAAGGACAAACCATTTCCCAACCGTATATCGTCGCATTGATGACCGAAAGCTTGGGCCTTTCAAAAGATCAAAGAGTTCTCGAAATCGGTACCGGATCCGGATATCAGGCCGCCATTCTCGCTAAAGTTGCCAAAGAAGTTATCACGATTGAAATAAAGCAAAGGCTCCATCAACGCGCCACCAAAATTCTTCAGTCGCTGAAATTCAACAATTTAGCCACTCGGCATGGGGATGGATATTTTGGATGGCAGGAAAAGGCACCCTTTGACGCCATCATGATTACGGCCGCGGTGGACCATATTCCGCCCCCGCTGTTAAAGCAGCTTAAAGACGGGGGCAAACTGATCCTTCCTCTGGGAAATCCGTTTTCCTATCAGAACCTTGTCCTCGTGACTAAAACAGGTGTTGATTATACGATAACACAAATTACGGGTGTTCTTTTTGTTCCTATGACTGGGCATGCCTTGAAGAATAGGTAGACGTTCACCGATCGATAATAATTCTCAGCAAAATCATGATCCTCACCACTGTCTTTTGGCTGTCTTTTTCTGCCTTAGCATTCGAGATTCTGCTGGCACGCTGTTTCTCAATAAGTCAATGGAATCATCTCTCCTTTATGGTCATCAGCTTGGCTCTTTTTGGTTTTGCCGCCAGCGGAACATTTTTCAGCCTTATTGATGCCCAAAAACCGAACTGGGAAAAGCGACTCTCATCCAATTCTGTTCTGACGATTTTCACTATCCTGTTTGCTTTTACCACGCTTATTTCCTTTCAGACACTCAACCGCTTGCCGCTCGACTATTTTAGACTTCCGCTGGAGCCGGTTCAAATCCTTTATCTCCTTGCGGCTTATCTTATTTTGTCGCTTCCCTTTTTTGTTACCGGTTCTGCAATTTCCCTGGCTTATGCGGCCATGCCTCAAAAAGCCGGTCTGGTACACTTCGCAACGATGGCCGGATCTGCTTGCGGTGCGGTTCTCCCTGTACCCCTGCTTCCAATATTTGGAGAAGGAAAACTGATTGTTTTATGCGCGCTTTTCCCGGTGGCCGGGATTCTTTTGGCTGGATTGTTCCGAGCCGTCAGACCGCCCCCAATGATTAGGTTACTTTCAAAGAAAACGCGGTTTTCCCGATTGGCTCTTTTGACTCTTGGCATCAGTGTTCTCATATGGGCTTTTGGTTTTATATTCTGTGATGAACAATCAACCTTCCGCATAAAACCGTCGCCTTACAAATCCCTCAGCCAAATTCTACAGTTTCCCAAAACCAAAATTAAAGATTCGCATTCCGGCATCAGGGGCCGAATCGATACTATCCAAAGCCCTTTTGTCCGCTTTGCGCCGGGCTTAAGCTTAAAGTTCACCAACAGCCTGCCCGAACAATGGGCAACCTATAGAGACGGTGACCGCCCCTTTTTCCTCTATCATTTGGAATCAAAGCAAAGCACCGCGTTTGCAAAATTCACCCTTCCTTATGCCGGCTATCTCCTTAAAAGCAACCCTGAGAAGGTCCTCATAATACAAACCGGCGGCGGTTCCGGTATCCCCTGTGCCAAGGCGGCCGGTGCAAAAAATATTTCCATCATCGAGCAAAATCCCCAAATCGCTCAAATCGTCAGGCGTCAATATCATTTATTGGTTATCAACGAAAATCCGCGTGCCTATCTGGCCCGCACGGAGCAACGGTTTGATATGATCCATATCGAAAATTGGGGAACATCTATTCCCGGTGCAGCAGTATTGTCACAAGAGTACTTTTTCACGAAAGAAGCCTGCACCGCATATCTCAGGCATCTAACGCCATCCGGGGTACTCCTTATCTCCCGCAAACTTCTGTTACCGCCCTCGGATTCCTTGCGTCTTTGGGCGACAGTCTATGAATGCCTGCGGTCGCTGAACATCGACAACCCGGAAGCACACATTATAATGCTTAGGAACTGGGATACGTTTAGTCTGATTGCATCTAATAGACCACTAAAGGATCAAACGCTAATCAAACAATTTGCTCGCAACATGAATTTTGATCTGGTTTATTTCAAAGGAATTCAGCCGGGTCTGGTTAACCGATACAACGTCTATGAACACCCTTTTCACTTTAGCACAATTGGCCGTCTGGCCCGGTCTTATCGAACGGGTACTGAAAACCGATTTTTCCGGGAATACCTTCTCGATGTTCGTCCGCAATCGGATGATCGCCCGTTTCCTGCAAGGTTTCTGAAATGGTTTAACCTGAATGCGGTATACAAAAGCAAGGGCAGCCGGTTTTATGCCTTGATGATGTCGGGAGAAATCACCGTTGTCATCGTCTTTCTTGAAGCCCTTGTCATTTCATTGATACTTCTAATCGTGCCTGTATTTTTAATTTCAAAGCGGAAAAAGCCCTCTTTTTCAAATTTTATCTTTTTTTTAGGAGTCGGTTCCGGATTTATGTTTGTGGAGCTATTTTTTATCAAGCAATTTACACTCCTCTTTGGAGATCCGATTGTCAGTTTCACCTTCGTATTGGCCGGTGTACTTGTCTTTTCAAGTGCAGGGGGATTGTGGTCTCAACGCTTTGATTCTCGTGCCATATGGATTTCATTGACACTTCTTGTCCTGCTTATTCTCTTTATGATTTTCAGCACTGATTTCTTTAGTCATCAAATTCTTAAACGATCGCTCTTTATACGATATCTCCTGGCCCTCCTTCTGCTGATGCCGACGGGATTTCTACTCGGTCTCCCTTTTCCGCTTGGCATGCGGTATCTTCTACAATATCCGGTACAGAGGGCATACGCCTGGTCAGCCAACGGATGCGCATCGGTCCTAACATCCATTGTATCCGCCCAAATAGCGTTGAGTTGGGGAATTTCAAAAATTCTTGTATGTGCGGGGGTTTCTTATCTCGTTGTTTGGGTGAGTGTCATAAATAAAAAAGACTGATGATGCATTATCGTCGCCAATCTTTTAATCCCCAAATCAACGACGCAACCCCGATCGAGTTGAGCACGGCTGAAGCAACCCCGGTATAAAGGATTCCGCCGCTCAACCAAACCGGTATACCGATCAAAGCGCCAACAACCCGCCCGATACCAGCAGCGGCAAAAAATCCGGACATCGTTGTGGCCCGAGATTGAGGGGTTAATTCCGTGCATAAGGATAAAGCCGATACAATCGAAAATTCAAAAATAAAAAACAGAGCAAAGAGCCCTCCCAACGCGTAAGGCAGGCTTTTACTGATAAGTGGCAGAATACCATAAATCACGGTCGTTAGGATCATTCCGATAATGACGGAACGTTTCAATCCGATGCGGTCGGATATCACAGCCGTAAGACATTCACCACCCAGTTCCGCGATTCCGATTAGGCTGGTTCCCAGCCCCAATGCCACTATTCCCAGATTGAAATCATTTTCGAGCCAGGCGCCATAAGCCACAAAAAGATTATCATTGGAAGCACTTACAAAAAAAGAAAATGCGAGTGCGCCCAGCGTTGCTTTGCTTTTTAAAGCAAGGCCCCAATATTGGCTAATATTTAAGTCTTTGCTTGTCCGAATCGATGTCTCGCGATTTTCGGGAAATACAATCCTCAAGAACATTATTCCTAGGACACCTAAACCGCCCATTACCAAAAAAGGAGATTGCCAACCGTATCGATCTAGGAGAAGCGCCATCAGCGGAATTCCAAAAAGCGTACTTCCGGCCCAGCTAAACTCGAAAACCCCAATAAACAGGCCCCGCCGGTGGAAGGGAACCCGGTGTCCCACATAAGCCTGGATGGCAGGATCAAAAACGCTCTTTGCGAGACCTGCCAGAAACAAGCACACAACCATCGCACCGTAATATGGGAAAAGCCCACCGGAAAACATGCCGACAATTAACATTCCCAAGGCGAACATCATCATCAATCGGTAACCGAAACGGTCGGCATAAGGCCCAAAGATAACACCCAGAATGCCTGTGGCCTGGTTAACGGCTATCAAGGAAGTAATCGCAGGTAAAGAGACTCCTAATTCTCTGCTCAGAACAGGTGCAAACGGATAGGCAAATCGTCGCGCCGTGTTCAATAAAAGCCTAATAAAGGCAGCCGCTCCGATTTGCCAGATTAAGCGATCGGTTTTTTTAGGGGAAGTATTTGAAAAAGTCACGTCATGTTGGGGCTTGAGGTAGGCTTTCAATAATAAATATATAGGAAAAGATCATTGATTACAGGCCAGTTTTTTCTCGTCCTGGAAGACTTCGCAAGTTTTGCACCACGCGCGCAAATCTCCTTTTCTAAATATCTCTTCACAAACTTCGCGCCGATACTGTTTTTTAGGGTCTTTGGGGCATTTTATGAATCGTTGCTTCACTTGTCTCTCCTTTGCTTTAACAATTTATAGTATCGATACTTATTCTTTCTCATCTGTCGTGGAGAATGTTTTTTTAAGATATTATTCTTTATTACTCAATATTTGCTTTTATTATAAAACAGAACATATTGTATGTCAATAAAAAAATATCACAATATTTCGTATTCAAGCTCAATTTATTACCAAAAATACGTATCACAAATCAGCTCGGTTCCAGGCAAATTATGCAGATACATTGACATCTTAATAGTAATCATCTATATCTCAATTGTGCGGGAACAAAATGGAGAAAAACCTTATTGCTTATCCCCAACTATTTTTAAACCCATCTAACAAAGGAGGAAATTGCAGATGAGCAATTTAAAAAAGAATCTTACGGCTGTACAGAAGGAGCTTAAAGCACTTACGAAGAAAACCCAGAACATTCTCATAGCGCTTGACAAGATTGGCAAGCCAAAAGCCCCAACCAAAAAGCCGGTAAAAAAGGCGCCTGTAAAAAGAGGAGCGGTTCTCACCGATTCAGAAAAAGTATTCAGAATTATTAAGAGAAATAAAAACGGCGTCAATGTCGCGGCACTCAGGACAAGGACCGGGTTCAACGCTAAAAAAATCAGCAATATCGTTCATCGTGCTTTGACACAGGGCAAACTTAAGAGAGTCGATAAAGGGAAATATGCAGCTGCCTGACTTCTAAGGTATGCACGCAATTTAGAATCTCATTGAATGGGGCTGCAAAGTTCCCGATTACCATTTGTCCCGCTAGGGCAGAATCTTAGCGGGACAATTCTTTTCGGAGTCTGCACATAGATCACGGTTTTGGGGCGCGGTGGTGAACAAAATCCAATTAAAATCTATCCTTTGTCCCAATTGCAGAAAACTAATCGACGTTGATGAGTCGCGCTGCCCCTATTGCCATACGGTCAACCCGGGCTCATGGTGGAAAAACAACTTCTGGACACGCGGTTTCAGAAGTCCCAATCAACTCACAAATCTCATCATTTATGTCAATATCGGCTTGTATATTTTCGCTCTATTTCTGAATCCCCGCCTCTCTGACATATCATTGAATCCCATCGCATTTCTGGCACCTGAAAATAAAAGTCTATTGGTACTTGGCGGAACCGGCACAATTCCAATCGGGCGGTTTCATTGGTGGTGGACGCTTGTATCGGCCAACTATCTTCACGGAAGCATTTTACATATCTTTTTTAATATGTTTGCCTTTCGACAGCTGGCCCCCCTGGTAATCCAGGAATACGGCCCCTATCGTATGTTTGCGCTATACACGATCGGGGGGATATTTGGATTTTGGATCTCCTACCTGGCAGGGGTAAGATTTACGATCGGCGCTTCGGCAGCTTTATTCAGCCTTATCGGCGCCATGATTTACTATGGCAAAAGCCGGGGCGGCACCTACGGCAACGCTATTTATAAACAAATCGGGGGGTGGGCTTTAGGACTATTTATTTTCGGATTGGTTATGCCCGGAATCAATAATTGGGCACACGGAGGTGGTCTTGCTGCAGGTCTAATCCTTGGTCTGATATTAAAGTATCAGGAAAAAAAACTCGAAGGAGTTTATCATAAACTGCTGTCCGGATTTTGTCTCCTTTTGACGGCTGTTATTCTTTGTTGGGCGGTTTTTTCCGGTATTACCTATCGTTTTCTCTAATGATTCACCGCAGAGACGCTGAAAACGCCGAGATTACGTATTTTTTCATTTGCCGCTGAGATGTCGGCAAATGAAAACCATCTTGCCTTTTATTCAAACGGCATTCTCTTCTTATCGAAAATTGCGTATCCTCAATCTTTATTAAGAACCCATCATCACTGTCACCAAAACTGCAAAAAGTAAAAAAAGGACCATAAAAAAACATTCCAATAATCCAAAAATGATTCGATCACGCATTTCCGCACCTCTCTCCAAATTTAGGTTATGTAAACCGATATCAGAGCTGTTTGACAGATGCGGTCACAAGTCATAGATTTTTTTCCGAGCGTCGGTATGGGAATACATGGATCGTTAGAAGCTATCTCAAAAATGTCTTTTGGCCCAATCTCTGCGTTGGGTCCTCTTTTCAAGTCCTCGACATACTTAAGTATGCCTGCGGGCTGAAACTCGGCCCCGCCTTAACCTTGAACCAAAATCCTATTATTGAGATGGCTTCTATTTAAAAGGCTGTTGAAATAATGGGGTGGATATGGTTTTGTTCAAACAAATAATCATAAGGATCTTCTATTATGGCAAGAGGTGATCAGCTAGGAAGGCAGTGGAAGCTAATTCAAGCGTTGACGGCGTATCGAACAGGGAAATCAGCTGCCGAACTGGCCCAGGAATTAGAATGCCACTCAAGAACGGTTTACCGCGATTTGGAAGCACTTCAGCTGGCGGGCTTTCCTTTATACACCGACAAGGTCGATGGGCGTAGTCTCTGGTCTTTTGTAGATACGGTCAAGCACCAAATCCCGATCCCCCTTAGCTTAACCGAACTTATGGCACTATATTTCAGCCGGGATATGCTTAAGGTGCTCAAGGATACCGTATTTTCCGACTCTCTGGAGACTCTCTTTCAGAAAATCAAAGCCACCCTCCCCCCTGAATATATCAGTTATCTCAGCCGAATCGAAAAAAGCCTAAAGGTGGGTCTTAGCTCCTATAAGGAATATGGCAAACTTACGGAAGCGTTAAATTCTTTAAACGAGGCCGTCCTCAACGGAAAATATATCGAGATGATTTATTTTACCATGAGTCGCAAGCAAGAAACGCGCCGCAAGGTGGCACCATACAAAATTTGGTTTTTCGATGGAACCTTTTATTTAATCGGACACTGCTTGTTGAGAGATTCCGTCAGGCTTTTTGCCATTGATCGAATCAAATCGCTTTACCTCACAGACGAATCGTTTCAGATACCGGAAGATTTTAGCACCGAAGATTTTATGCGTTCGAGTTTCGGCACTTTTGTCGGTAGCCTCACAACCGTAAAAATTCATTTTGAAACGGACATCGCCGGTTATATTCAGGAAAGAACCTGGCATGAGAGCCAGGAGATTGAATCTCAAGAGGATGGCTCCATTATTTTCAAGGTAACTGTCGCCGGAACAGATGAAATCAAATTTTGGGTTTTGAATTGGGGCGCTAAAGCCACGGTCCTGGAACCCGATTCGCTCAGAGATGAAATCAAATCAGAAGCAGAGGCAATGGCTGCAAACTATTACCTGCTTAAGTGAAGGGATGGTGGAAAAATGATATATCAGGAAGGAAATTTCAAAGGCGTCAGGAATGCCGGTATCTACTACCAGTGCTGGTTGCCGGAAGATGAACCCAAGGCTGTACTCCTGATTGTTCACGGATTGGCCGAACACAGCGGGCGCTATATGAACGTCGTCAATCGCTTAGTTCCGCTCGGATATGCGATATACGCACTCGATCACCCGGGACACGGCAAATCGGACGGCACGCGTGTTTATGTGGAACGGTTTGAGGATTTTACCGATACGCTTAAAATTTATTTTGACATGGTGCGCAAATGGCAGCCCGACAAGCCGATCTATCTGGTGGGACACAGCATGGGCGCCCTGATCAGCGCCGTATACCTGCTCGATTATCAGGACGAGTTGAAGGGCGCCGTTCTTTCCGGAGCCGCTGTCAAAGTTCCCGAAAGTATCCCTTCTGCCATCATTTTCACTGGCAAAGTCCTTTCCAAATTAATGCCCAAATTCGGGCTGATCGGACTTGAGGCCGACGGCGTAAGCCGAGACCCGGCCGTGGTGCAGGCCTATTTAGACGATCCGCTTGTTTATACCGGCAAAACAACGGCTCGGCTGGGCGCAGAAATCATAAAATCGATGCAGCTCATAACCGCAGAAGCCGCCCGGATTTCACTCCCCATTTTGTTTCTGCAGGGGAGTGCCGACAAGCTGGTCGATCCGGGTGGCGCGCAGATGTTATACGACACGGTCGGTTCGGCCGATAAAACGATCAAAAACTATGACGGCCTTTACCATGAAGTCTTCAATGAACCTGAACACGACCAGGTGCTGGATGATTTCGAAGCATGGCTGGAAGCCCATTTAGGATAGGATTATAAAATGACGATGTACGTAGCTGCCGTTGATCAAGGTACAACCAGTACGCGCTGTATGATTTTTAATAAAGCCGGTGAATCGGTTGGCATTCACCAGTTAGAGCACACGCAAATATACCCTCAGTCGGGCTGGGTTGAGCATGATCCGATGGAAATCTGGCAACGCACACAACAGGTTGTGCAAGGTGCCTTGGAGCGAGCCCGCATTACCTGCGCCAATTTAGCGGCCGTGGGTGTCACCAATCAACGTGAGACAACCGTGATTTGGGACAAAAACACCGGCAAACCCCTTCACAACGCCGTTGTGTGGATGGATACGCGCAACGGCAAGCTTGTTGCGGATATGTCCGAGAGATACGGCGGCCAGGATGCGTTTCGGAGCAAAACCGGCCTCCCCTTCGCCACTTATTTCTCCGGCCTTAAAGCAAAATGGCTCATCGAAAATGTTGGCCCGGTAAAAGAAGCCGTTGATTCAGGGAACGCGCTTTTTGGGAATATCGACACCTGGCTCATCTGGAATTTGACAGGCGGCGTTCAGGGCGGGGTACATGTGACCGATCCGACCAATGCCTCACGCACCATGCTGATGAACATTGAGACATTGGCATGGGATCAGCAAATGTGTGATATTCTGGGCGTACCCATGTCGATGCTGCCGGAAATTCGTTCTTCATCAGAGCCTTATGGCGACACCACCGCAGATGGGCCTTTCGGAGGCAAGATCCCTGTAGCCGGCGACATGGGTGATCAGCAAGCCGCAACCGTTGGCCAGGCATGCCTTGACAAAGGTGAAGCAAAGAACACGTTCGGCACCGGATGTTTTATGATTCTCAATACAGGCACCGAGCTCCAGCATTCAAAAAACGGTTTATTGACGACGGTTTGCTACAAATTTGGTGAAAAACCGGCTGTATACGCCTTAGAGGGATCTGTCGCCATCACAGGGGCATTGGTGCAGTGGCTGCGCGACAATTTAAAACTCATCGATTCCGCACCGGAGATCGAGAATTTAGCGCTCACAGTTCCGGATAATGGCGGCATTTACTTTGTCCCGGCCTTCTCCGGCCTGTACGCGCCGTATTGGCGCGACGATGCACGGGGGGTTATTGTGGGTCTGACACGCTATGTGAATCGGGGACATTTCGCCCGTGCGACACTCGAGGCCACGGCCTTTCAAACACGCGAAGTGATTGATGCCATGAATGCCGACTCCGGCGTTGAACTGAAGGCCCTCAAAGCAGATGGCGGGATGGTCATGAATGAGCTCTTGATGCAATTCCAGGCGGATGTATTGGGCGTACCCGTTATTCGGCCAAAGGTATCCGAAACCACGGCCCTCGGGGCAGCCTATGCCGCCGGTTTGGCAGTCGGTTTTTGGGACAACGAAAACGAGCTCCGCAACAACTGGGGCGAAGATAAACGCTGGGATCCCGCCCCCGGCAGCAAGGCCGGAACGGAACTTTATCGTATGTGGAAAAAGGCCGTTACGCGAAGCTTTGATTGGGTTGAATAACGCAGGATTGGAAAAGTTTAATTCCTTAAAAATGAAGTCCAAAGGAATACTCATTTTCGACATGGATGGCGTCCTTATCGATGTCTCGGGATCTTATCGGGAGACGATCAGGCGTTCGGCCCGCTTATTTTTCAAAGGTGCCCGCGCGTATAACGATTTGCCGGACCCCCTCTTCCCTCTATCCGATTTGGCCCAAATAAAGCAAAGCGGCGGTTTGAATAACGATTGGGATTTGACTCATTACGTGATTCAACTTTTGAGTTCCCTGATAAAAATTCCTCAGGTGAGCCCAAGTGATAATATGTGGCATCGATGTCGGGAAACGATTGCCAATCTGGATGTGACCCGCCTCGCGCGCTATCTGAAAACGACGGCTGATCCGCTGAGTGATCTGCAACAGAAGCACCCGGAAATCACAAATGATTTGATTCAAAGCCTTTATACAGGGGATGTCGGAAGCGGAAACATTATTAAACAGTATTTCCAGGAAATATACCTCGGCAAAAACCTGTTTGAATCGACATATGGAATATCCCCTAAAGTATATAAGGGCGAAGGGTATATTCGCCAGGAAAGATTGTTGGTTGAGAAATCGATGCTGGAGGAGTTTTCAAGCATAAATACCCTGGCGATTGCCACCGGTAGACCCCGTGCCGAAGCAGCCTTTCCCCTGCAAAAGTTCGGTATTCGAAAATATTTTACAGTTGTCTTCACCCTTGATGATTGCCTCCGTGAAGAAGAAAATATGCTTCGATCCCGGGGCCATAAAGAATCACTCAGCAAACCGCACCCGTTTATGCTGGATGCCATTGTTGAAAAAATCGGTCCTCAAGTGAACCCGTGTTATTACGTGGGTGACATGCCGGACGACATGCTGGCCGCATCAAGGTCAAAATTTCAATTCCACGGCATCGGGATTACCATTTCAACCCCCGACAAACCCGGTCTGGCCCAGAAACTTTTGCAAGCCGGGGCCGATCACGTGGTTGATGACTTTCGCGCCCTAAAGAAATGGTTCAAAAATAACTGAGGACACATCAATAACCAATTGTTATTAATTATATAATAATTATTAGTTTGACTTATATTTCTAACTCCATCTATTAGATCACGCTCTTTTGGAGAGAGTGCCCCTTTATAAATTAATCTATTTTCATATATGGATGTTCTTTTGCAAAATTCGCTCATTACCCCAAACAACTCATCCAGTTTGCAAAAAGAGAATTCAATAGGCATTAAAAATAAAAATCTATTTAAATAAGGAGGGAAAGATATGAGTCGAGAGCCTTTTTTTCACCGCAAGACTGCCATCTCATATAAGACAGAGGAAAAAACCGTCCTGCGCGGTTACAATCTGAGTGATTTGGCCGAAGAAGAGTATTCCTTTTGCGACGCGTTGTTCGTTTTATTTCAAGGGAGAATACCCACCGAAGAGGAAGAAAAAATGCTCCAATATGAAACGGCCGAATTTTTGGAGCATTCCATGTCACCATCGGCAGCTTCCGCTATTGCCGTTATCAGCGGCAGGCCTTATCTTCCGGCCGCCGTGGCTGCATCCGTCATGACGTTTGGCGGAGCGCATGGTCCGGGGGCAGCGCATGGCTACATGCTGCACGCGTACATTGAGCGTGCCCGGGAAGAAGGAATATCTCTGGAAGAGATGGGCAAAATCCTGGTTGACGAACACATGGATGCCGGACTCCCGGTCATGGGTCTGGGACAGCCCCAACATACTGACGGGGATCCTCGCGCCGAGCCGACCCACATTAAGCACGAAGAACTCGGAGTGGGTGGCGTATATCTCGAATTGCAAAAATCGATCGAAAAACACTTCAACGAACGCCGTGAAAGAGAGGGGCGCGCATATGTTGCCGTCAATATGATCGGCGCCGGGAACACGGCCTTGGCTGAGTTGGGCTTCGCTCCCAATGCAGCCTGGTGCATCGGTTGTGTTTGTCGCGGATTTAGCTGTGCCGCGCATGCCATTTATACCATGAAAAAAGGACATGCCTGGGCCGCTTCCAAACGAGAACCGATGGTACAGATGCTTGATCTTACCATGATCAAATATGTCGGTCCGGAGGATCGGGAGGTGCCAAGCCAGGAAGAAAGACAGGAGTATGCCAGGAAACAAAAAGAGGAAGGAGAATACAAAAAATGGGCTCTTTAGATGATCCGAGATTACGCTATGATTATAAAAATAGAGAACATGGAACCGTTGCCCCGGATACCAAAAGGGAGCAGTTCCGATGGGTTTCCGAAGTTGCATATAAAAATGTGCATCGAATCGTTACACGGGGTTACGACACTACCGAATTGGTTGAAGCCGGTTACGGTATCGCAGACGTGATTTTCATCGATTACCAGGCCCGGATACCCCTCGAAGAAGAAGCCAAGATGTTGAATTATATTATGATACTTTCTTTGGAAGACGGGTTGTCGGCTCCGGCCGCCATGTCGCGAATTATTGCCAGCTCCAAAACCTATTTAACCCAGGCCGCGGGCGGCTCCATTTTGGCTTTTGGACATGCTTACGGCGCTTATTGTGCCTTCGGGAGCATGCTCGACAAATATTTGGAAGCCGGAAAAGAACAAGGCCAATCCACCGCCGCAATTGCAGAAACCCTGGTAAAGGAAAATATAAATGACGAAGCGCTGGGTGTCTCCGACCTTATGCTTAAGGATCCGGCAGCCAAGCGCATGATTGCCCGGGCCGAAAAACTGGGTGTGGCCGGCAAGTACATTGCTTTGATGAAGGAAATTGTCAAAGCAGCCCAAAACAAGTGCTCGGTGCCGGTCGACATCGATATGCTCGGTGCCATGGGCGCCACCATGTTGGATCTGGGCTTTTCACCTGAGTCCACCTGGGCTGTTCTGGCAGTCACGCGTGCGTTTGGAGCCGGAGCCCATTATTGCGAAGAAGTTGAAAGAGAAGATTACCATCGCCTGGGGCAGGATCTGACACCCAAGGAATCTTACGACGGCCCCGAAGACCGGCCGGTACCGACTCAAGAAGAAAGACATCAGACCGTTCGTCCCGGAACACATCGCACCCCCCAGGAGTGGAAAGACGCTTTGGCCGAAAAGAAAAAGCTGAAAGGAAGCGGCTGGGCCATTGTGGAGGAAATTGAGGATCCGCGCAAACGTAAAATGTCGTAACCAACAGGGAGGATAACCCATGGAGGTGATTACGCCGGTTAAAAGAAACGTCCTGCTGAATCCCGGTCCGGCAACGACTAGCGACAGTGTAAAATATGCTCAGGTGGTTCCGGATATTTGCCCCAGAGAAGCAGAATTTGTCGCCATCATGGATGAGGTCCGCAAGGATCTGGTAAGGGTAGTTCACGGGGATCCGGCAAAGTATACCGCGGTGCTCTTTAGCGGCTCCGGCACCATCATTCAGGATGTTCTCGTGAACTCCCTGGTCCCGCAGGACAAGAAACTCTGTATCGTCAACAACGGGGCTTACTCCGCAAGGCTGGCCGAAATTGCCGACCACTATCAGATTCCTTGTGTGAATCTGGAATTTTCGACCACGGGACGGCCGGATTTAAAGGTAGTGCGGGACACTCTTGAAAATGATCCGGACATCGCCGTGGTCGCCACGGTTCATCATGAAACCGGAACCGGTGTCTTGAACCCCGTACGAGAAATCGGGGAAATCGCGCATGCCAACGACTGTGTATTCATGGTGGATACGATTTCCACCTATGGGCTGCTTCCGATCGATATCGAACAGGAACAGATCGATTTTTGCATGTCATCGGCCCAAAAGGGACTGGCCGCCATGACCGGTGTTTCATGGACCGTGGGGAAGATTGAAGAAATTGAAAAAACAAAAGCGTATCCAAAACGCTCCTATTACTGCAATCTTTACATGCAGTACGATTTTTTCGAAAGAGTCGGTGAAATGCACTTTACCCCGCCGGTTCAGGTTATCTACGCGCTAAGACAGGCGCTCAAGGAATACTGGGAAGAAGGCGAACCGGCCCGTTATAAACGCCTGACCGATTGCTGGGAAGCCATCCACAGGGGTTTGGAAGGAATGGGCCTAAAATCGGTCATCGACAAAGATATTCAGGGGCATCTGGTCGTAACCGTTAAGGCGCCTGAGGATGGCAAGTTCGATTTTCTTAAACTGCATGACTATTGCTTTGAGCGCGGATTTACCATCTATCCAGGGAAAATGTTCGGACTCAAAACGTTCAGACTGTGTAATTTGGGACAGATCACCTCCCAGGACATCGAAGACTTTTTTGTCGTTGCCAAAGAGGCCTTTAGAGATATGGGATGCACAGCCATCAATGGTTGAATTCACGACATTTTACGATTCGATCAACCCATATATCGCAAATAAAGGAGGAAATTTATTGCTATGGAAGATAACATCCAGGAAATGTACGCAAGGGCCAGAAAGGCATTTAATGCGATTGAATTTTGGCCCCAGGAAAAAGTAGATGAGATGGTGCAGGCTGTGGCCTGGGAGCTTCTGAAGGAAGACGTGCGCCATAGGCTGGGCCACATGGCCGTAGATGAATCCGGAATCGGCGTGGCCATAGACAAGGTGAATAAAATCAAGAATAAAACCATGGGCACCCTATGGGATATGCGCGATGCCAAAACCTGCGGGTTGGTCGAAGAGAATAAAGCTCTGGGTGTCCGCAAATACGCCAAACCGATAGGGGTAATTGCCAACGTCGTACCGTGCACGAACCCAGAATCGACGATCTGCTGCCTGGCATTGAGCACTTTAAAGACCCGCAACGCCCAGATCGTTTCGCCCCACCCGCGAACCCAGAAGACCTCATATGAAACGGTCCAACACGTGCGCAAAGCTCTCGAAAAAATAGGAGCTCCGGTGGATCTGGTGCAGTGCATCAAACATACCAGCCATGCCAAGACACAGGAACTCATGGCCAATTGCGACTATGCCGTTGCAACCGGCGGGGCCGCTCTGGTGGAGGTCGTATACGGGGCCGCCAAACCGGCCCAGACCGTCGGCGCCGGCAACGTGGTGTCGATTGTAGACGATACCGTCGATTTGGCAGATGCAGCCCACAAGATCATGCTTTCGAAGACAGCCAACAATTCCGCATCTTGTTCATCGGAAAATGCAGTGGCGCTGTTTGAGAGCATATACGATGATATGATTGCGGCCCTCAAATCCGAGGGCGGATATTTATGCAGCACGGATGAGCGGGAGAAGCTCAGACAGTACATGTGGCCAGACGGCAAGCACTTGAACCGGGACATTGTTGCCAAACCGGTCACTTTTATTGCCAAAAATGCGGGGCTGACGATTCCCGAAGACACCAGGTTTCTCATGGTCATCGGTGAAAAGGTCGGTCCGGAAGACCGGTTTTCCGGTGAAAAAATCTCGCTGGTGCTCACCGTCTGGACATGGACCGATTTCGACAAAATGCTGGACCGCCTGGAGAAAATCCTTAACTTTTCCGGTGAAGGACATTCGGCATCCATACATACGGAAAATGATGAGCGGCGGGTCAAATTGGCCCTGCGCGCCAATGTGGGGCGCATCGTCTGCAACATGCCTCACGCCCACGCCAACAGCGGCGGATGGACAACCGGCCTGCCCACCACCGATACGCTCGGTTGCGGCTCCTGGGCCGGTAACATTACCAGTGATAATATCAACTGGAGCCATTTTCTCAACTATACCTTGCTGTCCATACCCAAAGAAGAGTATATTCCCTCAGAGGAAGAGCTTTGTGGCGACTACCTGCAGAAATGGGGGCAGGACTGATTGTCCGGATCCGGTTTGACAATTTTTTCTTGACCATTAACCCTACGACGTTGTTTGATCACCTCGTAGGGTTAATTTTTTGAGGTGATAGATGATAAAAGCCGTCATTTTCGATTTCGGCCAGACGCTTGTGGATTCAGCCAATGGTTTTCGGACGGCTGAGAAAAAGGCCCAGGATAGGCTTTTTGCACATATAGGCTTGAGTCTTTACGATGACTTTTTGGCAAACTATCGTCGCATCCGAAAGACCTTTCAGGATCGATCCGATTTTTCACGCAAGTCGATTTGGCATGAGGTTTATCATTATTACTGTCTGACACCCGATCTGAACCTTCTCGAAAAATGGGAAACCGAATATTGGGAAACCGTGAAAATCCATACAACCTTGTTTCCCGAAGCCGAAAATGTCCTCCAGGCACTCTCCCGCCGGTACAGGGTGGCGCTGATCAGCAACACCCAGGGACAGCGTGCGACCGGGACCCATCGCCTCAGCCAATTCCCGGATTTGGAAACCTTTTTTGAGGTCATCATCATTGCCGGAGAAGGAAATATTCCACCCAAACCGGCCTTCGAGCCCTTTCGCCTGTGCTTGGAGAAACTTCAAATCGCTGCGTCTGAGGCGGTTTACGTGGGTGATGATTGGCGCATCGATATCTGCGGTGCCAGAGACGCCGGTCTGCATCCTGTTTGGCTCAAGCATCACACCGTGCACCGCAATTGGCCGGCACAAGAGAATTCGGTGCCGACAATTACCAGTCTGGAGCCGTTGCTCGATCTGAAAAAAATCCTTTGACTTTTTTTGCTGTCTGAAGTGATGACCTTATGTCCACCCAAATAATCATCTGCCTGGACGGCTGCAGCCCGGAATACCTGGCCCAGAGCCAAACGCCCAACCTTGACGCCATTGCCGCTAAAGGCTACCGCACCGTTGGTCATGCCGTTGTCCCCACGGTCACCAATGTTAACAATACCACAATTGTAACCGCGAGTTATCCCAGCCTCCATGGAATTACCTCCAACTACTTTCTAGACCCGCTTCAGGACAAAGAAGTTTATATGGAGTCTTCTGAATTTCTGATGGCTGACACTATATTCCGGCACACGGCCGCCCGGGGTAAGTCTTCCGCCCTTTTTACAGCCAAGGATAAGCTCAAAGCCCTGATACAGGAGGGTGCGACCACGACCGAATCGGCTGAAAACCCATCTACCTGGCTGGCCGATCAAATCGGGCCACCGCCGGATATCTATTCCATCGAGGTCAACCATTGGTTGTTTAAGGCGGCTATCGCAGCTCTCAAAGTGAAATCACCCGATTTAATCTACCTGACGACAACTGACTATGTCACCCATAAGTTTCCCCCGGAAGCTGAAGAATCAAAATGGAATATCAACCGCATCGATTGCCTGCTGGGTGAACTTTTGAATGTGTCGCCTGATGTTGAACTGGTGGTAACAGCCGACCATGGTATGAATCCCAAGACCCGTGCCCTGGATTTAAGCCGGATTCTAAAGGCCGGCGGGATCGCCGCCAAAGCCATCCCCATCATCAAAGATCGTTATGTGGTTCATCACCAGAATCTGGGTGGAGCGGCCTATATCTATCTTAAAGACCCCTCCACTATCGATGATGCCATGGCCATCCTAAAAGAGGAGCCCGGAGTCGAATCGGTCATGAGGAACAATGCGGCAGCAGTAAAATATCATCTCCATCCCCACAGAATCGGACACCTTTTTGTTCTGGGTGATCGCGATACGGTTTTCGGTGCCCTACCCGGCCCGCGGGAGACGGTTAAAATCCGATCCCATGGCTCTTTACATGAACAGGAAATTCCCATCTACGCCTACGGCCCCGGCCCGAAATCATCTAGACCGCAATCGAATCTTGACGTGGCGAAATGGATTTTTATTTAATTTTGGCAATCCCACTTAGACCCGTCTAGGAGGTGTCTCCAATGAAAATAAGCCACAAATTGATCTTCGGATACTTGGCAATCGCTTTCCTGATGAGTTCCTTAGGATTTCTGTCCATAAAAGTCTATAATGATATTAAACATAAAGTTATCCAGCTGAAAGTAAACACAGATAAAGAGCTTACGCTACCCGATGAAATTCTTTATGCCATCGAAAGCGGTCAAACAGCGGCCCATGAATTGTTTAAGAAAAAATATAAAATCGTATTCAAACCTTACGAAAAAAGACCGGCCGAAAAGGAGATTATTCAAGCCGAGAGAAATTTGAAGGCCGATCTAGAACAATTGGCCCGATTATTATCGAACCCGAAAATTTCAGCCCAATCCCCAATCCGGCTGGCAAAGGCCAGGGGGCAGGCCGAAATAGAGGAGCTGAGAGGAGAAGAGTCCCTGGAATGGCTTAACATAAAGAAAAAGCGTTACTATTATCACTGGAAATATATTTCTTATTTTCTGCATTTAGCCGGAAATACTCCGAATCAAGCCCGCGCCTTCTTTGAAACAACCCTGGAACCGCACTATCGGCGCAACATACTGCCCATTATTGATAAACAAAGAGAATTTGCCCATGAAGAAATGCAAAATCAGTATCGAAAGTTTATCGAAGAAGATATTCCGAATGCCGCCATTATTATTATTGTATCCACAATATTTACCCTGTGTACGGTTTCGTTCCTGGGATTCTGGACCTCCCGTTCTGTTTCCAGGCCGTTAATTAATTTAAGCAACGCAGCGCTTGAAATCGGCAAAGGCCAACTCGGTACAAAAATTGACATTAAGACCAAAGACGAAATTGGTGTCTTGGCCAACGCTTTTAACCAGATGGCACATGATTTGAGCCGCACCACCGTTTCCAAGTCTTATGTAGACAATATCATCAACTCGATGCTGGACACGCTGATTGTTGTCAATGATGATGCCAAAATCAGCATGGTCAACAAATCGACGCTGGATTTGTTAGGGTATGAAAAAAAAGAACTCATCGGAAAACCGATTAACAAAATAATTGCCGAAGAATCATCCCACAGTTCGGCAATTAAACAACTCATTTCAGAAGGGGCCGTCGGCAATATCGAAAAAACTTATTTAACCAAAGACGGTCATAATATACCGGTTCTGTTTTCAGGAGCCGCCATGCGCACAGATAACGATGAGCTTCAGGAAATAGTGTGTGTGGCACGCGATATTATCGAGCGCAAGCAGGCCGAAGTTGCTTTGAAAAAAGCCAAAGACGAACTGGAACTAAGGGTTGCTGAGCGAACGGCAGAGCTGCTGAATGCCAATACTCATTTGCAAAAAGAAATCGAAGAACGCCGACGAACCGAGGTAGCGCTGCGTGAATCAAAAGGTAAGCTGCGCTCGCTCTCATCTCAGCTTCTTAAGGCTCAGGAAAAAGAACGCAGGCGAATTTCTTTAGAATTGCATGATGAACTGGGACAGTCCTTATCTTTATTAAAAGTTCAACTGGGTGCCATTAAGAGAAAATTGGATGATGATCAGAGCGACTTAATCATAGATCTGGAAGAACCGCGGCAACATTTAAATTATATCATCGAAAGCGTTCGCAGGCTTTCCCGGGATTTGAGCCCTTCAATTCTAGAAGATCTCGGGTTATCAGCTGCACTTGAATGGCTCGTATCCGATTTCGCACGGCATCATAATTTGTCACTATCATATGCTGCCGAAAATATAGACGATTTTTTCTCACACGAACATCTGATTATTATATACAGAATTTTTCAGGAAACTCTCTCCAACATTGGAAAACACGCTCAAGCCAGTGAAGTATTTGTGAAAATAAAAAAAATGGCGCATGAGGTCTCGTTTCTGATTGCGGATAATGGTATAGGATTTGACATCCGCCAAGTCTCCCGGGAAAAGCCGACAGAAAAGGGAATGGGGCTGGCCGCTATGCAGGAACGGGCTTTAATTATAAGATCGTCCCTCGCCATCTCAGCCCAAACTGACAAAGGGACCCAAATATCTTTTAAAATTCCAATTTAGGCCGATGTTTTAAATGGATACTTACCATATAGTTTTGGCTGATGATCATTTGATGTTTCGCCAGGGTGTTAAAAAAATCCTGGAAGAACACGATGATCTCAAGGTTGTCGGAGAAGCGCATGATGGCATAGAACTTCTCGATTTGTTGAAAAAAATTACGCCTGATGTGGTGATTCTGGATATTTCCATGCCTAATATCCGTGGAATTGAGGCAACCAAAGAGATTAAAATGATGGCTCCCGAAATTAAGGTTGTCATTTTGACCATGCACAAAAGCAAGGAATATCTGTATCACTGTCTGAAGGCGGGGGCTCAAGGGTATCTGCTCAAAGAAGACGCCGATACAGAGCTTTATACCGCAATTAAAAAAGTCATAGAGGGTGATTTTTACATTTCACCTATCCTTTCGGAGGCCTTGAGGGATGATTTTGTTCAGATTTGCCTTGGGGATCAAAAGCTCTCTGCCGGAAGGTTGACCTCCCGTGAAAGGGAGGTCACGAAACTGATTGCGGAAGGGAAAACCAACAAAGAGATCGCCAACTTGCTATTTATCAGCATTCGAACGGTCGAAAACCACCGTGCCAATATCATGAAAAAACTCAAATTGCGAAACACGCCTGAACTGGTCAAATATGCCATTCGTAAAGAATATGTCGCAATCGATACCTAAAAATTAATCACGCCAAACACAACCCCCACTCATATTAGGTAATTCTACCTACATCAATTTGAGTATTTCGTCTCATTGACTATTTTTGTTCTAATTGTTCTAAATGGATCTGGGGTGTCAGACATTGTAAAAGAACATGGTTTACAAACCTTATTATGAGAAAACCACATTAACATTATTAGGGGAGCCCAAAGTGGCGATTAAAATCAAAAAATTGCCGTCTGTCATTGTCCTGCTGGTGTTCGTATTAAGTATTCAGTTCCTTGTTCAAGGATGTGGGGGTAAAGAAGAGGAAGCTCAAGCCCCCCCGGCAACTCAAAAGGAAGAAAGAGAACTTCCGGATATCGTGATTACGGAACCACGATTTACGGAATTAGACAAAACCACTTCTGCCACCATAAGTCTAGCCGGTTTAAGTGTAAAAGACCTTGAAAGTGTCAAATGGGAAAATAACCGCGGTGGCAACGGTGTGGCCCAGGGAACCGTAAACTGGCGCGTGCCGGAAGTCATCCTGCAGCCGGGGGAAAATATAATCAAGATCATCGCCAAATATTCGGGCACAGGCGAAATTTACACGGCACAACTGACCGTCACCTATGAACCAGTAGAATTACTGGGAAAGCTTACGGTAGACCGGGATACGATTTACATAGATGAAAAAAATGAAGTGATTGCCGAGATTCCAATTACACCCGACCCCAAACTCAATAAAAATAAAGTCGAAATTTACCGTACCTACCCGGATGGTAAAAACATGTATCTTTTAGGACTGCTCACCGATGATGGTGATCCGAAAAACGGAGATCGGGTTGCAGGAGATAAAATCTGGAGTTCTAAATTTATTTTAGCCCGGGGCAAAGAGGGCCAAGTCGATTTAAAACGTGTCGGTCAGACCGCCGATGAACTCAGCAAATTATGGGGCCTGTTTGATAAAGATCTGGGATCTCAGGTATCTGCAAGAGTCTCGGCCTATCTGCTTGAAGCCGATGAAAGCTTTGCAACCACTTACAGCAACGACGTATATATCAGCGTACAAAAGCGTTAATAAATACTGAATTGCTTAGAAGGGAGGTGTGATTAAACCATAGACGCTTATTATTAACCTGAAACGGATTAAAGGAGGATAGTACCATGAAAAAAATGAGTGCCGTATGTTTAAGTTTTGCTCTGATTCTCTTATGCGGGGCCCCTGCTTTTGCAGCCGAGTGCGAAAACCCGGATGCCCTGACCTTCTCCATCATCCCCACTGAAGAAACCATCCAGGAATTAACCATCTATAAACCGGTAATCGATTATCTTGCCAAAACGACAGGCAAAAAGGTCGAGTTTTACATGCCCACCTCCTATTCTACGGTTGTGGAAGCCATGGTTAACAAATGGGTCGATGTAGCCGTTTTAGGCCCTTATTCATATGTAATAGCGCATGAAAAAGACCCCGACATCATGGTATTCACGACCTATGCCAAGCGACCGGGCCACATTGTGGAAGAGGGACCGGGATACAAGGCTGTGCTGGTTACGAAAAAGGGCAGCGGCTTAACCTCAATCGAATCGCTCAAGGGCAAGGTGCTCGCGCTTACCGATCCTGGCAGCACATCCGGCAATCTGTTTCCGCGCGTCGTTTTTTCCAAAGACATCCTGAAAGGTAATCCCCTGGAATCATTTTTCAAGAAGGTCGTTTATTCCGGCGGGCATGATCTTTCTACCATGGCGGTATTCGAAGGCAAAGCCGACGCCGCCTTTGTGGCTACCCACCGTTTCGACAACGTCGTTGATCGCGGTATGGTCAAAAAGGGCGATTTTAACTATCTGCAGCAATAATTCAGCCATAGTTTAATATACAATTTCTCATTTAAAAGAGAATGTC
>CAZHAH010000052.1:0-32815 GCA_964530095.1 uncultured Desulfobacteraceae bacterium | reverse complement strand
GGAACTACACCATATCGCCTTCAAGAATGTAATCTTATTTTTGAGTCAGCCCTTACTCCTAACAGTCATGCTTTTTATGCTTACAGAACGTATCATCATGAAGACACTTCTGGGCGCTTTCGGGAGGTTATTGAAAGACAGGCCGATTGCCGGCATAATAAATACATGCTATGTAGATGGAGGTGTCAGGAAGTTTTTCAGGATCCCAACCCCTCAATTAACTGAAAGGCGGAGATATGGATGTCAATTTATCAAAATTGTTTCAGACCAGCCAAATCAATGGGATGCGGCTTTCCAATCGATTCATCCGTTCGGCCACGTGGGAAGGCATGGCCGACGACGATGGCAACTGCACCCCAAGGCTTACCGATTTGCTTGCTCAGATAGCAAAAAGGGGGGCCGGCTTAATCATAACCAGCCACACCTACGTTCGACTCGAAGGAAAGGGAACACCGTGTCAACTGGGAATTTACAGCGATGACCTTATCCCGTCTCTTAGGGAAATGACTCGGGCCATACACGAACATGGTGGTCGCGTGGCAGCTGAGCTTTCGCATGCCGGGATCTTAACCAACGCCAATCTAACCGGGCAGACGCCCTGGGTGGTTTCGCAAGTGGACGGCTTCGGTCAAGGTCATGAAATGACGGTTGAGGATATCCGAAAGATTATCGAAGCATTTGCGCATGCCGCCCGAAGGGCCCAAGCGGCTGGATTCGATGCCGTCCAAATCCATGCCGCCCACGGATTTCTGTTAAATCAATTTCTCTCCCCCGCTTTCAATAAACGGACCGATGCCTATGGCGGAACGATTGCAAATCGGGCCGGAGCCCTCGTGCAAACGCTCCAAGAGATACGGGCTGAGGTGGGAGATGACTTTCCGATCATGGTCAAGCTGAACTCTCAGGATTTCCTTGATGAGGGGCTCGTCCTGGAGGATGCAATTCAGGTCGGTCTTATGCTCCAGGAAGAAGGAATCGATGCCATCGAGTTGAGCGGCGGAACGGTCGTCACCGGAGACCATTGCCGAAAAGAGATCGACACGGAGGAAAAAGAGGCCTATTTCCGTGAGGCAGCCAAATCTTTCAAACCGAAACTGCATGTACCCTTGATCCTGGTGGGAGGGGTCCGCTCCTTTCAGGTCGCGGAACAGTTTGTGGAGGAAGGATATGCCGATTATATTTCCATGAGCAGGCCCTTTATTAGAGAACCTGATCTTATCAATCGCTGGGCTTCGGGAGATTTACGCAAATCGAAATGTCTGTCAGACAATCTCTGCCGCGGCCCCCTTATGGAGGGAAAAGGAATTTATTGCGTAGTGGAGGAAAAAAAGAAGATCGCAGGATAGCCCGGCACTTCGTATTTGGGGCAACCCAAGCCTTCACTCAATGAGGGTCTTTCTTTTCTTCGTGCCACCAAAAATCGTTGTTTTCGACCGGATCATAAGATTTCCATTTCCCGTTCACGATAACACGCGGCGCCAGACGGGTTTCATCACGACCACAGCGCAGCAACCGGTCAAAAGCCATTGCCCATCCCACTATCGGACCATGCTTTTTAACTGCCTTCAGGCCGTAAGCCGAGTCGGAAGGATACATCGGGCACTGGCCCAACCTCACGGCCGACAGATGGTTCAGCGGTCCTCGATAAAACCGAATTAAAAAACTGCCGCGGGGCTTTTGGCGATCCTGGGGGTCCCTTTGCGTGGTTCCTGTCGTCGCACATGCCGAAACCAAGTAGATTAGTATCGTCACCAAACAAATCCTTTTGATAATCTTAAGCATTCGCTCCATCTGATTTCTTCGATTTGACGCCACTCAAAAACAACAAGGTTGAACACCGCTCAAGCCCCAATGAAACAAAGAAGCCCGTACCCGCCACAAGGATTATGGAGGCACCGGAGGTCAAGTCATAGGCATAGGCCAGCCACAGGCCGCTGATGGTGAATATCATGCCTAACAGGCAGGAAATTACCATCATTTTAAATAACGATCGCACGTATTTCTCGGCCATAAAAGGGGGAATGGTTATCAGGGCAATAACCAGGATAAGACCTACAATCTGGATGATCACCACGATGGCTAAGGCAATCATTGCGATGAGCAACAGGTATAAAAACCGTACCGGAACACCCCTGATTTGCGCGAATTCCTCATCATACGACATAGCTAAAAAATCATTGTAATAAAACGTCACCACACCACAGATTAAAATGCCGACCAAGAGCATTATCCAAAGATCCGACGTCGGTACGGTCAGAATACTCCCAAAAAGATAACTCATCAAGTCCACATTGTACCCGGGTGTCAGATCCAGCAGAATAATTCCCGTTGCCATGCCCACCGCCCACACGACACCGATGATCGTATCGGCCCGCTGTTTCATCTTTAATGTGACCAATGCCATGATAACGGCACCGCCAAGTGCAAAACCGAGCATACCCAAAAGATAAGGCCATCCGCAAAAGAACGCCAACCCGATCCCCCCATAGGCTGCATGGGCGATACCCCCCGAAAGAAAAACAATCCGGTTCACCACTACCAGAGTGCCGATTACACCGCAAATGACACTGGTCAAAAGTCCCGCCAGTAAGGCGTTTTGCATAAAATCAAATTGAAGGGCTTCAAACATATCGTATTACCCTTGAGCTACTCTTTGTCATAGAAAACGAATAACTCCTCTTCATAGTATCGGCCGTCGATCACCTGCCCCGGACCGAACCGTTTGAGTTTCTTGTTTTCTAGAAATTCACAAACCCTTCGATTAATCTCTTCCAATGAAATATTCTCGTTAAACCAGAAGATGGGGATGTTTACGTTCAGCGGACGCGCTGGAATGAGATGACGCGTTGATTTGGGAGCGAACAATTTTTCCTGCCTGGCCGCCTCCACGACCATCTCTTTGGTAATCTGGGGGGTCCAGATAAGCATTTCCTCATCTTTTAGTTGTTCACAAAATTGATGATCTTGAACATACTGACAGGGGATATATTCTAGCTTAATCCCGTTTTGAATCAGTCCGTTTTGGATTTTCTCCAAAATATCGTACGCACTTACGGAGTCACAAACGACATCTTTGGGAAATCTGACAGCCGCATAAAGATTCACGGTTTGGATGCCGCAACTAAAACAATCATCCTCAAGGGTTTGTTCCAAACCGACTTTATTTTCTACTTCCTGCAACCGGCCCCCCACACCTTCCACAATCTGTTTGACCGTTTCAATACTTTTAATATTGCTCAACCGTCTGAACCAGTACCGCAGGCAAGCCGTTTCATGAAAATAATCGATTTTGCAAACAAGTATGTATTTGTAATTTAAGGCCTTAAAAACCGATGCGCGGTGATTTCCATCCAGCACGATAAGATTTTCGTCGACAATGATGGGATTTTGCAGATTGGCCCAGTTGGTAAACTCCAACATCAGTTCGTTTTCTAACCGCGGAAAGGTTTTCTCATGCTGGCAGAGCGCATCTAAGGGAACGATCTCTAATTTTAGCTCTAACTCCTTGGCTTTAATACGAAACATTTCTCTTAAGTCGACTTTGAAACTCCCCGCAGCCCCGCTGAGCGGGATCTCCGCTTCGCTCCGACAAGCTACGGGGAATGCGCTCGCTATTGCGGTCCGAAAGACCTTTTTTAATCCTCGGTTTGAAACCCGGTAATCGATGTCCGTTTTTTTGCTTAATGCTGGCATCGGTGTAGCCAATCGTATAGATTTGATTAGATCTTATTGTAATTTTTGTCAATATTATTTTAGATTGTTCATGGTATCCTCAAAATTCCTTATACTTTTTGCTGAAAAATCAATTTTACATCCTTTTCTGAAAAGTTTAAAACCTTTGACAACGATTCTGTCCTTGAATTATACATCTTGAGCGAGGTTATCGCCTGAAAAGGCGGCCACTTACATGGCAAAGTTCTGTGTTTGCGGTGCTTTTAACGCCACACGCGCCATTCGTATCCTATACGAAGCCAGGAGCGGAAATTAAGAGAATGCGGATGCCATCGGTATGGCGTAGGGACCTTCGGCAATGAAGGCCATCGTGGGCTTTTGGTCCTGCAAGCGGGGGTGGTGGGCCGCATAAATGACCGCGTTTTGAAACATCGTGGCGGCTTTTTCCTTGTCGGAATCGGATTTGCTTTTGGGATCGATAAAATCATATCCACTCACCCCCGGAATAATCGCAAAATCTTGTGCGGGTATTTGAGGCGAGCAATAGATGAGTCCATCGTCTCCTACCTTGCGAAACGGCTTGCCCCACATTTCGGGTTCCCACTGATCTTTGGTAAAAGGCCAGTCCGGATGTTGTAAAATTGAAATATAAGGATCAGGCCCTAAAATTTTAAATAGATGCAACAAGGTCTTATATTCTTGCGAGCCTATCGGTTCAGCATCGTAGTTATTGGCAACCATCACGATGAGTCCGTTTTCCTTAACGGCCGGCATGGCGTTAACGGCCGCTTTGACACTTTGGTAGTGGTCCTTACCCACATAGCCGGCATGCGTTAGGACGACATCATAAGGGTCATCAATCGGTATGCTGACATACTCCCGCATGGCTTCAAATGCTGCCAGGTGGGCTTCAACCAGATGTCCGGCAAAAACACCTGTAATGGACAAATTGCTATCAAGAGTGGTGTTGATCATAAAATCGACCCCCACCGTTTCGGCAACCTCCAACGCTTCGCTGTGACAGGGATTATCCTCTAAAATTAAATTGGTGGCATTGGGATGCTCGAGAAACTCGACGCTGTGAAATTTTTGAATCGTTTTCGTGTTCACCAGAGCCGGGCAGACCGCCTTTCTTCCCCCGGATGCCCCGGCCATAAAATGACTTTCAACAAGCCCCGTAATGATTTTGACATCAGACTCATAAAATATTTTATTCAAATAGACCTCGGTACCCCTTTGAGTGTGAGCCGCCAACACCTGCGATGACAGATCCTCACAGTCATGATCAACTATTCGATATTGATCAACGATCTCCTGGCCGTACATAAAGGCTCTCTCTTCGGCCGTACTGGCGCGGTGCATGCCATTGCCAATGACGATTACAATGTTGTCTCGCTTGACCCCGGCTTGTTCGATAATTTCAAAAAGAGGGAGCAAAATACCATTTTCGCCCTTATATGGGGCCGGACGGGTAATATCAGAGACAGTCACACAAACCCTGAGTTCCTGTGTGGGTTTGCCTTTTGATTGAATGATCTCAGACAGAGTCGGTGATCCGAGAGGATTATTTAAAGCGTTTGCGATCTCATCCCGTGATTGGGCCAAAGGAGGCATTTCCTGCATGTGCAATGTGACACAATCCGGGGGAACAAGAATTTCAAACGGATCATCTCCAAACTCGATTTCGATCTTTTTCCAGTTTCGAATATCGGCCTTCGAAACGAATTCAGCGATTTGATTTTCCATAAATTTCCCTTAGATATAAATTGTTGATTTTCGATTGTTGATCAATCGCCAATCATCATTCCATCGCTTCCAGGACCAATTCAGTCAAATCCTGGACCGCCAAATCGATTTTCTTTCTGCGGGCCCGGCTGGCGATGGTGCGCAAGCACTGTTGGCACGAAGATACCACCAGGTCGGCACCTGTTTTTTTGATATCATCAATTTTCGATTGAGCCACCTTCCCCGAAAGATCCGGATCCACCATCTCCAGGTTGCCGCCTCCCCCGCAGCACACGGAAAGTTGGCGGTTTTCAGGGAGTTCGACCAGTTTCACCCCCGGCAGTGCTTTAAGCACGGCGCGCGGCTCTTCAAAAACACCGCTGTTGCGTCCCAGATCGCACGGATCATGATAGGTAACGGTCTTGTTAAGCTCGTGGGTGAAGGTGATTTGCTTTTCCTGAATGAGTTCGTCGATCAGCTGGGTGGCGTGATATAAGGTCGCATCGGTACCATAAAGATGTTTCCAGGTATGGTAGCATGAGGGGCACGTAAAAACGATCTTTTGAGCCCCCATTTTTTTGACTTTTTCAAGATTATGTTCCATCAAGGACTTCATCTGGTCCGGCATTCCGGCACCCAGGAGCGGGAATCCACAGCACCATTCTTCACCTCCCAGAATCGTAAAATCGATCTGGGCCCGTTCCAGGATTTGGGCCATATTAGCCGGAATTTTTTGGGCCATGGGGAAAAAAGAGGCCACACAGCCGACAAAAAAGATGATGTCAGCCTGCGCTTTCTCAAAGGCATGTTCCGGCAGCCCCTTAATCAACTCCTGCCATTCGCCGCGATCCTCGTTGTCGTCATCCGAAATATTGTGGGATTCATCCAGTGTTTTGGCCAAGCGATCAGCCGGTTTAGGGTATAGCGACTCATTCACGAGACATTCCCGGTGGCGGAAAATCAGTTCTTTGGTTTCCACTTTTGGCATACACGCCGCGGTACAGGCGCCGCATCCAAGGCAGGTAAAAATCGATCGTTGAATTTCAGGATTCATCTCCAATTTGCCTTCGATCACGGCACGGGTGATCGCATTGCGCCCTCGGGGAGCTGCGGACTCTTTTCCCTCCACCTTATAAATGGGGCAGTTGGGCAGGCAAAACCCGCACTTGTTGCAGCGAGCGACTTCATCGTAGGATAATTTGCGCATTTGGACTAGATTCATTCGAACATACCTCTTCGTATTGGCAGATATTGGATCAAACGCGTGTTAGAGATTCGCCACAAACCGCCCCGGACTCATGATTCCGGATGGATCCAGCTGGCTTTTGATCCGTTTGATGACGGGCAAATCTTGTCGCATCGCGCCCCAAATCGGTAGTTTTGGTTTTAATTCGGCCGGGGCCTCCTGGATGACCAAGTTACCGTTTGCCTGGCACACGGTTTCGAGCAATTCGCCTATGGCCGCAACGGCATTACGCGAAAAATCGGCATCGCTTTCATCCATCATCAGATTTAGGTGGCAGACGCCGCTTCCGGCATGGCACATCACCGCATGTTCAATGTTATAGGAGTCCAAAATCGTATCGGCCCCTTTAATAATGTCTTTCCAGGCTGAAAACTGATAATTGAGTTTAACACCGATTGATGTGGTGTACTGATCCCCGCATACGGCTTGCTGATCGCCCAGATTCAGCCAAAAAATACGATGCTCATCCTCTGACAAGACTTCCTTGGTCTGGAATCCCGCACTTTGGGCCACATTCAGCATTTCGTGGTGCATCCGCTCAACGGCCTCCTGAAAAGACTCCAGCGCAACCGCAACCAGGTAATCACTCTTCCCCATTTGGCTGTCTTGCGGTTTAGCAGCCGCAAACGTCGAGTGGTTCATCACCTCCACCGCAGCCGGGAGGAGCTGGGATTTAAATACCTGGTCAACAAATGCGCTTGCATTGTCAAAAGTATCAAAAGCCAGAATCAATGTCTCCATACGCTCCGGCAGCGGTAATAAACGCAGGGTCATTTCACACAAAATGCCCAAACTCCCGGCCGATCCGATCATGAGTTTGGATATGTCGTAGCCGGAAACATTTTTAACCGTCTTGCCGCCTGTTCCGATGATTTGGCCATCGGGCGCCACAAAGCGTGTGCCCAGCACCAGATCCCGCGGGGTACCGTAAAGAAGGCGTCTGGGGCCGGTTGAGTTTGAAGCCAGGATGCCGCCGATAGTGGCCTTGGCGCTAAAAGACGGATCCAAGGGTAAAAAACAGCCGCTGTGTGATCTGTCGGAACAGATGATGGTGTCGGACGCTTCGGCAATGTTTTCAAGGGGCAGATAACAGCGATCTTCCTCGGTGGCCAGTCGGGCCTGGATATCTCTAAACTTAACGCCTGCCTCCACCGTGATGGTGAGGTTGTCGCTGTCAACATCCTTCATATGGTTCAAATGAGAAGTGCAGACCACAAGGTCATGCCGTTTGGGCAAATGACCGGCACATATCTTCGTACCGCTTCCCCAAGGGATGATGGCCAGGTTCTGACGGTCTGCGTATTTAACGATTTCCGAGACCTGCCCGGTGTCCTTTGGAAACACCACCGCTTGAGGAACGATACCGTCTACAGCGTACTGGAGCAGGGCTTGTGAATCCGTCTTGACGCATTCCGGGCCACAAATCTCCTTTAGCTTATCGATATTTATTACCATCACAATTTTACTCCCTAATCGAAAATCATCAATTCGCGGGGGTCACTTTCCCGGGATTCAATACGTGCTGGGGATCAAATGTGGTTTTGATCTTGCGCTGAAATTCCAAATCATGATCTCCAAAGATGAAATAGGTTTCGTTTAATTTTTCTAATCCGATACCATGCTCTCCGCTAATGGTTCCACCGAGGTCGGCACATATCTGCAATATCTCCGAGCCGGCTTTCAGCACTCGCGCCTTTTCATCCGCATCGCGCTCGTCGAACATGATCAGCGGATGGAGGTTGCCGTCGCCGGCGTGAAATACATTTCCGATGGGCACATCGTACTTGGCACTCACTTCCATGACCCGGGACAGCGCTTCGGGGAGCTTTGTGCGCGGAACCGTTCCGTCACAGCACAGATAGCTGGGGCGTAAACGGGCAACCGCCCCGAAGGCGCCTTTGCGACCGGCCCACAGTTTTGCCCTCTCGGCGTCATCTTTGGCCAGTTGAATGCCTCGAACATTGTGTCGATTGCATATTTCCACGATTTTCTCGGCCTGGCGTTCCATTCCATCCTGCATACCGTCCAACTCAATGATGAGCACGGCGGCCGCATCGGTCGGATACCCCACCTGGACCGAGGCCTCCACCGCCTGAATGACCTTATTGTCCATCATTTCCAGCGTGGCCGGGACGATCCCTTCGGCAATGATGGCCGAAACCGTATTGGCCCCGTCTTCAACAGTGTCATAGATGGCCAGCATCGTTTTGACCGCCTCAGGTGCGCGTATCAGTTTGAGGATCATTTTGGTGGCAATCCCAAGGGTACCTTCGCTTCCGACCAGGAGGCCGGTCAGATCATAGCCGGGATTGTCCTGAGATTTTCCGCCGGTCCACACCACGCTACCATCATCGAGGACCACTTCGGCGCCCAGAATATGGTTGGTTGTAACCCCATATTTAAGGCAATGGGGTCCACCGGAGTTTTCGCCAAAATTTCCACCCAGGGTGGAAACCTTCTGGCTGGCCGGATCGGGCGCATAAATGAAACCTTGTTTGGCCACCAGATTTTGCAATTCCAGCGTTATGACACCCGGCTCCACGGTTGCCGTCCGGTTCGTGATATCGACCTCAAGGACGCGGTTCATGCGGGAGAAATGAAGGATAATCCCGCCTTTTACCGGAACGGTGCCTCCGGTCAGATTTGTCCCCGATCCCCGTCCGATGACGGGGATTTTTTCATGATGTGCCAGGGCCATTATCCGAGAAACTTCTTCTGTCGTATTAGGCAGCACAACCACATCGGGGCGCGCCCTGTCCAGAGAAGCGTCGTAACTGTATAACTCGAGATCCGTATCCGAAGACAGGACATTCTCGGATCCCACGATCTCCCGCAGATGGGCAATGCATTCCTGTTTGTCCATAAAGAATTCCCCTTTAGGCCATATTTTTAATTTTAGCGAAGTCTCCTTCCCAGGCAGCCTCCATAATCGGCCCCATATAGGCGTCAACCAAATCGGCGTTCAATGGAACCGGCATGTTTCTCAGCTTCATGTCGAGCTGCGGATCCTTGGCTGCCGTAAGACAGCGTTGGACATGTTCTCTTCCTACACCTTTGGCCTCGCTGAGGCAAGTGGGGAAACCCAAAAATTTGCTCAGATTGACCATCCCGTTGGCCACTGCCAATCCCAGCTCCCGGCCGGAAAGCGAATCGACATCTTCTTTTATATAACCGTATTTTTTGTAAATATTGCCGACCACTTGCAATTTTTCGGAAATTGCCGGGGCAAAGAAGACAGTGTAATACGGATTCATGAGGGCGCAGGCCCGGCCATGGCTCAGGACGTCAATCAACGAAAAACTGTTCAAGTGGGGGCCGGATGTGCCTCCGATCATGATGGCATAACCACCCAAATCGGTACCCAATCCCAGAAGGGTCCGCGCCTCTTTGCTCTGGGGATTCTCCTTCACCTCAGTTAAACCGCTGATGATGATATCAAGCCCCAGCTCGGCCACTTGTCCCGCTCTTTCCCGCATCTCGGGCGGTGCACCAAAATAGACTTCCAGACAATGGGCGATACCGTCCAATCCACCGTCCAAGGTCAGGCTCATGGGCTGGGTGGTTGTGACGTCATAATCGAAAACCGCTCGCGGCGGGATAATCGCTTCGTCGACGATCAGTTTCTTTTGGCCTCCCACCGGGTCGGTAATGTTTGAATATTTGGTCAGGTGCGCGCCTGAGCTGGCCGCCATCATCACCGCCACCACGGGCATGATGGTACGTCCGGCATCCTGGCATACTTTGGTCACGTTTCCCACGCCGAAGAAGGGATCGATTTCAGGCTGAATATCCCCCAGGGTTGCCAGCATGGCGGCCGCTTTGGCCGCATCGATGCCGGAGCCCCCATCGGCCACGACCACGACATCCGGTTTTTTATGCATGATATGGCTGTGGATCCGGTAAACATCAACAAAAGGGGCATTGGGATCAGCGGATCTGACAATGTCCACGACCTCCACGCCCGCCTCTTCAAGAGATTTCAGAATCCGGTCTTGGATCGGATGAAACCAATCAAATTCAACCGGCCCCACAAAGACAGCCTTTTGACCGAGTTCGGCAGCATATTTTCCCGGTGCCGCATCAAGCACCCCACTGCCAAAAGCATAGTTGTCACCCTTAAACTCCCTTAGTATGGTAGATGCACTTTCTTTTAATTCCGACATGGCAATATCCTCCTACGATTTTTAGTAATCGTTCACAAGTTCAGAGTTCACCGTTCAGGGTTGGTCGCATTGCGGCGATAAAGCGGAGTCCCGACAGGTCGGGATGAGCATTTTGAGCCGATCTGCAACACCGCCCTTGGGCATTAGATGGGGTTTTGAAACAATTTTTATTCGAATTCGTTGATCGCATCGATTGCCGCCCCCATAGAGCAATCCGTCGTTCGTTCGGTTATGATGTCAATCACATAAGGCACGCCCGCTTCAACACCCCTCTTGAACGCGGCGTTGATCTCTTTGGGATCGGTGACTCGCTCTCCTATGGCGCCGCATGCTTCCGCAAATTTTACAAAGTCAAAACCGCGCCCCTTGTTTTCAGGCTCTAACCTGGCCGGATCCCCCGAAACCTGCCCTCCTCCTGCATTTTCACCGACGGCCTTTACTTGGGGTTGTTCCAGGGCCTGGCTTGCTTTTAGACTATCATACCAGATCTGCACTTCATATTCCATTTCGAAAAGGTATTTTTCAGCCTGTCTGATAAGGCCGAGATATCCGTTATTCAACACGACGCATACAAAAGGCACGCGATACATCACCGCAACCGGGAGTGCATCCATACAGAACTGAAATCCAAAGTCACCCACCACCATCACCACTTGTTTGTCGGGTCGGGCCACTTTGGCGCCGATGGATGCCGGCAGATCCCAGCCCAAAGGCCCGGCGCCACCGCAGTCCAGATAGTGCCTGGGTTTGGAAATTTTTTGCAGCTGACCCGACCATATCTGGTTTAATCCGATGCAGGTCACGAAGATGGTTTCTTCATCGAAAAATTCATTGATTTCCTTAAATACCCTTTGGGGTTTAATGGGGACATCGTCATAGTCCGTTTTACGCTCTAATTCCTTGCGAACCTGAGGGATTTTTAAATCAATGGGCCGGGTTTTGATATCGCGCTTCTGAATCTCCGCCAGGAGCGCTTCCAGCGTCAGTTTGGCATCGGCACAAATCCCCAGGTCAGGCATGATGTTTTTACCGAGCTGCCCCGGATCCACGTCCACATGGATGAATTTCCGGTTTCCCTTGTACACGCCGATATCTCCCGTATGGCGATCATTAAACCGGGCGCCTACGGCAAAAACAACGCTCGAATCTAAAAATACTTTGTTCCCGGACCGCGTGTTGCATTGGATTCCCACCTGACCGGCCATGAGGGGATGATTCCAGGGTATCCCGCTCTTACCCATATATGAAGTGACCACCGGAATTTGGAGCGCCTCGACAACGGCCAAAAATTCCCCGCAAGCATCGGCAATGATGACACCGCCGCCTAACAGCATGACCGGTTTTTCGGCCTCGAGAAGCAGATCGAGGGCTTTGGAAATCTGTTTTGGGTCAGGGGGGGTCGCAAGAATGGGAAGCGGTACGTCCGTTGCAGGATCGTACTCGATGATCTCTTTTTGAACATCGACCGGCAAATCGATCAGCACGGGACCCTGGCGTCCGTCTTTCATTATTTTAAATGCCTCGCGAAAGACCCACGGCACCTGGGCCGGATCTTTGATACAATAGGCTTTTTTTGTGACGGACTTTACGATCTCAACGATATCGACCGCCTGGAAGGCTTCCCTTTCCAGTTGAGCTCTTACGTTTTGGCCGGTGAGGGCCAGGATAGGAATTGAATCCACCTGCGCCGTATACAATCCCGTGACGAAATTGCTGGCTCCGGGGCCCGAGGTGGCAGCACATACGCCCACCGCGCCGATGGCGCGGGCGTAACCGTCGGCCATGTGAATGGCACTCTCCTCGTGACGCGTTACCATATGCTTAATGGTTCCCAGATCTTTGAGGGAACGATAAAAGGGGAGGATTCCCGCTCCCGGAATGCCGAAAATTTGCTTGACCCCTTCACTTTCAAGAATTCTTACGGCGGCGTCCATGGTTGTCATTTTTGGCATTGTTCATCTCCTTTAGGTCTTAATTTATATAAAGTGCCCATCCATGAATAAATAATGGCACTCTAAAGTGTCCAATTCAGAAATGCGGATTTTTTGTGTTGGACAAGGCCGCACAAGGGTTTGCGGTGAGGCGTACTCAGTGTACGTCGCAACCGAAAACCCGCGGAGAACGCTGTACAACGCCAACTATGAAGAACGAAGTTCTTCGGCAAAAAGACCATTTATGGATGGACACTAAGGCTTATAACCCAGCTTGGTTGATATGGCTTCGGTGCACTGTTTTACTTTTCCCCCGAAATACTCGATTCGCTCCGGCGTAATTCGCAAGGCGGCCCCTGAAATTGAAACTGCAGCGACGGCTTTTCCGGTGTAGTCGAACACAAGTGCTGCCACGCATCGCACGCCGGTTTCCATTTCTTCATTGTCCACGGCAAAACCGGTAGTGGAAATCCGGGCTAATTCTGCCATTATGGCTGCGCGACTCACTAGGGTATTGGGCGTATATGCTCTGCGGTCGACTCGCTGCAGATATGAATCGAGCTTCGATTCCTTCCATTGGCTCATAAAAATCTTTCCGACGCCGGTGGTATACACGGGCGCACGCGCTCCAAGTCTGGTAAAGATTTTAAGCATGCTTTTTTCGCTCTTGGCCTGCTGTACATAGACAACCTCATCTCCATCCAGAATGGCAAGGTTGGCGCTCTCCTCGGTTTCGGTTCTAAGCCGCTGCAAATAGGGACCCGCAATGGCGGAAATATCGAATTGCTCTTCAACCCGCGTACCGAGCTCCAGAAACCGGAGTGACAGCGCATAGGTTTTGGTAATCGGATTCTGATCCAAATATTGCCGCTTGACCAGGGTGGAAGTAATCCGGTGAATCGTAGTCGGCGGAAACCCGGTAATGGAGGAGAGTTCCCGGATTCCGACCGCCCCGCGCTCGGCCACAACTTCAATGATATCGAGTGTTTTATGAAGCGATTTCATTCTCTATGTTCCACATTATGGATTTCAATTCTATATTATGGTATTTTTATTCAGATAGCAGAAAATTGTCAAGTCTTTTCTTGTGATCCCGTTTGATCCGGATCGGGGAGAAGAATCTCATAACTCTCGGAAAGGATACATAAAACTAAATGATTCACCGCCGAGGCACAGAGAACGCAGAGAGAATATCTTTCTTCAGATCGGGAGATGCCGATCTGAAGAAATGGCTCCGCCTTACAGACAGCTTTTTAGGTCTTTACTGTGCCCGAAGGGTGTGCTGTTTTTCCTGATCGGTCGCCCCGATCTGGAAAAGGCATTGGCATAAACTTTGCGAACTCTGCGTCTCGAATGAGCGAGCCAACTTCGGCATAGTAGCCTATGGCTACGACGGCTAAAAGCGCATGGGCGGTGAGACAAAATATTATGCGTGAACGTATTTAGGAATGAGTGTACTAAGCCACAAGTACGATCCGCAGATCCATCACATTGGTGTTGGTGGGACCCGTCTTAACCAAATCGTTTATTTGGTCGAAAAAATGATACGAATCGTTATCGGTTAGAAATTTATGGGGATTCAATCCTGCCGCCCGGGCGCGACTGATCGTATGGGTGTCCGCAATCGCCCCTGCGGCATCGGTGGGCCCGTCGGTCCCGTCCGTTCCGGCACACAGAACGACGATACCATCGACATCAGCGATATCGATGGCCGCTGCCAGTGAAAATTCCTGACTTCGCCCGCCCAGGCCTTGGCCTGTAATGGTAACGGTGGTTTCCCCTCCGGAAAGGATACAGGCCGGCGCTTCAATGGGGTGGCCGGTCTTAATGATTTCCCTGGCTATGGCACCATGTACGTGAGCGACATCTCTGGTTTCACCTTCGATCATGGAAGAAAGGATAATGCTGTTGTATCCCAAGGCTTCCGCTTCCTGCTTTGCGGCACGAATCGCATTCATATTACTGCCGATAATCAGATTTTGGGTTCGGTCAAAGACCGGATCTCCCGCTTTGGGGGTTTCGGATATCGTGCCCTCGACACCCGCTCTGATGTGATCGACAACCTTTATGGGCAACTTTTCTATAATTCTGTATTTATAAAAGATTTCGATACATTCTGCAAATGAACTTGCATCCGGAACCGTTGGACCGGATGCAATCACATCCAGGTTGTCGCCCACCACATCGGAAAGAATGAGCGATACCAGCGTCGCCGGATAGGCCGCCTGGGCCAGTCGTCCCCCCTTTAGCATGGAGGTGTGTTTACGGATGGCATTGATTTCGTGAATGGATGCTCCGCAGGCCAGAAGCACCTTTATGGTATCTTGTTTGTCCTTGAGCGTGAGACCTTGAGCCGGCAGCGGCGTGAGAGCCGACCCGCCGCCCGACATCAGACATAAAACCAAATCATCTTTTCCGGCCGCTTTGGCAAAATTCAAAATTTCACCGGAGCCCTGCTCCCCTTTTTGATCGGGAACGGGGTGGCCGGCTTCAACCAACCTGATATATCTAAGTTCGGCCAGGTGTCCGTATTTGACGTTGATAATCCCGCCTTTGATCCGATCCCCTAAAAATTCCTCTATGGCGGCGGCCATCGGGGCGGATGCCTTTCCGGCACCGAGGACATACACGTTATCTATTTGGGAAAGATCATAATCGAGCTCGCCGATAAAGAAAAGCTCACCTTCACGCCGGCAGGCGTTTTTGACAGCCATGCCGGGTTCGACCGCCTGGAGTCCCGTTTGAAAAATATTAACGGCGTCTTGTCGCATCTGATCGATATTTCTTGACATCGGATTCATGATATGGCCTTTCTCATCCAAAATTTGGGATCTACTTGGGCCATATTACTGACACTGAATTAAATGTCAATATCGGCGATAGCTCTTCTTAATGGAAGTTTTTAAAGACTGCTTGTCAGCTTTATTATCTATGTGATAAGAGGCGGGACAGCCAAATACACAATTTTCGAAACGACGAAACCAAAAAGGAGGTATGGCTTTGAAAAACAAACAGCTCGTAATGATTCCGGGTCCAACGCCGACAGTCGGTCCCCTGCGACTTCAAATGGCCAGAGAGACGGCATCCTTTAAAGATCCCGGCTTTGTAAACGACTTTAAAGAACTGGTAATCGATCTTAAAGAAATGCTCCTCACCGACGGCGAATGTGTGATCATTGCCGGCACGGGGACTTTGGCGATGGAAACCGCCATCGCCAACACAACCAAGCCGGGCGACAATATTCTGATTGTATCGCACGGTTTTTTCGGTGATCGCTTCATCGAGATGTGCGAGAGAAGAGGTTTAACGGTCGATATTTTATCAAGTGAATGGGGGGAAGCCGTTTCGGTTTCCGATATCGAACAAAAGCTTGCTGAAAAAAAATACGCAGCCCTCACTGTAACCCATGTCGATACCTCCACCGGTACTTGTGCCCCCGTCGCTGAAATTGGATCGGTTGCTAAAAAGTTTGACGACACCCTCTTTATTGTCGATGGGGTTTGTGCCACGGCTGCCGAACCGGAATATGTGGATGAAATGGGCATCGATGTATTGTTGACCGGTTCCCAGAAGGCCTTTGGTGTAACGCCGGGTTTAGCGATTCTTTGGGCCGGGCCCAAGGCATTGGAACGGCGAAAATCACTGGGCACGATCCCCGATGCCTATATGGACTTTGAAAAATGGATTCCGATCATGCACGACCCCATGAAATACTGGGGCACCCCTCCGGTCAACCTTATTTGGGCCCTGAAAGAATCGGTGAATCTTATCCAAGAAGAAGGGTTAGAAGAACGATATGTGCGGCATCGCCAGGACGCCAAAGGAATTCAGGCAGGACTGGAGGCCCTTGGGTTTAAAATCTTGGCCGCACCGGACTGCCGGGCGGTGACCCTCTCAATTGCAATCTATCCCGACGGTATCGATGATGCGGCCTTCCGGAATATTCTCACCGAAGAGGGTGTCGTCACCGCGGCAAGTCTGGGCGCATATGCCGGCAAATCGTTTCGTCTGGGGCATATGGGCAATATCGATAAACATACCATCGTATCCGTCCTGGCGGCCATCGAAAGAGCGCTGCATCGCGTTGGGCACGAAGTCGAATTCGGCCGAAGCATCAGAGCCTATATGGAAACTTTGCTATAAAGCCCATAAACGCGTATGATTTTTGTTTCAGTATAATTGAAGATAAAAAGCCCAATTGATCAATTTCTATTGGGCTTTGTTGTTTGTGAAATTAACCGGTTCCGAACAGGCCCCCGTTAACGGCCATATACGATGCGCGGCAACCACAAAATAATCTCGGGAAAGATGACCACCAGGGCCAGCCCGACGGCCTGTAAGATAAGAAAAGGTACGGCAGCGCGGAATATGATACCCATGGTTATATGCGGCGGCGACACACTTTTGAGGTAAAAAAGGGCATAACCGAAGGGTGGGCTGAGAAAGGCCATCTGCATGTTGACCATGTAGACCACACCAAACCATAGGGATACTTCCGCCGGATTGACCCCCGGCAAGCCCCATAAGCCATCAAAAGAAAGGGTTCTCATCAAGGGGGCGAAAATCGGAACCGCAAGAAGCAAAATACCCACCCAGTCCAGGAACATGCCGAGAATGATCAAAAGGATCATCGTGATCAACATGATACCATAGGGTCCCAGGCCGGTGCCCAACAGGGAGGCGGTGACAAATTCCTGGCCGCCGTTTACGATGTAAAAGCCGACGAAGATGCTGGCGCCGAACATAATCCAGAGCACCATGGTGGAGGCCTTGAGGGTGGTAATAGCGGCTTCATAGATGTTTGTCCAGGTCAGCTTGCGGGCAAAAGCAGCCACCACCAGCGCCCCGAAGGTGCCGATGCCGGCGGCCTCGACTGGTGTGGCGATACCGGAAAAAATGGCGCCCAATACCAGGATAACCAGAATAATCGGCGCGATAATACCGCGCAGCAAGCGGATTTTTTCCCGGATGTCCACCCGTTCTTCTTTGGGCAGGGCGGGCCCGAAGTCCGGGTTCATATAGCTGCGGGCGGTGACATAGAGAATATACATTCCGGAAAGCAAGAATCCCGGCAAAAAGGCACCGATAAACAACTCCCCCACCGATTGCTGAGCGACCACCGCGAAAATGATAGCCAGGATCGACGGCGGGATCAGAATGCCCAGTGTGCCGCCGGCCAGGATCGAGCCGCAGGCCATCTCGGGATTGTAATTTCTCTTGAGCATGGCCGGCAAGGCGATGATGCCCATGGTCACTTCGCAGGCACCGATCACTCCCACCATGGCAGCCAATATCGTCGACGCAATAATGGTAGCGGTAGCCAAACCACCCTTCAAACCGCCGAGTATTTTGTAGACCACATCAAACAACTCTTCGATCATCCCGGCCGCCGCCAGCACGGAAGCCATAAAAATAAACAGGGGAATGGCCGAGAGCTGATAGTCGGTCATGAAAGGAAAGATGCGTGAAGGCAAGATGTTGATCATGTCCAGATCGCCGAATACAAAAAGAAACACCACGCCTAATCCGCCGGTTACAAAGGCCAGGGGCAGACCTGCCATAAGGAAGAATATGAGCGAACCAAACATTATCGCCGTAAGCCATCCGATACCGATTTCCAAACCCATAGTTTATACCTGCTTTCCTGTTATAATGACCACCTCTTTGACCAGCCTGGCAAAACCCTGCATGAAAAGCATGACAGAGCCCAGAATCATGGTTATTTTTACCGGCCAGTATTGGATGGCCCACTCGGTGAAAGACACCTCCCAAACTCTGACGGCATCAGCCGCAAAAATCCAGCTAGTCCCAATTAAGGCGATGGCAAAAATAAAAAAGAAAATCGATGTGATCAAATCGATAATGGCCTTCACGCGATCCGGCAGATACAAATAGATCACATCCACACGCACATGGCTGTCCTCCCGTAAGGCAAAGCCGGCGGCCAGCATATATTGCATGCCGAACATCAGGAACATACTCTCGTGGGCCCAGTTGGTGGGAGAATTGAAAACATACCGGGCCAACACCTCGTAGTAATAGACAAAAACCGCGATGATCGACCAGTAACAAATGAACTCTCCGGTATAGCCGTTGATTTTGTCTATAAAAGCGAGTTGCGGCAAGTGGATATTTAAGGCAGGGTCGGAGTACTTTCGTTCCGCCGGGGATTCCTCAGCGACCGCTATGGGAGCGGGTTTAACTTCCCGGGCCTCAGACGCTGCGCATTGCCGGACCAGTTTTGGCAGGAGAAAAGCGTCCCCGATCAGCATCAATGCGATCACCATGGCGATGCTACGAGTAATCCAGTTCCATTTCGAAAATCCTGCTTTTTCTACCACCAGAGCCTGCTTGGCGGTTTCCATGGTTTTCTGGGATGTTTCCAGCTTGCCCTGCGCCTGTTCCAGCTTTTTCTGCACGCGTTTCAGCCTTCGCTTAATCCGATTCTGCGCGGCCTTTTCTTGGGTTTGCTCGGCCTGAATTTTATAATTTTGAATCGCTTCGGTATGCCTTTTAATGGCGCTCCGGGCCCGTTCCACCCGGAATGTAGCCGTGGTCATCTCGTTTTTCTCTTTGGAAACCAGATTCATGGCGTTTCTGACCTGGATATTGGCAAACAGAAGCAGAACAAATATCGGAATATAGATCAACCCCCAGCTATTTTTGACATAAAAGCGGTGAAGCCCCACAAATCCCCCGCAAAACAAAAGCATATAAGCGATCGGGTTAGACAACTCGCCGTCTACTTTCTTCCCTCTCTGTTTGCGGACGACGTACATGGCGATGAGCGGAACGAAGAGCAGTCCCGCCCAGTAAATCCAATGCGGTAACGCAAATGTAATGCTTGGCATAACGTATCCTAAAAAGAGTTTGGATTTATCCTTGGAGTTGAAATTTAAGCCTGGCAGAAGAAAAAGAGGAACCTCCGCAGGGGCGGTTCCTCTTTACTTCCTGAGAGTGAAAACCTCTTGGATATCGGCTAACTCCACTTGAGCTTCTGCCCTTTTATCATATCCGGGGTTACATAACCCAGGCTGCCGGACATCATATAGTCAAGCTGGATCTTGAACGCCCGGGCTGCGCCTTCGTCCTTGTTGGCCCAATTGTACCAAAGGGGAACGGCCAGCTCGGTGAATTCGGCCACGTCGTCCTCGCTCAGCCGCGTGACCACGGTTCCAGCCTTGGTAAACTTTACCCAGGCTTCCTGATCGGCCTTCTGGATTCCGGCGTGATGTATGTCGGAATAGACGTGGACTTCCATCTCGACAAACTGCTTCATCTCCTTCGATAAAGCATTCCATGGCTTCATTCCGACCGTAAGATCCATCAAGTCAACCGGCTGGTAGATCGACATAAAGCCCGCAGGTCCCATGGAGATGTAATCAGTGACCTGGTGGAAACCGAGGGCATAGTTGATGGCCGGGCCGACATAATCGGCCACATCGATGGTGCCTTTTTCCAGGGCCGGGAAGATCTCGCTGCCGGGAAGCAGTGTGGTTTTAGCGCCGGCTGCTGAGAACAGCTCGGCCACCATCCCACCCGGTACCCGCATTTTGCGTCCCTTGAAGTCATCGATGGAGCGGATCGGCACCTTGGAGTGAATGATGTTGGGACCGTGATGGATCGGCCCCACATAATACATGCCATGTTTGGCAAACTCTGCCCGCGCCAGTTCCAGGCCGCCCAGGGCATAATAGAAGACGTCCCACTCATGTGGATTACGCGGACCCAGGGGATAGGAGCTGAAGAATACCGACGCCGGCATGCGGCCGGCCCAATAAAGCGTAAACGGGTTCATGGCTTGGATCACGCCGTGTTGAACCGCATCGAACAACTGCCATTCCCCCACAACCGCTTTGGCGGCGAAGGGTTTAAAGGCCAACTCACCGCCGGTTTTCTCGATGATGCCGTTGCACCAGTCGTTAAAGATCTCGAGACCGATACCACCGGGCCAGGAGGTCTGTATGTTCCAGGTCGTCGTGGCGGCTTTGGCTGTTTTGATGTTAAAAAGCACGGGAGCCGCGGCCGCACCCACACCCACCGCCGCGGCACTCTTTAAGAAGTTACGTCGCGTGGTTTTCTTACCCTTTTCTTTTTCCATAAACTTGCCCTCCTTTAAAAAAGTTAAGATGGACACGCGCTCACAAACTTCCCATGTGCCACCCAATAGCGCTGGAAAGATCAATTGTGTGCATCTCCATCAGGGAATCCTGCGTACCTGTTTTTGACTGTTTAAAAAGGGGGAATCTTCTCTTCACGGTTGGTAATGTCTCGCACATTGGCTGATCACGCAAAAAATTCTTTTTTGATCGATAATGAAGCGGGTTGCCAAACCAACATTTTGTATTCCACATTGTGGAACATGTTTCTACAATATGGTTTCCACCTTCTCTACGAACAAAAAGCCGAGGTGTCAAGAAAAAAATCCTTTGGTCAAATGTGGAATCTTTCGCTTGGACCCCCTCTAAAAGTAGGCAGGAGACTTCCGGCGTCGCAATTAAACCTATCGTCTTAATGCCCTATTTCGTGAATCAACATGCCGATCCAAATATTCGATGGGTCGTTTTGCCTTTACCTATATAGAATTGAGCCATTAGTCAAGTGTCCATCCATAAATGGTCTTTTTGCCGAAGAACTTCGTTCTTCATAGTTGGCGTTGCACGGCGTTCTCTCTCCGAGGCGTAGGCTCTACGAGCCGGAGGCCGCGAGGTGTTGCACGAATTCTAAACGGCAACCCCGTAGGCCTCCCGGAGAGATGTCAGGTTCTTTACGGCCATTTCATATTTTGGCTTGCCGTAGTTATAGTAGTCGAAGGTAATCTTGGATATGTTTAATTGGATCAGACTCCATAGAAACCAGTACATATCCGGAAACGGTTTAAACAGATCGATTAAAAAGAGGGTCCGATCAAAATTAACACCATTACAATATTCGGCCACAATGCCTTTTTCAGCCTCGCGGGGAACCAGGATTTCCTGGAACATATCGGCTATATCGTAGTAGCAGGGCGCCATTCCGGCATACTCCCAATCGATGAGATACATGGGTTCATCGTATTTGTGCACCGCATCTTCGTTTATGAGGATAAAATTGTCCGCCAGCAGATCATTGTGGCAGGGAGTATATTCAGATACGGGGATATTGATAATACTCGACAGCTTGATGAGTCGATCGATGGTACCCGCAATGTCAAATTCCGGATAGTCTGCATTGAGTCGATTGAGTATGGCCGACATCTTCATCACTTCCACCAGGGGATTGAAAATCCGTTTAAAATTCACGCCGCTCGTGTGAATTTTTCGAATCGGCTCAACGATTTTTGCATAGAGCGATTCGTCCAAAAAGTGGTCGTTTGTCAACACAATGCAGTCATCGATGAATTCAACGATGGTAACGCCCTTCTCGGGCATATACTTGACGATATTGGAGGATACGCCGATTTTTGACATTTCCCGGATCGCATGAACCTCATCGTCGCGGTTGATAAAAAGGTCGGTTTTATCACCGTAGATCCGAACGGTGTAATCGCCTTTTTCCGACTGAATCCGGTACAGTTTATTGGTTATCCCGCCGCTTAGCTGCGAGATACTGACATCAATGCCCTCCCATTCAGGCAAAAGTTCATAACAGGCTTCCGGGGTGAATTCCTGATCCAAAAGGCGTGTTGCCGTACTCATATCGATTTCCTCTTTTCGGTTTAAAACGATTCACATTGTCAGTTGCCGGTTCGGCAGCCGGGGGGGACGTTTGTCGCAATCATATCACGGGCTTTATCAACCTACACCCTAATCGAGCGAAAAAATATAACGAGGGTATGCACCGAGTCAATCCCTTTTTTGCGCGAGATCATCCTTATAAGCGGATATTCATCGCTTTTCACAAAAAACTTGACAGCACCTTCCTCCGCCATGTAATCACAAAACAAAAAAGAAATTTAACACGAATTATTTGGCAAAAGAGCATATGGCCTGCCTTTTTGCTTAGCGAACCCGTTAAGACCATCACCTTACCCTTTTTAGTCGCACCATTAACTTGTTAACCCTTTATCAATCTGGTTGAATGTTAACCCAAACACCATGAAAGGAGACAGGCACAATGAAAAGACGCGATTTTCTCAAAAAAGCAGGAGTGGGGACGGCTGCAGTGGCAGCCACGGCGGTAAATGCACCCTTTGTGCATGCGGCCAAAAAAACGACCATCAAGTGGAGAATGCAGACCTATGCCGGTGCACCACTATCCGCGCATGTCTGTAAACCGGCCATCGATGCGTTTAACAAGGTCGCCAATGGCGAGATGGTGATCGAATTATATGTTGCTGATCAATTGGTGCCCACGGGTGAGCTGTTTAGAGCCATGCAGAAGGGGACCATTGACGCCGTCCAGAGTGATGATGACTCCATCGCGGCGCCCGTAGACGTGGCCATTTTTGGTGCCTACTTCCCTTTTGCTTCCCGCTATTCGCTGGATGTTCCGGCGCTATTTCACTGGTGGGGGTTGAACGAAATTTGGGAGGAAGCTTTTTCTGAAATAAAGGGCGTTACCTGGCTAAGTGCCGGAGCCTGGGACCCGTGCAATTTCGCCACTACCAAGCCGATCCGGCACCTTAAAGACCTCAAGGGGCTAAGGATGTTCATGTTCCCCACCGGCGGCAGGTTCATGCAGCAATTCGGCGTCATCCCGGTGGCCCTGCCCTGGGAGGATATTGAGATGGCCGTTCAAACGGGTGAACTGGACGGGGTGGCCTGGTCCGGCATCACCGAGGATTATACCGTCGGATGGGCCGATGTCACCAAATATTACCTGACCAATCCCATTTCCGGCGCCTGGGCCGGTTCCTATTATGCCAACTCCGATTCATGGAACGCCCTGCCGGAGCACCTCAAGACGTTGTTCAAACTTCAAATGGACAGTTCGCACTACTACCGGCAACACTGGTACTGGTGGGGTGAAGCGCACTACCGTACCAAGGGCGGCAAACTAAAGCTCACCTCTATCCCGGCAGACGAGTGGAAGGCCGTGGAAGATGCCGCACTCAAATTCTGGGATGAGACGGCCAAAAAGAGCCCCAGGAGTGCCAAGGTTGTAAAAATACTCAAAGAATACGCCCAAACCATGAGAGACGCCGGTCCTCCCTACCGGTACTAATAAATTGGGCATCAAGCGTTTATGATAGCATAGCGGTGGCCTTCCCTGGCTTTAAGATAGAACCGGCCAGGGAAGGTAAACCTCTAAAATCCCGAATTCATCCTACATTGAGCGATTTATTACCCAGAGATGTGCCGAGATATTGAGGCAAAGGGTTCGCTGCGCAATAGATCGGTGCAGATCGAGTTAAGAATCGCTCAATTTAATTTAGGTTTAAGGCACTAGAGGAAAGGGTAAACATGCCTAAAGCAGTCAAAATTTTTGTGCACGCTATTGATGCAACAAATAAGATCGTAGGCAGGTTCGCCATGTATCTTGTCTTCCTTATGATCGGGATCCTGCTATACGAACCGATTACCAGAAACCTCTTCGGTATTTCAAGCATATGGGCGGTTGAGATGGCACAGTTCACCATGGCCGCCTATTACCTGCTTGGCGGTGGGTTCTCCTTGATTCTCCAAGGGCATGTTAGAATGGATCTGCTCTATGGGCGGTGGTCGGAAAAAAAGCAGGCTAAGGTTGATGCGATTACCGGTCTTTTCTTGATCTTCTACCTGGTGTTTCTCCTCTACGGCGCCTATTCCAGCATTGAATACGCTGTCATGTACGGGCAAAAAAATCGATCCGCATGGGCACCCTATATGGCTCCCATCAAGATTATTATGGGGGTCGGCGTTCTATTGATGCTGTTGCAGACGATAGCGACTTTTTTCAAGGATCTGGCAAAGGCGAGAGGAGAGAAGATATAACATGAGTTATGAACTTATCGCGATACTGATTTTTGCTTCGATGATGCTCATGCTGCTTACCGGGCAGCGTGTCTTTGGTGCCATCGGTGGGGTCGCTACTCTTTTCGCTCTATTGCTTTGGGGCAAAGGTGCTGCCGAGATGCCCTTTAACGCGGCATTTGCCTTACTGAACTGGTATCCGCTCCTGACGCTGCCGTTATTCATCTATATGGGCTATATGTTTTCGGAATCTGGCATAGCGAGCGACCTCTACAGAATGTTTCATGTCTGGATGGGGTCGGTTAGTGGTGGATTAGCCCTCGGAACGATGGGACTCATGGTGGCCGTATCCGCTATGAATGGTTTGAGTGTGGCCGGTATGGCCATTGGCGCGAGCCTCGCCATGCCGGAAATGCTTAAACGAAAGTATGACAAGGTCATGGTTACCGGCGTCATCCAGGCGGGCAGTTCCCTGGGCATCATGGTCCCGCCCAGTGTGGTGCTGGTCCTCTATGGCATGATCGCCAGGCAACCGGTCGGCCAGCTCTGGCTGGCCGGTGTTTTTCCCGGCTTTCTTTTGGCGGGCCTATTTATGGCCTACATCTATATCAGATGCAGAATCCAGCCACATCTGGGACCTACGTTATCCCCCGAAGAGCTGGAGCAAATAAGCTGGGGACAGAAATTTCGACTGCTCAGGGCCGGGATAGTTCCGCTTGTCATTATTTTTGCCATGACAGGACTTTTTCTGATGGGGATCACCAGTCTGGTTCAGTGTTCGGCAGCCGGTGCAACCGCAACAACTTTAGCCGCTCTCGTCAAGGGCCGGCTGAACATGCGGGTACTGGATGAGACATTAAAGAATACGCTGAGCGTTAGCTGCATGTTCATGTGGGTGATTCTGGCGGCCCTTTGCTTTGGTGCCGTTTTTGACGGTCTGGGTGCCGTGCATGCAATCAAGTCTCTATTTATCGAAAGGTGGGGCCTCAGTCCGTTTGGGGTGCTTGTGATGATGCAGTTGTCCTACATCCTGATGGGCATGTTTTTGGACGATACGGCCATGCTTATCATTGTTGCGCCCCTTTATGTCCCCTTGATAATCAATCTGGGTTATAACCCGATCTGGTACGGTGTTCTCTATACCATCACCTGTCAGATTGCTTACATGACGCCTCCATTCGGATATAACCTGTTTCTGATGAAAGCCATGGCGCCTCCGGAGGTAACGCTGGCGGATATCTACCGCTCGATCATACCCTTTGTGCTGGTTATGATGCTAGGTTTAGCCATTGTCATGCTGTTTCCAGGGATTGCCCTGTGGTTGCCCAATTTATATTTTGGGAGATAAAGTCCTTCCGAAGCTAACGCCACTCCCCTTTTTCAGGACTGAAGCATCATGTATACGTTTATGATTTTTATTTGACCCCCGGAAAGTTGTTAGGTAAAACGCTATACATCGGCAATCTGCGCCCGTCGTATCGATTTGTGTGCTTTTCCAAACCGGCAGCTTTGATGAAATCGTAGAAAGTCCTATTTAGACGGTTTCGCAAATAGTTCAAATTCAAGGCCTGCAAACTTTGTAATCATGAGACGTACTTACCGTACGTTGAATGATTGCAAAATGCAGCATAACACAGAAGTTGGGCTTTTTGCGAGACCGTCAGCTTTGACCTCGAGAAACAGGGAAGTGACATCATGTTAAAATCCGGCAACTCCTATGAAGAGGTTTACAATCATTTTAAATGGCAAATCCCTGCATACTACAATATCGGGGTCGATGTCTGTGACAAATGGGCCCAGCAGCGCTACCGCCTGGCCCTGATCTATGAAGATGAAACCGGTCAAGTTGAAAAATACACCTTTTGGCGTCTTAGGAGAATTACCAACCAATTTGCCAACACGCTCAAAGCGTTGGGGATCGGTAGCGGAGACCGGGTGGGGATCCTCTTGCCGCAGTGCCCCGAAACAGGCATCGCACACATCACAGCTTACAAAATCGGTGCCGTGGCTATTCCTTTGTTTACCCTTTTTGGTCCGGATGCGCTCGAATATCGGCTTGCCAACAGCGAAGCCAAATGTGTTGTCACCGATGGCGCCAACCTTGAGAAAGTTCTCACCATATGGGACAGACTTCCCGATCTTAAACGGGTTTTTGTAACCCGTGGCAAAACGGAAGAAAATGTTCTCGATTTCTGGGATACGATTGAGAAAGGTGCTACCGAATTCACGCCCGTCAAGACCCGTGCCGATGACCCCGCGCTGCTGGCCTACACTTCCGGAACCACAGGCCCCCCCAAGGGCGCACTGCATCCCCATCGCATGCTTTTAGGACATCTTCCGGGAATTGAATTCCCGCACAACTTTTTCCCCAAAGAAGATGATCTCTTCTGGACGCCAGCAGACTGGGCCTGGCTCGGCGGACTGACCGATGTGCTCCTTCCCAGCTGGCACTACGGAATACCGGTGGTGGCCTATCGCGCCAAAAAATTTGACCCCGAGTTCGCCTTTCATCTCATGGCCAAACACGGCATCCGCAACTCGTTCCTGCCGCCCACGGCCCTTAAATTTATGCGCCAGGTTAAAAACCCTAAAAGCCGCCACGACTATAAGATGCGAAGTATCGGAAGCGGGGGCGAGACATTAGGCGTGGAGCTCCTCGAATGGGGCCGCGAAATTTTCGATTTTACGATCAACGAATTTTATGGCCAAACCGAAGTCAATCTGGTGATCGGAAATTGCGCCGAAATCATGGAGATTAGACCCGGTTCCATGGGCAAAGCCATTCCCGGGCACATCGTCGAAATTATCGATGATGAGGGCAACCTCCTTCCGCCGGGGACCACCGGGAACGTGGCCATCAAGCGCCCCGATCCGGTCATGTTTCTTGAATATTGGAAAAATCCCGAGGCAACCCGGACTAAGTATGTCGGAGATTGGTGCTTAACCGGCGATCTGGCCAAAAAAGACGATGACGGATATTTTTGGTTTGTAGGAAGGGAAGATGATCTGATCACCAGTTCGGGATACAGAATCGGACCCGGTGAGATCGAAGACTGCCTCATGACGCACCCCTCGGTCTCCCTGTGTGCCGTGATCGGCGTACCGGATGAGGCTCGCACCGAGATCATCAAAGCCTTCATTGTCCCCAAATCCGATGTCGCCATCGACGGAGAACTCGAAGAAGATATCCGCAATTTCGTTCGCAGCCGATTGGCCGCGCATGAATACCCGCGCCAAATCGAATTTGTGACTGAACTCCCCATGACGGCCACCGGCAAGATTATTCGCAAGGATCTGAGGGAACGGGAAAAAAAAGGAGGAAGAGAATGAAAGTCGCATTTATTGGCATGGGAACCATGGGGGCGCCGATGGCCCTCAACATTTTGGCGGCCGGGCATGAAGTAACGGTCCACAATCGCACAAGGGAGCGGGAAGAAGCGGTGGCCAAAGAAGGCGCCCAAAGGGCCGCTTCTCCCAAAGAGGCGGCTCAAGGCGCTGAAATCATCATCACCTGCGTGAGTGATACACCGGATGTGGAAGACATAATGCTGGCCGACAATGGGATTATTCAAGGCGCACAACCGGCAAGCATCGTGGTTGACATGTCTACGATCAGTCCAACGGTTACGCGCCGAATTGCCGCAGAGCTGAACAAAAAAAACATTAAAATGCTCGATGCACCCGTTTCAGGTGGTTCCGAGGGCGCTCAAAAAGGCACCCTGTCCATCATGATCGGCGGTGAAGCCGATGATGTCGCCAAAGCCCTGCCGGTACTGGAGGCCATGGGGAAAACCATTACGCATGTCGGCACGATTGGTGCCGGACAGATCACCAAAGCCATCAATCAAATTATTATCTCCGGTACCTACATGACTGTGGCCGAAGGATTGACTTTGGGAATTAAGGCCGGGCTCGACATGCACAAAGTCGTCCAAGCCGTAAGCGGCGGTGCTGCCGGCTCGTGGATATTGGACAACAGAGCCGACAACGTCATCCAGAACGAATACCCACTCGGTTTCCGCGTGAAACTGCATCGTAAAGATTTAGGGATTGCCTTGAACGCAGCCCGCGAATTGGGGGTTACGCTTCCGTGCACCGCCTTTGTCGAACAAATTGAAAACGGACTCATCGCGCAGGGATACGGTGACGAAGATGTCTCGGCCATCGCCCGTACCATTCGTGAGCAGTCGGGAGCAAAATAAGATGCCTTCTAATCAGCAAACAATTCGTCTGCACCCCAAAGACAATATTATGGTGGCTTTAAATGACCTTGAATCCGGGACTGCGATTGAAACCTCGGATGTGGTTACGCAGGAGCCGATTCCGGCAGGGCATAAAATCGCGATCCAACCCATCGATCCCGGGAGTCCCATTTTCAAATACGGACAAATTATCGGATTTGCCTCACAGGCCATCCTCCCGGGGCAACACTTGCATACCCACAATGTTGAAATAAGAGAATTCTCCCGCGATTATGCGATTGGAGAGGACGTTCATACCACCCCTTTTGTTCCCCCAAAAGAGCGCCTTACCTTTGAGGGCATCGTTCGCAGCGACGGCAGTGTCGCTACGCGCAACTTTATCGGCGTTCTGCCCACGGTCAATTGTTCCGCCAGTGTCACACGATTCATCGCCGATGCGTTTGACGCGGAAATTTTATCTGCCTATCCCAATATCGACGGCGTTGTGGCCCTGGCACACGGAACCGGTTGCGGCATGCCGAATAAAGGTGAAGGTTTTGAAATTCTTCAGCGTACGCTGGCAGGTTATGCCCGTCACCCAAACTTTGGCGGAATCCTCCTGGTGGGACTTGGATGTGAGGCCAATCTTGTCGACTGCCTGGTTGAAAACATGCAGCTCGAAAAGGGTCCCCATCTGCATGTGTTTGACATCCAATCCTGCGGCGGTACCCGGGAAACTGTCCGACAGGGAATCGAGGCCGTAAAGCAGATGCTGCCCGATGCAAACCGAATTACCAGGCAGCCGGTCCCCGCCGGCCATTTGATATTAGGTCTGGAATGCGGGGGTTCGGATGCCTATTCGGGTATTTCAGCCAACCCGGCTTTAGGGGCCGCGGCGGACCTTTTAATATCCCATGGCGGAACGGCAATCTTAAGCGAAACGCCTGAAATATACGGCGCCGAACACCTGTTGACGCGCCGCGCTGTCAGTCAGGATGTGGGTCAGGAACTGATCCGGCGGATTCGATGGTGGGAAGATTATACCGCCCGACTCGACGCTGAAATCAATAACAACCCTTCACCCGGAAACAAGGCCGGTGGCTTGACCACGATTCTTGAAAAATCGCTCGGCGCCGTCGCCAAAGGCGGCACCACCAACCTGAATGCGGTTTTTCAATTTGCCGACCCGGTATCTGCTCAAGGACTGGTTTTCATGGACACCCCCGGTTATGATGTGGTGTCGATCACCGGAATGATCGCCGGCGGGGCCAATATGGTCTGTTTTACCACCGGGCGCGGAACCGTCTGCGGCTTTAAACCCGTGCCGACCATTAAACTGGCGACCAATACGACCATGTATCAAAATATGAAAGAAGACATCGATATCAACTGTGGCCCCATTGTCGATGGTGAAATGAGCATTTCAGAAATGGGTCAAACGATTTTTCAGCTAGTATTAGAAGCTGCCTCCGGTAAAAAAACCCAAAGCGAAATATTGGGATTTGGCGATAATGAGTTTGTTCCCTGGCCCATGGGAGCGATGTTATAGCTCGACATTATGAAAATATTCACTTAGACTTTTTAACGAATGTTTTAAAGGGGGACCGCCCGTGCTCGTTTCGCACTTGACACACACACAGACAGACACGGACTTTTGCCCTTCGGACACACTCAGGACAAAAATGTCATCGCTTCGCGAAAATTTAGGCGTTTTATTGCCCGTAGGGTATCGCCTTTCTGCCCCGGCAATTTCGCCGGTCACAAAAAGCCGTGCAGCTGAATAGCAATGTTATGGCAGAAAAAACAATGTAGAGGATAGGTGATATGGATAAACTCCCGAGACTTGATAAACAAACTGTGAATGTAACTTCTTTAGATGATATCGAAGAAGAAAAGAAGTATTGGTTTTCAAAAAGCCCACTTGAACGAATTGAAGCTATCGAGATAAACAGAAGGATGATTTATGGCCAAGATCGAGTTACATCCAGACTTCAAAGATTTTTTGAGATTTCTGAACTCTCATAATGTCAGATATCTGCTGGTTGGAGGTTACGCGGTAGGTTACCATGGTTATCCACGAGCAACTGGTGATATGGACATTTGGATTGAAATGAGCGAATCAAATTCCAAAAAGGTTGCTTCAGCATTTCGTGATTTTGGTATGCCTAATGAAGCGATTTCAGAAGCCATATTTTTACAAAAAAACAAAGTCATTCGAATGGGTGTGCCGCCTGTACGAATTGAAATTATCACAAGCGCGTCTGGGGTAGCCTTCAACGAATGTTACTCGAATCGAGAGGTCATTGAAATTGACAGGATTCCGATAAATTTTATTTCTCTCAAGGACCTCAAAAAGAATAAACATGCAGCTGGCAGACATAAGGATATGGAAGATCTGGAACATTTACCCTAATCGGGTAGCCGGGCGGTTTTGATTGCTGCCAGCCTGCCAAAGGCATGATGGTTTTCATTTGTCGGCGTCTTCCGCATAGCAAAAAACTCCGATCAGCGACAAATGAAAAAGATTGGATTTCTCTGCGTTCTCGCGCCGTCGCCATAGCGGCTTTGGCGCGTCGGTGACCGCGATTCTGCGGTGAATTATTTTCATACAATCGGCATAAAAGATACTGTCGACAGTTTTTATCATTCCTAATTCGCTTGCGCGGCTCTTTCCGTTGATAGGAGATGGGATGGAAGTCAATATTGCTGATTTAACCTGGGATCAGTTCATCTATCCCAGAGGAGCTAAAAGCGACAAAACCATTAACGCGTATGTTGAAGCGCTTGCGGTCGGCGCGCAATTTCCGCCCATCAAGATTCAAAGGGTCTTTAACTATGCAGATGGCAATGAAACCACCGACGCGACCATAATCATAGATGGCATCCACCGCTGGTTTGCATTTAAAGAGCGTGGAATCAAAAAGATTGCGGCTGTTGAATGGAAGAAAGAGCCCCTTGATTACGAGAAACACCGCCTAGCCCTTCTGCTCGAATCGGCAGAATGCAACACCAGGCATGGAGACCGATTAAGCCCAAAGGACAAAAAGCAGGTCGCCCGTGACATCGCGGCTTCAGACCCTGAATGCACCTGGACGGAAGAAGCCCTGGCAGAAAAATTAGGCGTCATTCAACAGACCGTCAATACCTGGATCTCCGATATCAGTGCGCGTCAAAGGGCCGGCAGAAACATCATTGTCACCCGCCTAAACCGCCTTGGTTGGACCCAGGAGAAGATCGCGAAGGTGGTGGGGGTAGATCGAAGTGTCGTTTCAAGAATTGTGCAAAATACCAAAATTAGTAATATGCACACTTTGCTCTCCCAGGGCCGAGACATGGATTACATTGCAAAACATTATAACATGGATCTTGCGCTGGCCTGGTCCTTACGATTGGAAGGAAAAACTGACCAGGAAAAATTCAAGGCGCTGGGCTGGGGACTTCGCACCTGGGATAAATGGTATTTTAATCAATGTGATGAACGTTTCGGGGACGATTGGCCCGGGAGGATACCGGCCCAGCTTGTGGCCCATATTCTGAAATTCTTTTCATCCCAAAACGACCTTGTTGTTGATCCCATGGCAGACGGGGTGATGGTGGCGGACACCTGTCTTGCATTGAACCGGCGCTGAATCAATATTAATCAACGATTACCTGAAAGCGCTTGAAAAATGCGGATGGCAGGAGACGCACATCATCCAAGCGCCCATGTCTTCAGAACGGTTTGCGGCCAACGTGGTTTCAGCCATGCAGAAGAAAAGCATACCGGGGGTCACCAGCAGATATGTGATTGTGGCAAAACAAAGATAGAATCCAGCTTTCCCGCAGGGGCAAAAAATGCCAATTTTTCAAAATTTTGGCATTCACTCAGGGACGATCCCGGAAAATTAAGTCAAATTCCCTTGAAACTTTATGCCACTTGGTATGTTTTTAGGCAACTTTGGGGCAAATCCTTCGTTTATCATGATGACACTATCATTTTCTTGCTGTCAAAAAACGCTGAAACAAGAAATAATGGGATTCCACC
>CAZHAH010000051.1:0-32951 GCA_964530095.1 uncultured Desulfobacteraceae bacterium | reverse complement strand
CTCTCTATTATTATTGCTTTTCGAAGCCGTTGCAAAAGAGCCGCACCCAAATGATATAGCTAGAAAATTTATTGACTTTCTTGAAAAAGAAAATGTTAAAAATGAAGGGGCTGTAAAAAAGGCACAACAAATCTACAAGGGCCGAGTTAAAGATATTGAAATCAAACGCAGCTTACCAAAAGCGTGGAATAAAATAATTTCCGAACCAGATGAATTTTTAGTAGAGCTCATTAATGAAACCCTTGAAAAAATATGTGGTTATCGAGCGGATGAAAAACAAATTGAGAGTTTTTTAGATTCCAATGTTGCGACTATAGACAGCACACGGATTGAAGTGTCTAAAAAGCAAATACGCACAAAAAAACAGACTCAACCTAAAATCAAAAAGCATAGACCAAAAGGTTTCCCTCCCGAAGGCACCTTGTGTAGATTCACATACAAAGGGAATGATTATAGTGGTGAAATAAAGAAAGGGCAGTTCCAAGTTCAGACTTTCGGTTCGTTTTCATCATTCTCTGCAGCATCTGTTGCCATTTCTAATACAAGCAGAAACGGATGGCGTGATTGGGAAATAAAAATCCCAGGGTCAAATCAATGGTTATTAGCTGATATTTGGAGAAAAAGGCAATCTTAACCGAATCTGAGTATAACCTTTCAGTCCACCCGACCGGTGTTTCGCTACGCTCTACACCGGCAGGTGACCTCATCGTTAGCTCATCGAGGGGTACCGAAACGGAACATGACAGACAGATTCGCAATTGTTGAGGACCACTTGCTGGAACGGAGGCTGGTTGGGGTGTGGGAGATGGTCAGGGATGACTGCCCTACGGTTGCCGAGGGGTACGGCCTCAATTTGGAGGGATACTTCCTTGAGATAGAGACAATGCTCGATGTTTCTGCCATAGGGATTGGGTGTGGGCACTGCCAGACTGACGCGCCGTTGGACGTACGACCAGGCTGTTCTTACCATGAAGTATCCCATGATAAGCGCTTCTCGCGGGTCCTCGGCAAGCGGCTGTCAAAATGGCGTCTACTGGTGGGCGAAGGGGACAATTGGGACGGACTGATGGTGAGCTTTGGCACATCCACAGGCCTGTGCTTTGTCTCTGTGGATTGCTCGATTTCAGTTATGACGTTGATGGGAACACAGTGTTGATACCGGAGCTAACAAGCTTCTTGCAGCGGACTTCGTACCTCAGCCGCTGAAGAGCACGATAAGTGAGACCGCTCGCTATCGCGAGCAGTCTCACTTATCGCCGGCTGTTGAGTGCTTCGCCCTCGAACGTCCTTGCCAGGTTCCGCTCACGCTCCACCTATCAAGGGCGTTCGAGCCAATTGCGGTGGCGCCCCGCCGCAAGCAAGCTTGCGTCGGAGCGCCATCCTCGCGGCTCAACAGCCGGCGTTGGGCAACAAGGGGAGGAACATGTAGAGATGCTTGAGCCAAGAGCTGCCTCAAAAGTCTATAGTGAATTGTCGGAAATTATCCGATTGGAGGGGCTTGACTGGTTGATAGTCGATGTCGAACGCCAAATCGCCCTTGGCAAGGCAGGGACCAAAGACATACAGGTGGAATCAACCCGTCAGGGCCTTCATTCCGATTACTTTCCCAAGCGAAAGGGCCGCCCGGCTAAATTTATCGTAACGCAACCATTTACAGAGCGAGAGAAACTCCATTTGCTTATCGAGGCCTTGGAAGCAGCCTCAGTCGGTTTATCTCTTGGTATTTTGAACTCATACGAGATTATAAATGAAGGGCTTAGGGATGAGAAGACTATAGGCTTTGCTCCTGATACAGAAGGCAGTGATGTTATGTTTGTTAAGCCAGACATCCTGAGCAGAAAAGACAGTGTCCTGCGATTGGAGCAACTTCTCCGAGAACTCAAGGAGGTTGTGTGATGCCATTAAGACCTGGACTTCTTAGCGATATCCAAGCTGTTTTAGGCTCCGCTCTCCCCACGACCCTCACAACATCCTCTGCAGCCAGTGATATCTACGAAGCTTATCTGTTCTCATTGGTTTGTCAGGCTGCAAGGGATCAGGGTGGCACGGTCGAGTTCCGCAGTATAGAATCCGCAACCCCAACCACCTTTATTTTCAGAACGAGCCCGGGATATATCAGTTCCACAAATGCAGACTATGGTTATGCGATCATAGAGTTCCAGAATAAACCAATTTTAGAAGCCCATGTTGGGGTTCGCATTGCTGGTGCTTCTCAAGTTCTCCATGAGTGTGACATCTGTGTCCTTATGCAAGATGAAGCTGATCTATGCAGAAATAGCGGTGGAAATGTGGCGCCTCGTTCCGCAAAAGTGATCATCTCTGCTGAGGCCAAGTTTTATGACAGTTCACTTGGTTTAGGCCTTGGCAGGGGATTCCTCGGTTTCACTATGGATGTGTCTGCGGACAAAGCTTTTTTTGTAGTTAATCGTACTTCCAGCTCGATTGAGAAACTTTTAAGCCACAAAAAAAGATTATGGGAGCACAACATTCAGCCTCAGAATTCAATGGATGTGAACAGGCTAAAGTACGCATTTCAGACAGCATTTAAGGACTTTAATGCAAAATACTGATGCCCAACCATTGGGTTAACCAGACGCCGAGAAACTTGGGCATCTTAGCTCAAATATCGATGCGGCGCTGGTTACCCAAAAACGTTGGGCATACAAATCTTCCTACGATGGAACAAATTCTTGATGACATAAAACGTACAATTAATCACGCACGAATGTGCCACGAAGCATGGTGGTTTCTATACGGTACAAACCCTATGCGACAGCAGATTGTCAATGTGTATAATAATTATTTAAATTTATTTGAGACAATTCGTCCTGCTCTATACACGAGCTTTATCGTAAAACTTGCCTCAGTATTTGATAACGATAAAAACTCCATTAGTCTTAAATTTGTAATCAAAGAAATAGAGAAATTAACTGAGAAACAATTCAAAACAGATCGGACTGATTTCGATGATTTATGGGAAAGAGGGCGTAGATTATTCAAGTACAGGAATAAAGTAGTTGCACATCGCGACAAAAACGTAACATCAAGAAATTTTGCAAAAGAAACTGGTTTTAAGTATGACGATTTGAAGGCTATTTTAGAGGATGTTTCAACCTTCTTAGATGAAGCTTTTATGTTTATTGGGGAAGGAGGATTTCATAGGTTTTCCAATACATCCGATTTTGAAAGATTGATAAACGATTTGTCAAAAAGTGCCCAACAACATCTTTGAGAGGGACGCTCATTACGCTGCGCTTCATGCGCGCCCCTCAAGATGAGCGATAAGTGAGACCGCTCGCTATCGCGAGCAGCTCTTTCGATCGAATTGATCCAAGGAATTCGCCACTCGATGCTGAACTCCATAGAAACCGCAAGAATGAATGCTCGTATCTTGGAAGCGAGACTAGATTTCTCAGCTCGCGACAAGATTCGCCAAGAACTGGATGCACTCAACAAAAACCTCAACGAACTTGCAACCCAACTTTCCACAGTTAAGAATTTGGTGTCCGATTCCATTGCGGAAGAAGAGCGTTTTTCTGTTATGGAAGTAATTTACGATGTCCAAAAAATTCTGGCAGCACAGTTAAATAATTTCCGAATTAATTTGAAAACAACAAGCAATACTTTTAATGAAATGTACGGCAATAAAGATGCACTTCAATATGCATTTCTTAACCTCGTACTGAACTCAATAGAAGCATTCCACTCGAAGCGCCGTGGGAAGATTGGGGACGTATTAAACTATTAAACTTAATAGACACTTTTAGATATGTTATCCGGGTTTCATGCCGAGAAAATCACGAATAGATGCTCCGGGAGCGCAAAAACTCGCTTGCCTTCGGCTAATGTTTATGTCCACGTCTCACGACGTTGACAGGGTTCACACATAGGGGACTTTCACCCCATAAATTCACGCCCATGCCGGGCGTTGCATTGGGGTCAAACCTTGATCATTGATTTAATTAGATTATTCTTTCGTCTTATTTCAGTTTTTTTGTGGAAACTATTTCAGTTCATACAATATGCAGTACCGGCATCATCCTTGGCATACAAGCAATTTTCTTGCAATATTTACGAACACTAAAAGCAAATTCCTATCTTTAATCTTTTGATCCGGATAATCCCCAGCCGGCTTACCACCCGGGCAGGCAGCTAAAGCTCTTGCACCCGCATCCGCCCCCGGAATTTTCATTCTTTGTCCGGTTAAAAAGATCGTAGCATTTGACCTTTTCCCACTGGCCCTTGCTGTTCTTTTTCTTACAGGTGTGTACGGTCATGGATCCCTTAAAATCAGCATTTCTATGCCTACCCGCACTGAATTTTCTCTTGACATTGTTATTCCCCTCAGCGTTGACCTTCAACCGGACCTCCTGGCCGGATACATTTTTCAATCCAATGCACCCGGTGCCCATACCCCAATATCCTGATCTGCACTCCAGGAACCATCCGGTGTCAAAAACCGGGAGACCCACTGACCCCGGGCGGATGGCGTTGCGATCAGGAGGATTGGACGTTGCACCCATGGAGCACTCGGTCATTCCATAGCCCTCTTGAACAACACCGCCGGTGAAGGCATCGAGCATCTTCTCGAGAACAGACATCGCCAGAGGAGCCGCCCCTGATGAGGCGATCTTAATGCTGGAGAGGTCGTATGAATCAAAGTCAGGGAGGTTAATCAGGGGAATGAAAAGCTGGGGTGCCCCCCCGAGCATGGTGGCTCTGTATTTAACTGCAGCGTCGAGATACTCTTTTGGGTCGAATCGAGGAAACACCACCAGGGTATTTCCACCATACACCTGGACATTGAGATAACCAACAGTCCCCATGGCATGAAACCAGGGGACCACCACCAGGGCAGTCTCCTGATCGCGAATGGTGAGCCTGTCCTTCTTGGGGTCAATCCCCGGCGGAAAGACCGCCTTCAAAATCCCATCGACCATCTCTACTTGTGCGCCGCTGGCCCAGTTGCCATACTGAAGCACATTTGCCGCCACGTTGGCATGGGTCAGCATCACACCTTTGGAGACACCTGTGGTTCCGCCCGTATAGGCAAGGTGAACCAGGTCTTTCTTGACATCGATTGGGATTTCCTTCTCAAGGGGTTGGTACTGTTTCAGAAGAGGTGTCATATCAATCGTGTCAGGGACCTCAATCTTGTCGAGGGGCTTCAGGGGAGAGATGATCGGGTTGTAACAATCTGCGATACTTGTGGTTATGATCCGCTGAATTGCTGTTTCCGGGATGATCGACTGGATTCCCGGGAAAAGAAGGTCCATGGAAATCAAGGTCTCTGCTCCCGAGTCATTGAGTTGGTGGAGCGCCTCCCTCGGCGAAAGGAGAGGGCTTAGAGGTGTAAAGACAGCCCCGATCCTGATGGCCCCATAATAGGCGATGGCAAACTGCGGCATATTGAGCAGGTGGATCGCTACCCGGTCCCCCTTTCGGACACCCATATCATCGAGGGCCGTGGCGAAACGGTCGCTTAGTTCTTTCAGCTGCCCGTAAGTCAACTCCATTCCTCCAAAAATGATGGCGATCCTGTTGGGCACCCGCGCTGCGGTGTGGTCGAGAAAGGAATAAACCGGCTGTTCGGGATAATTCAAATTTTTGGGCCACTGATCCGGCCATGATTTGAAATTTTTCGGCATTGGGACCTCCTCAAGGCGTCGTATTTTTTCAGGAACGAGGCCATACTTGTAGTAGGCCGAGTGTCTGAAAAATATTACAACGCAGTAGATGGGACTTTTTGCGACGCTATCAATTTTCCGAGTCAGCCTTTTCTTTTTTCAGCACATCCGCGTCGCATGCACCGGGATCGCCGTCGCTCATACCGGCGATATGCCGCACCAGTTTTTTGCGGGATTCGATATCATACTGACTGGTGATGGCGATCTGCTCCATAATCGGCGAACCGCCGCCGTGGTAAGCGCCAATGGCTTTAATCCCGCCCGCGGCCGAGCAGAGGCAATCGCCCAGATAACGCCAGAACTGGGCCTGGTCTTCGACCGGCATATCGGGGTTGCGTTTGGTATATTTCAGCAGCAGGTCTTTGATTTCATCGTCCATGAAATCGCCTTCATAGGGGAATGTCGCCACCACTCCGCCGGCGATATCTGTCAGCAACTCATTCTCCTTGAATACGGCTTCACCGCTTAAACAGCGCCCTACGTTACAGTAAATGGAGTTGGGGATAAAGGATCCCGGACCGTAGGGTACAAATCCAGCCCCCGGCATATAGACTTCGGGTTTGCCCATGGCCGAGGCCGTATAACCGGCCGCATAACCGAGTTCTGTGATCATGATGTAATGGGCCAGTTTTTTGCGCACATGCGGGGTTTTGTGAATGTTATTGACTTCCGCAGCCAGAGCCGCCGTCCCCGTCATCACATCGCCGATGGCCGGTTTACAACCCGAATAACTGTGACGGTGAAAAAGGGCGAACAAAAGTGCCAAAATACCGCCGTGTTGCCATTCACGACACAGAAAAACGCGCTCCCAGGGGATAAAGCAATTATCAAAGATCACATAGGAGTCGGTTGATCCGGGTACGAAACCGCGTTTGAAAAACTTGCGCGGCCGCAGATTACGAACCGTTACCACCTGTTTCATCCCGTCCCAGTCACCGGGGACAGCGAAACTGACGGCATAGTCTTTGTCTTGTTCGCGCAGCGCCCGCGTGGGGACCACCAGAATCTCGTCGGCCACTGAGGCTTCGGATATGTGCAATTTACATCCGTTGACGACAATTCCATCTTTGAGCACTTCGGATACGTGCACATAGACGTCCGGATCGTGCTGGTCGGCCGGGCGACGCAGACGATCCCCCTTGACATCGGTCTGAGCACAACAGCCCACCAGATCCTCTTGCTGGAATCGGGTGAGCCATTTCTTGAAGTTGGCGTGGTACTCGGTGCTGCCGCTGTTCAGCTTATCCGCTTCATAGGAAACATTATAGATTCCATTGATTGCATCGATACCCATACAGCGTTGAATACAACCGCCGACTTTGCGGCACAGAAAACGGGTCATGTCCTGTTTTTTGTGCAAATCTTGAGTGGAGTGATGGATATGGGTGAAACGGTTGATGGTTTCACCCGTGAGATGGGATTTGGCCAAAAGCAGATCTGCATTTTCGGGTTTTGCCGCTTCATCAAAGGTGGTTCCGATGGTGTTGATACAGTCCATCTGCACTTCATCGTGCCGATCGATTTTCTTTCCATTGAGGTAGATGTTGCGTTTCATTTTGCTGAGACCTTCGATGTATTGCGCTTTTGTTCGCATTATTTTTTACCTCCTAACATTATGATTCACGGGCAAAAGATACACATAGAAATGCCCCTTTTCGCTTTCGGGTCGAAGAGGGGCATTTATTTCCAGCCTCCTAATTTAGTTTTCCAATTCAGTCTTCTTGGCACACAATACGTCTGCGTCGCAAGCCTGGGGGTCACCGTCGCTCATTCCGGCAATGTGCCGCACCAGCTTCTTTCTGGATTCGATATCGTATTGGGTCGTAATGGCGATCTGTTCCATGATCGGAGAACCGCCGCCATGATAGTTGCCTACGGCACTGATCCCGCCCGTGGCCGAGCAGAGAATATCCCCCAGATAGCGCCAGAACTGGGCCTGGTCTTCCACCGGCATGTCGGGGTTGCGCTTGGTGTACTTCAAAAGCAGATCTCCGGTCTCTTTGTTTACGAAGTCACCTTCGTACGGAAAGGTGGCGATCACTCCTCCGGCGATGTCGGTCAGCAACTCACTTTCGTGGAACACGGCTTCCCCGGTCAGGCAGCGGCCCACATTGCAGTAAATAGAGTTCGGGATGTAGGATCCGGGACCATAGGGCATAAATCCGACTCCGGGGATGTACACCTCGGGCTTACCCATGGCCGAGGCCGTAAAACCGGCGGCGTAGCCGAGTTCGGTGACTTTGATGAATTCAGCCAGTTTTTCACGAACATGGGTCGTTTTGTGGATATTGTTCACCTCGGCCGCCAGAGCCGCGGTGCCCAATAGCACATCGCCGATGGCCGGTTTACAACCCGAATAACTGTGACGGTGAAAAAGGGCGAACAAAAGTGCCAAAACACCGCCGTGTTGCCATTCTTTGCACAGAAAGACCCGTTCCCAGGGGATAAAGCAATTGTCGAAAATCAGGTAGGAATCAGTGGCGCCGGGGACAAATCCACGTTTGAAATGCGCTCGAGGTCTCAGGTTGTGAATGGTCACGACCTGTTTCAGACCATCCCAATCACCGGGAATGGCGAAACTGACGGCATAGTCTTTGTCTTCCTCACGCAGCGCCCGGGTGGGGAGCACCAGAATCTCGTCCGCCACGGAGGCTTCGGATATGTGCAATTTGCATCCGTTAACCACGATGCCGTCTTGGAGCACCTCACTCACATGCACGTAAGCGTCCGGATCGTGCTGATCCGCTGGGCGTAACAGGCGATCGCCTTTGACGTCGGTCTGACCGCAGCAACCCACCAGGTCTTCCTGCTGGAAGCGGGTGAGCCATTTTTTAAAATTTTCATGATACTCGGAATCACCATTGTTGAGCTTGTCCGCCTCGTAGGAAACATTGTAGATGGCGTTGGTTCCATCGATACCCATGCAGCGTTGGATACAGCCCCCGACTTTGCGGCACATAAAACGGGTCATATCCTGTTTTTTGTGCAAATCCTCGGCCGATTGGTGGACGTGGGTGAAACGGTTAATGGTTTCCCCGGTGAGATGGGATTTGGCCAACAGCAGTTCCGCGTTTTCCGGTTTGGCGGCTTCATCAAAAGTGGATCCGATGGTGTTGATGCAGTCCATTTGAGCTTCGTCGTCACGGTTGATTTTTTGGCCGTCGACAAAGATGTTGCGCTTCATCTTGCTCAATCCTTCAATATATTGTTCCTTTGTTCTCACTTTAAACACCTCCTGCATGGATTTAAAGCCGCTAGCCCATTTCCCGCCATGGCTTCATTTATGAATATTTATTGATGCAACCAATATCGGAACGAACCCCAAACATCAATAGAAACTTTCGCACCCGCTTGACATATCAAATCAGTGTTTTGTTTTGAATTGAAACAGAGATGGTTTGTCATTATTAAATCAGGCACTTGACAACCTGACCATTTGGAGATGGTTGCGCTCGACGATTTGAGTGGCCTCGGAACCATTACGGCCACCATTAGCGGTACGGTGACGGCAATCGTCATCACTATTTCAGATCCCAGTTTGTGTCCGCGTGATAACACCTTCCGGATGTCAATACCCGGCGACTCTGATAATGACGGATGGTCATGATCAGTGACGGGTGAGAATTCGCGCGCTCTCCAGGAGAAAACAATGAATCGGCGTATCTTTGAACAAGAGCATCAAATTTTCAGGAAATCTTTTCGAAGTTATCTAAAAGACAAAATAATTCCCTATTACGATGAATGGGAAGAAGCAGGTGTAACGCCACGAGAGGTGTGGCTTGAGGCCGGGAAAAACGGCTGGCTGTGTCCAACGGCAGATGAAAGCGACGGCGGGCCCGGCGGCGATTTCCTGTATTCTGTGATCATCACCGAAGAACTGTATTATCACGCACTGAGCGGGCTTTTCTGGAGCGCGCACAGCGATATCTTCTTTCCGTATATCGAAAAGTTCGCCGGTGAAATACAGAGGCAAAAATGGATTCCGGGTTGTATCACGGGGGAATCGATACTGGCCCTTGCCATGACAGAACCGGAGGTGGGTTCCGACATCGCGCAGCTGACAACCAGCGCCAGGCGCGAGGGTGACCACTATATCGTCAACGGTACCAAAACCTTCATAAGCAACGGTCAATTGGCCGACCTGTGTATCACTGCTTGGCCATCGGCGCTTTTGCCGCAGCCAGGGGGGCTTTCGAGTTGACCCTGGACTACGTAAAAAAACGCAAAGCCTTCGGACAAACGGTTGGCCAATTCCAGAATACCCGATTCAGTATGGCTGAAATGAAAACCAAAATACAGTTGGCCCAGTCGTTTCTGGATGATTTGATCCCCAGGCACATGGCCGGAGAAAATCTGGTAACCGAGGTTAGCATGGCCAAATACTGGATTACCGATCTGCAGTTCGAGGTGGCCGACCGTTGTCTGCAGTTTTTCGGAGGCTATGGGTATATGAAAGACTACCCCATTTCACGGCTTTTTGTCGACGCGCGCATCCAGCGCATTTACGGGGGTGCCAACGAAATTATGAAGGAGCTTATCGCTCGTCGACTTGGATTATAGCCAAAGTGAGCGGTTCCAGGTTCAGGGTTCACCGAAAATCTGAACTGTTGATCCGTGATTTCATCATTTGCTCACTGGCCTCCAGGCAAGGTTACCTTTAATTCATCCCCTCGTTCATCCCTCATATATGCAATCCACGCCTCTGTTTCCCCGCTTCATCGCATTACCGTTGCGACGTACATATTTATGCTTTATTGTCCTGTAAAAAAGATATTCAAGTTTCGTCCCCCCTGCATATTGGGAGGTTACTTTTGCAACGAGGGTTTAATATCATGATCGGGCTACGAAACCTGAGAGAAATGGATGAAGGAGGCAAAAATGAAAGAGCGATTAAAAGCGCTACATTCGACGACGGTGGGAATTACCCTACTCGTGACTTTTTTCATTGTCTCTGCCGTATTGGCCAAAGACTGGGCTGAATTGCAGGATATGAGCGAATCTCAATTGGACAATAAGATTTCTGAGTTTCAACAGAGACTCAATCAGGATTCGCTGGATTATGAGATGCTCAAGGCCATTGGGATCGCCTACCATACGAAGGCTAAAAAGGATCCCAAGAAGTATGCAACCAAGGCAGTGGATTTTCTGACCAGAGCACATGAGACAGAAAGGAAGGATTACGAGACCATGTGTTACCTGGGGAGCGCCACGACTATGATGGCCCAGACCACGTGGAACCCTATCAAAAAGATGTCTCATGTCAATAAAGGAACGGGCCATATGGACAAGGCGGTAAGAAAGGACCCTGATAATATTTCAGTAAGGATGACAAGGGCCTTCAATTCAAAGAACCTGCCCTCTTTTTTAGGCAGGGGAGATATTGCCCTGGAGGACTTTGAGTATCTGGCGGGTTTAATAGATAAGAATTCGGATTCCCTGGAGTCCATAAAGAAAAAGGTCTATACTAACCTGGCCGAGCTATTCAGAAAGAAAGGAGATAAGGCGAAGGCGGAAAAATACGGGAAACTGGCTAACAGCTTATAAAGCCAAAAGGAGAACATGATGCCTTTAATTGATATGATAAACATCAAAAAAGATTATTTTTTAGGGGAGACAGTCGTACACGCCCTGAACGGTGTTGACCTGACCATTGACAAAGGCGAGTTTGTGGCCATCTGGGGACCTTCGGGCTCAGGCAAGACCACCTTATTGAATCTTATCGGCGCCATTGACGAGCCATCTGCGGGGAGCGTCTTTATCGACGGCCAGGAAGTCACCTTACTGTCTGACAATAAGCGAACCGAACTGCGCAACAGATCCATTGGTTTCATATTCCAGGGATTTAATCTGATTCCGGTCCTCTCCGCCCAAGAGAACGTGATGCTGCCCTTACAGATACAAGGCGCCTCTTTCTCCGTGGCCAGGGAAAGGGCGCTCAGTCGTCTGGATGAGGTTGAATTGTCTGATTTTGTTCGTCACAGGCCCGACAAGATGTCCGGCGGTCAACGGCAGCGGGTTGCCATAGCAAGGGCTTTGATCACCAATCCGTCTCTAATCATTGCAGATGAGCCCACTGCCAATCTGGACTCGGGGACATCCCTGAGGATCATCACGCTTATGCGAAATATCAATCAGAAGGGAGACACAACCTTTATTTTCTCCACCCATGATCAGAGACTTCTTGATGAGGTAGCACGTATGGTAAGACTTGAGGATGGGAAGATTTTGGACGGAGGTGATGAAAGATGATCAAATGGATAAAGATTGCCGTTCGCAATATTATGAAAAACAGGCGAAGATCTTTGGTGACCCTTCTCGCCATCGCCCTGGGTTTTGCAGCAGTGGGTCTCTTTCGAGGATATACGGACAACACCTATGAGGGTCTCAGGCAGTCTGCAATCAGGGGAGAAGGCCTCGGACATCTCACGATATATAAGAAGGGATGGCTGAAAGAGGGCAAGACAGCACCGGAAAAATACATGCTCTCAAAGAATGAGGTCCGGGAGATAATCGGGCTGGTAGAGGAAAATCATGACGTCATTCTGGCCACTCCCCAGATGAATATCTCGGGGTTGGTCTCAAACGGACGCACATCCACCATATTTCTGGCAAAAGGCGTAATACTCCTGGATGAAAAGGTCATAAGAGGCGCCTGGGCCGCCTTCAGGCCGGTAAGAGGAGAGGGGATTAGCGATAAAAAGCCGTACGGTGTCGAAATGGCTGAGGAGCTGGCAAGGATTCTCAACTTGAAACCGGGCAGTGATGCGGTGGTCATGGCCCCTACACTTGACGGCCAGATGAACGCGCTCGATATGGAGGTGTCGGGCGTCTATGACACGGGTTCAAACGCTACCAATGACAAATACATCCGCGCCCCATTCGGTTTCGTCCAATCTCTGTACGACACAGAAAAGGCGGACCAGGTTGTCGTACTGCTAAACCATTGGGAAAAGACGGAGCAGGTGCGGAGGCGGTTGCTCGAGATATTGTCAAAGGCAGGGCTGGAATGTGAAATAAAGACCTGGAAAGAGCTCTCAACCTTCTATTTCCAGGTAAAAGGCATGTTCGATATGATCTTCATGTTCATATTCACTATTGTCCTGATTATTGTGGTCATGAGTGTAATCAATACAATGGGGATGAGCGTATTGGAGAGGACCAGAGAGATCGGGACCCTGCGGGCCTTGGGCCTGAAACGGCGTGGCGTAAACCTCCTCTTTGCCATCGAGGGGGCAATGCTCGGTCTCCTGGGGAGCGTACTGGGCAGTATCCTGAACGTGGCGGTGTGGGAGGTCATCCGGATTATTGAGCCCACCTATATCCCACCTTCAAGCTCGTCACCCGTCCCTTTGATCATCAATCTGCTGCCCGGGTCCATGATCATTTTGACATTCTTCCTGGTTCTTCTCTCGTTGTTGGCCGCGGTCGTTCCGGCAAGACGGGCGGCCAGACAGAATGTCGTGGATGCATTGGGGCATGTATGAAAAGGACGTAAGGTTGAAGGCAGAAGGCCGAATGAAAGAGGTGCAGAGATAGAGATGCGAGGTCAAACAAGGAGACGATATATGAAATGGGTATTCAAGGGTTTAATCCCGGCATTATTTATTTGTATTGCGGTTTTCATTAAGCCTGTATCCGCTGAAATGGCCCCTGCAGAGATCCTTTCCAGCGCGGATAGGGCAAGAGGAAACTTAAAAGGGATTGAGTGGGAGATAAAGATCGAATCAATCGAGAGGGGACGCACGCAAAATAGAACTCTCAGAATTAAGGCCCGCGACAACAACAGCCTGGCGGAATTTCGCTCTCCCCCTAAAGTGAAGGGACGCAAGCTGTTAATGCTTGATCGGAACATGTGGTTCATAAAACCAGGATTGAGGAAACCGGTCCCAATCTCACCCAGACAGAAGTTGATGGGTGGGGCTTCAAACGGAGATATAGCTTCCACAAACTATGCCGGGGACTACGAACCGATTTCGGTTTCTGACGATACCGTCGAAGGAGAGCCTTGCTACCTCCTGGATCTGAAGGCCACCAACAAAAAGGCCACATATGACCGGATCAGATACTGGGTCTCAAAGGAGCGATTAGTCGGTGTCAAATCCGAGTTCTTCACGGTATCGGGTAAAAGATTCAAATCAGCAATCTTTGAATATGAAAACAGCATCATGATTAAGGGCACGTCCCGACTCTTTGTCTCCAAGATGGTCATAACCGACGCAGTTATTAAGGCCAATATCACGACCATGACCTACCACAAAGTACGGCTCAAAAAGATACCGGATTCAGCCTTTAGTCTTAATCTGTTGCTGAGATGATTTGAGGTGCGGAACATGGGGGATAGAACCAAAAGGAGATACAGGGCCGCCCATCACCCATTGAAGATCCCATATCTTCGAGCATCTGAACGCCGGTCTTTGGCACTTATGTCTATCCTTATGATAGGCCTTTTCTTCTTGCCGGCCTTCTCCCTGGCCTCAGACCTCAACTCTGGTGATGAGGACAAAGATCCGACGAAGATTTCCGATCTATGGGATGAACTGAAAGAGGGTTTTGATTACAGCCTGAGATTCCTGACTTTCGGAACCTATCAGGACGTGGCGGCTTCTACGCAGAACCCTGATAATGACTTTTTTCAGATACCGCGCTATCAGGCTGATCTGGAACTCCGCCCGGATGCCCAATTGAATTTCAGGAGACTGGAGTTAAGCGTAAAGCCTAGAATGAGCCTTGAATGGATGGCATGGGAGGACGGGACTCGAAAGGGGGATGACAACTGGGAAGTTGACTGGTTTGTCAATGAATGGCTTGCAAGGATACGCATAATTGAAAGTCTATTTGCTTCTTACGGAAGAGAAAACCTTCAATGGGGGCCTTCCTATCTTATCTCTCCTTCCAACCCTTTTTTTGCGGACAACGGACGGAGCAACCCCAAACAAGAAGTGCCCGGGATGGGTTTTGCCCGTCTTGTATGGCTCCCCGAAATGACATGGTCTGTCTCCCTTATCGCCAATCTGGACAAAGGGCGACAGGAGTTTGAAACGGGGTCATTTGATAAGGTCTATGCCCTAAAGCTTGATTATTCGGGACAGGAGAGCTACGCAGGCGTAATCTTCTCCCACAAGGAAAGGAATAGAAACCGGTTGGGTTTCTTTGGGGGCTGGACCGCCACGGATGCCCTTCTGCTATATGGAGAGGGCACTCTGTCCAGAGGCACAAGCGCGCTCTACCCCGTGGCGGTGGACACGCATCCTTTTGGCGCAACCATGCAGGCAACCGATGAAGACGATTCGTCCCTAAAGGGCATTCTCTTGGCAGGCGGTTCATATACCCTTGAGTCGGGGCCGACCGTTATGGTCGAATATCTCTATAACAGCCCGGGATATAGTGATGATCAGGCAAACACCTACTATAGCTTAAGAAAAAATGCCTCCGCTGAATCTACAGGTTCTCTCCTGGGTCTGTCCAGAATGACGCTTGGCCAGACCGCAGATCCAGGACTGAGATTCCTGAGACAAAACTATGCCATGTTTCAATACAGTCATAATGATATCGTCGATGTCCTGAATCTCTTGTTCCGCTGGACCTGGAACATGGACGACGGCTCCGGCCAGTTCATATCCATTGTGGAATACTTTGTTGGTGATAATATCCAGCTCTTCTCAATCGGAACCGTCAATTCCGGGAACGGGGATAGGGAGTTTGGCAGTATCCTGGACTCTCAATGGATGACCGGGCTGGAGTATACATTTTAGGCTGTAAAAATGATGAACGTCCAACATCGAACGTCCAACACCGAATGTTCGATGGGGAAAGATGAAGAAACAGATGAATTAATTAGGATTTTCGTTACGAGTATCAAAACGGCTGAAAAGAAAGCACGCCCTGGCGTGGTTAAATGTTCGCTATTGGATGTTTGTTTTTCATTCGACGTTGGACGTTGGATGTTCCATGTTTGACGTTCATTATCATCCGGCACCGGACTTGAAACCCTGCCTTGTTTCGTGATAGAGTATTAGATACGATGAGGATATCAAATAAACCTAAACCGACTCTGAAACAGATCCTAAGGGATTTTTCCTACAACATACTGTTCTGTATTATTATCGCGTTGTTTCTTAAGGGGATTAAATTCGCTGACACCGGATTTATCGAGTACTTAATCGTATCCCTGAGTATCGGCCTTACAATCCACTCACTTGTCATGATCTCAAGCTTCTTTTTTTGGTCCAGCCCGCTTTCCATGCTGTCCTCCTCAGTGATCGCCATAATAATTGGGACAGCTTTGGGCTGGCTTATCGGTTCAGCAATCATCGGCAGGATCGATTCTATATCCTTGTTTGAAAAAGGTTTTTTCAAGGCAATGATCCTCGGGATTATGTTCGGAACAATGATCTATTACTTCTTTTTTTCCAGGTATTCGATATCCGAAAAGGAGAGCTTGATACAGGAAGAACGGATAAAGAGACTGACCAGTGAAAAAAAGATTGTTGAGACCAATCTGAAACTCCTCCAGGCGCAGATAGAACCTCACTTTCTGTTCAACACCCTCTCCAACATTCTGAGCCTTATAGACACGGATCTTGAAACAGGGAAATCCATGCTCGTGAATCTAATGCAGTACCTGCGGACAACGCTCTCCAAAACAAGGCAAGACACATCCACCTTAGGCCGGGAGATGGAGCTGATAAGCGCTTACCTAAACATCTTTAAGATCAGAATGGGTGAAAGACTGTGTTTCAAGATGGATATCCCTGAAAAAATGAAGAACCTCACGTTCCCTCCCATGCTGATTCAGCCACTCGTGGAAAACGCCATCAAACACGGGCTGGAACCGGAGATAGAGGGAGGTGAAATATTGATTCGCGGGGCGGTTGACGGAGATAGGATCAGGATTGAGGTCTCGGATACCGGCCAGGGATTTTATGAGAACAGTGATCCTGGTATGGGGATCGAAAATATCAGGCAGCGTCTGCAATCCCTTTTTGGAGGGAGAGCTCGTTTAATACTTGAAGAGAACCGTCCTTCCGGAATGAAGGCGATTATCGAGGTGCCGTATGAACCCGATAAGGGCAATCATAGCTGATGATGAAAAACAGCTGAGACTATACTTAAAGGCAAGGCTTGACGCCCTATGGCCTGATCTCGTCATCTGCTGCGAGGCTGAAAACGGCCTCGAGGCACTGGAATTAATAGAAAGACATCATCCTGATATCGCCTTTCTTGATATCAAGATGCCGGGACTTTCAGGGATCGAAGTCGCGCAGAAAATTGCCACTAAATGCCGGGTTGTGTTCATCACCGCCTACGAACATTTTGCGATTAAGGCTTTTGAGAATCAAGCCCTGGACTATCTGCTAAAGCCCGTGACGGACAAAAGACTGGGCAAGACGATCAAACGACTCCGCAAAGAGCTGGAAACCTCCCTGGAACCGTCACTTGAAACGGCCGGGATCATCAAGCGTCTCGTGGCAGAAATAAAGATCGGAGAACAGGCCGACTATCTTCGCTGGATTAAGGTCCAGCATGGAGACGGGATACGACTTATCCCGGTTGACGATGTGTATTATTTTCAGGCCAGTGAAAAATACACGATGGTCATAACAAAGGAGGGGGAATTTCTGATCAGAAAGAGTATCAGGGAGTTGAGCGATAAACTCGACCCGGATCGATTCTGGCGTATCCATCGAGGAACAATTGTAAATGCCGACTTTATCGCAAAAACAAGCCGTTCTTTTTCAGGCCGCTGCCTGATCAAGCTAAAAGATCGACCGGAGATCCTTTCCGTCAGCAGGAGCTATGCGTACCTCTTTAAGCAGATGTAAAGAATTCCCGCCCCAAGGGCGCACCTTTTTATGCACTCCCGGCAAAACAATATGAGGGGACATTCGTGCAAAAAATTCATAAGTGTAAGTTAATGTAATCTGTATCCGGCCTTCGCCCTGATGAAATCAATTGTACAAATGATTCTTCCCTGAATTGCCGGGATTTTCGGGAAAAGAAATCACCTCAAAAAAATTATGTACCTTTAGAAGGGCTTTTTACGCATTGGTAAAAGGGGTAGAGCTTATATGGTGCAGGGCTGAAAGGGCTGCGATGGCCTTTTCAGGAGATGAAAATACCGGAACACCTTTTTCTTCCAGCCATTTGAGATTTTCATGCCTCCCGGATTCTACCCCGGCAATCCACAGGGCCACCGGCTTCGCTATCTGGGCGGCCTTTACAAATGCACCCAATTTATCCTGGGGAAGAAGCAGCAGCGCAGGGTGTATTTGCAGTGCCAATCCATCGATGTTGGGATCTTCATGTGCAGATTCAAAAAGGGTCTGATAAACTTTGCCAGGGTTGTGAAACTGGAGCGTCAAGCCCAAATCCCACGGATTAGCCGGAATATCCCATGGCGGAAAGATCGATTTAAGTTTTTCGTATGTCTGATTGCTCACATCGGCCAGTCTCAGACCGACCCGTTCGCAAAGATCGGTTACGACGACAGCTTCTCCGCCCGGGAGCGCCCCAAGGAGAATCCGGTTTCCTTTGAGCGAGAGGGGACCAAAACGCTCCAGCGCTCGCGTGAGATCAAAAAAATCCTGAAGACTGTGTGCCCGCAAGACCCCGCACTGCTTCATCGCCCCCGCAAATACACGGTCATTGCCACGCACCAATGCCCCCGTATGCGTAGCCGCGGCCCTGGCACCGGCCACGGTTCTTCCCGATTTTAAAATGACAACCCGCTTTCCCTGATCCGAGGCCCTTTGCAGATATCGCAAAAATTCACGTCCGTTCCCTGCAATGCTTTCCATGTGAATCCCGATCACCTGGGTTTGCGGATCCTGGACCAGATAGCTCAGGGCATCGACCTCGTTGATATCCATTTTGTTCCCCAGATCGATGAGCTTGCTGAAATGATAGTTAAAATCCGAAAGGAGCCAGGGAAACCGGGGCTCGTAGAGTCCCGATTGAAAAATGAGGGAGAGTCCTCCCTGCTTTATATGTTCAATCGGATGAAAGCTGACACAAAAATTGGCCGACACGTTGATGGGACTCAGGGCATTGGGGCCAATCGCCCGCATACCATTGTCGGCCAGAATTCGGGCCATCTGCTCCTGAAGTTTTTTTCCGCTTGCACCGGTTTCAGAAAAACCCCCGGCGATAATAGTGACCCGTTTGATGCCACTTTCAGCGCACGCTTTCAGGACTTCGACCGTCGCAGCCTGTGAGACCCCGATCACCGCAAGGTCTACGCTTTCAGGTATTTGGCGTACACTCGGATAGGTTTTTAGCCCTGCGATCTCTTTTTCCTTTGGATTTACCGGGTAGATCTTACCCTTGTACCCGAGGTTGATCAGATTCCCCACCAGGTGATAGTTGATGCGCCAACGATTATTGGATGCGCCCACGATGGCGACGCTCGCGGGGTGCACAAACTGACTTAAAAAATGCTCGCTGTTATCGGTCATATGCAATTCTCGATGAAGTATATTCCCTAGTGATTTAATTGGCAATTTGAAATTAGCGCTGACTTATCAGAATCAGGAAGACAAGGTCAAATCTTTTGATTCTGTTTAATAAAGGCGACACAGCTTGGATTTGTTAAAGGAGAACGGTTGACGTTATGGCAAAACTTTTCTACACTACAGGGAAAGCATATTGAAATAACACCCTTTTCCTCACCGATAGGGGCCCTTAGTACTCAAAAAGCCCTTATTGTCCGCAATGGGCGAAAAAATCATTGACCTGCAAGATGCCGAATGTGCACATGCCTCATCCCTTTCACAACTTAATTAAATCAATCGGTTGCCTCCTCGTTTGGCTTCTCATTTCGGTATCTTCAATTGCATCTGCGGTGCCCCTCTTGATGGAATTTTCGCTCGGTTTTAACGGCCGCTTTCAGCTCAACAAATGGACACCTCTAACCATCGTTCTTGAAAACCGAGGGAGGCCTGTCAAGGGTAAACTCGAAGTCGTTGTCACTTCAGGAAGTGAATACAGACAAGATGTGCAGCAGACCGTCTATGCCACAAATGTGGAGCTTCCCTACAATTCCAAAAAGCGCTATGGTTTCACTGTCCTGATTAAATCATTCACCCATGAACTGGTCATTCGGGTAAAACAGGCTGAAAATACAGTCCTTTCTGAGTCTTTTAATCTGAGGTCCCTTTATACGACCAAAGGTTTGGCTTTGGTATCGGGTAATACAGTTTCCCCTGACCTCCTGGCCCAGTTACCGCAAAATCTTAACCCTGTTCATACACACCCCAGGTTCCTTCCGGAAACGTGGTACGGTTATGATGCCGTCAAAATCCTGATCATGAATACCGAAATGCTGGCAACGCTTAGAAACCGGCAATTTGAGGCCTTGGTGCAATGGGTAAATCTCGGGGGCTGCCTGGTTACGGGCAGCGGCCTGAATTATGGCAACCTTCACGAAGCCAGAATAAGGCATTTTCTGCCGGTCAAGGTTCTGGCACACAAACCCTTTTTGGAGATCAAATCTTTCCAGGATTTCTGCGGCCGGAGGCTCGTTAGTCAGGAGCCTTTTCTGGTCTTAAATGTCGAAATTGACAACGCTCAGGTATTGTTGAAGGAAAATGACACCCCGATTATCACCCAGAGACCGGTTGGAATGGGTAAAATTCTTTTCCTGTCTTTCGACTTCCAAAGCCCACCCTTTAGCCGCTGGGATAAAAACAGACTTTTCTGGAGCAAGATCCTTTCGCTGCACCCCGCAAGGGATGCCGCAGGGGTTGATCTGGAAAATCAGAAAATTTTAAAATCCATGTTTTCCGCCCTCCCGGCCCGCTTCCCCAAGTTCAGAATAATTTTCCTCTTTTTGGCAGGCTACGGTTTATTTCTTAAACTCATCATCAATCGGCTTTCAAAACACACCCAAAACAGATGGAAATACGGCCGCTACCTTCTGATTGGGGCTATTATTTTTTCAATTGGAAGTTATTATCTATTTTTTTACCCCGCCAACCCTGCCCTGCGGACCTACAGCAGCTTTTCGCAATTGAACATTTCCGCCACGAACACGAAGGGCATCGGGAAGACTGTCTTTGGTATCTATTCCACCAGGGCCACAGACTATCAATTTAGCTTGGGATCGCTTTTTTATCCGCTGACCCATCTGTTGTATCAGAAATCAAAACAGAAAGTACCCCACAAATATGTATTGCGGTCCGGCCCCGATGGACAACAAGTTGCCGGTGTGACCCCAAAATGGTCGCACAGTTGCTTTACGGTTAAGGCGCCATTTGAATTTTCAGTTTCAGCCCAAGCCACGCTAAATGAAAAAAGTTTGCAGCTCAGAGTTGACAATAATACCCCCCACCCATTTTATGATTGCTGGATCTACTATAAGAAACGCTTTTTCTTTTTAGGAAATTATCCGGCCGCCGGCAGACAAATAAGAAAAATTTCCCGCTTCCAACTGACTCACAAAGCAGTCTTCGAAGATCGGAAAGCCAAACAGATTAGCAACCGCAGGATCCTCAACAGCCCTCCCTCCTATTTGGCCGCCCTGCAAAAAGAGATTGTGCCGGATTTATTAATGACGATACATTCGACCTATCAGCTTCGACCGAAAACCGTTGTTTTCATTGGATGGATCAAAACCGGCCTGGCCCAACCCGACTTCAGCGACTCCGAAATGCACGGCCGGGACCTGACTCTGATGGTCTGGGAGATTCCGATAGAGAGACTCGCATGAAATTTACTTATTTAACCGATGAATCGGAAAAAACGCTGGCGCCCTTTTTTTCGCCCCCAATAATCTCGGCCACGGCTTTAAGTTTGGGATTGATGGGTGCGCTGATCGTGCTGTTCTGGCCCCGGGTGAGCCTTTTCACTTTTATCAGCCAAAATGCGATCCCCCGTTTCGCTTTCCTTTTTTTTTCGGCCGCGCTAATAATCCATTCATATATCAATCTTTGCTGCGGTCGGGGGGAAATGTTCAAAAAAATTTTTGATCCCGGGCTAAGGCAAGAGCAATTCACTCACGAAAAGGAGCATGATTTTTTTCAATACGCATTGATCGCCCTCAGCCTGCATGCCCTATTCTGGACGCTGCCGGTTCTGCCCCTGCTAATTCTGGCCGGATCCGTATCCGCAATATCCTTTAGATTGTTAGTTGAGGGGATAGGGCTTATTTTTATGACATCATTTGTATGTCGTCTGTTTGGTTTTCTGATGTACTTGTGGAGGGGCAGATCGAGTACGCTAGGATACTATTTGGGCCGCGCATTTTGGGCCTTTCTGGTCTTCGGAACCCTGGGGTTCGGCCGCAGAGTCAATCCCCTATATGTACTATACACGCTAAATCTCAAGGCGGATAGCATTGCCGCCGATTCTATCAGTCCTTTTTCTTTGACCATGGGGACGATCATCGGCGCCACAGTAATTCTGGCCCTCGTCAACCAAGCCATCGTAAAGCGTGGTTTAAACAGGAAAACGACCCATTGAACCTCGATACCGAATTTATAGATGAGATCTCAAGGCTGAAAAAGATTCTCATTATCAAAGCCGCCGGGCAGATATTTTTATGGAGCTTGGTGGCCTTTCTTGGAACATTTACGATTGCCGCCGGGGTTCAAAAGACCGGTTTTGTCAGGGTCGATATTTTTGGATATTTTTTAGTCATTTGCATAAGCCTTTCGCTGTTGACCGCTTTGACATCCGCTTTAGTCAAATGGCGAACCTTCACAGAGGCGCTGATCGATATCGATTCACGTCTGAGGCTTAAAGATCGGATCAGCACGGCCTACGAATACTGCCGGCAGGGCCCAAAATCGGAATTGACCCAACTGCTGGTCAAAGACGCCGGCCACAGACTAAGCCGGTTGAGCCATAAGCAAATTTTTCCACCCAAATTATCGCTTCTGTATTTATTGCTCGCTTTATTGATCGTTACCGACCTTATCCTGTTTTCAGTCGGCTTTTTTCCCTGGCGTTCGGGAAAACCGGACCCGCTTAATAAAAAGCTAGCTCACATCGGACTGCTGATCAAGAACCAAACCACCCCAAAGGATGCCCGCACGCCTGAACGAGGCGCCCTAAAAGATATTAATGATCGGCTGAAAAATATAGCCCAAAAAATTGACCGTCGGTCGATCCCTCCGGACACGCTCCAAACAGATTTGAACAAAATCTTAACCGCAATTCAAAGTGAGCAAATGCAACATATGCGGAGGCTCCGCACCCGGCTGGAAGCCGCCAATTTCACGGATTTTACGGTCAGCAAAACGCTGTCATCCGAAAATTTTAGCCGGCAAGATTTGAAAAGGCTAAAGAGAATGCTCGACAGAATGTTCAACCACCGCATTCCGGTTGTCATCGACCGGCAAATGGCGCACATTTTTGAATATCAGCGCCTCAAGAAACTCGTTTCCCAAATCGTTGATGATCTGAATGCAATCGAATCCGAAAAAGACGGTCTCAAAAAATTATGGCCAAATCAGGATTTATCTACCGCCCGAAACCGAAAAGCGTCGCGGTTGGACCGGCAGAGTCAAGTCAATAAACCCTTTAGCCGGTCTTCGGATCATCGCTCTGACCGCAATACCCTCGCCCCGGCCCGTGGATCCAGAGCCGATAACGGTGAGGCCGGCCGGCCGGATCGCGAATTTGAAGAAGGCAGCTCCCTTTCAGCCGGGAACGCAGAAGCCAGCGGTCAAAAAAATGATCCCTCTGAAATTGACCAAACAAAGGGACCCGGGATTCAGGATAAAATGCCCGCCGCCACAAAAGAGCAATACAGCCTTCATGTCCGTTCGCTTTTAGCCATCGGTCGGGCTAAATTAAAGGAAACCGATGTCATCCGATCCTATCGGCAGGAGCTTGAAAGTATTCTCCAAAAAGAGGAGATCCCTTTAAACTATCGCGAGTATATCAAAAATTATTTTATTGCGATTGGCTTAAAAAAGGAAAAAAACCAGCCATGACACCACCCCATGCAAAAGTCGCTTCCATAAAAGAAAACTATGACCTCCTTAGCGATGAGCTTTCTAAGATCATTGTTGGCCAGAAACGATTAATCCGACATCTCTTTATCTGTCTGCTGTGCGGCGGCCATGCATTAATCGAAGGGGTCCCCGGGCTGGGTAAAACGCTGGTGGTCAGGACCCTGAGCCGAATTCTTGATCTCAAGTATTCACGCATTCAGTTTACTCCCGATTTAATGCCGGCCGATATCCTGGGCACCAATATTGTTAAGGAAGATAAACAGGGCGGGCGCGATTTCGAGTTCTACCAAGGGCCCATATTCGGTCAACTCATTTTGGCGGATGAAATCAACCGCGCCAGTCCCAAAACACAATCCGCCTTGCTGGAGGCGATGCAGGAAGAAAAAATTACGGTTTTCGGGAAAACATATCGCTTAAATCCGCCCTTCATGGTGATTGCCACCCAGAACCCCATCGAAATGGAAGGGACCTATCCCCTGCCGGAGGCCCAAATCGACCGGTTTTTCTTTAAGCTTAAAATCGATTATCCCGATCATGAACAGTTGCATGCCATCATCGATAAAACCACCCAAGATTACCAGCCTGAATTGAGTCAGACCCTTGGAACCGAATCGATATTGGAGATGAAATCCTTCGTCAAGCAGGTACCCATTGCAACCCATGTGAAAGACTATGCCATACGGCTGGTGATGGCCAGTCATCCTGACCATAAACTGGCCGCCGCGCAAACCCAGAAATTCGTTCTATTCGGAGCCAGTCCCCGGGGCGTACAAAGCCTGGTGCTGGCCGCCAAAGTGACCGCCCTGCTGGACGGCAGATATAACGTTGCCATTGAAGATATCAAGGCCGTGGCCCAACCCTCTCTGCGGCATCGGGTGGTGCTGAACATCAAGGGGGAGACCGAGGGGATAGATGAGGATCAGATTATCGACGAAATTTTAAAAAAGCAGGCTGAATAAACTCATGGCTGACGATTCCGACTGGTTTATCGATGCGGAGTTTCTAAACCGGCTCCAAAAGCTCAAGATCGCCACTAAAAAGGGGCTCAAGGGACCCCAGAGAGGAGAGCACCGCTCCTGGCAAAGCGGAGAGGGCTATGAATTTCTGGATTACCGCAAGTACCACCTGGGCGATGATTTACGCTATGTCGACTGGAGTGTTTATGGACGTCTGGATAAGCTTTTTGTAAAACTTTTTCATGCCGAAGAAAACCAGACCATCCATATCCTCCTGGATATGAGCCGATCCATGGGTTGCGGCCATCCGTCCAAAGACATTGTCGCTAAAAAGATGGCCGCGGCCGTCAGCTATATTTGCTTGTCCCGGCTGGATAAAATCGGTCTGCTCGCTTTCAGTGACCGGATACTGGAAACCCGATCGCCGGCTCGCGGACAAAAAAAATACCCCGAAGTTCTCAATTTTCTACGCCCCTTAAGGCCTGCCGGCCAAACCCATGTCAATGGTTGTCTGTCTGAATTTGCCTCGATTTGCAAACGCCCCGGAATCGCCGTCATTGTCAGTGATTTTTTTGATCCCCAAGGTTATCAGGACGGGCTAAAGGCCATGGTGTATCGAAACTTTGACGTGAACCTTATTCAGGTCCTGGATCACGAGGAGCTCTTTGGGTCCAAAACCGGAAATTTTGCCTTAAAAGACGTGGAGACCGGTGAAAGAAAGGTCACCTTTGTGAATCAATCACTGTTGGATGCCTACCGGACCGCTGCGAAAGATTTTATCTCAAACCTGAAGAGCTGCTGCCGCCGTTACGGAATCACTTATGCATTGTATGATACTCAGATTCCTTTTGAAGCTTTTTTGACCGACTACTTAACCCACAGCAGCATTTTTCGCTAACATGATCCTAAACCAATCTTGTTCATAAACTGAGGCCTTTGAAAAACGTCTAATGCACCTACTAAGATCCGACATGCTAATCGCTTTGGCGATCATCCCCATCCTTATTCTGATCCATGTCTTAAAATCCAAACCCAAAGAGGTGGACGTATCAAACCTTTTTCTGTGGCAGGAAGCCCTGCGGGAAAGCGGTCTCCAAGTAGCCCTCAAGCGTCTCAAAAAGAACCTGCCCCTTTTGCTTCAGATCCTGATGATTATCCTCATGGCGTTGGCCCTGTCCCGGCCCATCTGGCGGCAGCTGGTCCATAAAAAAGGCGATATAATCCTGGTCATCGATACAAGCGCCAGTATGCAAACCAAATCCGGTTCGGGGACACGCTTTGACCTGGCCCGTGCCAAAGCACTTCAGGTGATTAATGAATCCGAGCGCAGCCAAAAGATACTCGTGGTGGAAGCCGGACCGCTACCCGTCTTAAAATCCGGTTTTTCGGCGAATCAAAACCAGGCCCGACACATTGTGGCCGAACTCAATCCTACGGACGCGCCCGCCAAATTAAAAAAAGCCCTTTACCTGGCCCTATCCTTTATCGACCCTTCCAAAGACGACCATATATACCTGATTTCCGACGGAGCCGGCAGCGATCTTTCAAACCTTCTCAAAGCTCACCCCAAAATCGTACCCCTCATCGTCCCCGGCCAGGCAGGGAATATCGGCATTACAAAATTCGAATTCCGGCAGACAATCGATCGTCCGGATGCCTATGAAATAATGCTGGAAGTAAAAAACTTTACCCCCCAAACAGCTTCCTGTCCCTTGCGTCTATCCATCGACAAAACAATCATTTTTGAAAGCCGGCTCAAGTTTGATGCACGTGAGAAAAAAGTACTCATATTTCCCTATTCAGGTCTCATATCCGGTATTGCCCAGGCGACTCTGGAAATAGATGATGATTTCAGCGTTGATAACACGGCCCATCTGGCACTCAGCCCATCCAAAGATATCTGGATTCTGCTGGTCTCTCAGGGAAATTATTTTTTGGAAAAATTATTGCAGGCCTATCCCAACGTGATGGTCAATTCCGTTCCCCAAGTCGTCCCCTCCTCGTGGAAAGAACAAACCGAGCGGCATGATATCGTCATTATTGACCGAATCGATTTCCCTTTGACGGAGAAGGGCAACTTTCTTCTGATCGACGCCTACTCACCCTCACTGCCGCTTCTAAAAACCGGTCAAATTGATTTCCCCCGGATCGTGGACTGGAATAAACAAAGCCCGCTTATGGCAAACCTAAATATGAGCGCAATCTCCATTGAAAAGGCGGCCAAGCTCAAGACCGCCCCAAACCTACAGCCGCTGATCGAATCTACACAGGGCGGATTGATGTACGCGTTTGAAGAAAACGGCCTGCGGGCCGTTTTTTGGGGCTTCGATATCGCCCGATCCGATCTGCCCCTGAAGGTAGCTTTTCCCACCTTGATGAGCAACATCATCAATTGGCTCAATCCGCACAAACTAAGTTTTTCAAACCTGCAAACCAACTCCGGGGAGCCCTTTGACATTTTTCTTAGTCCTGAAACCGAAAACTTTGCCATCCGGGCGCCAAATGCAAACTGGGAAACACATAAGGCTGTCTCGAATCCCTTCACCTATACCGGTACAAATAAGGTCGGCATCTACACCGTCTCCGCCAACAATAAACAAAGCTATTTTACGGTCAATCTTTTCGATCTGGCCGAATCAGACATTAATCCCGAATTGCAGACAATCTCCTCCACTCGCCCGGTGACGCCTCCTCCATCCGAAAAAACGCTTGTCCAAAAGCCTTTATGGACAGTTTTACTCATTTTAGGTTTGGCCGTTTTGGTTTTAGAATGGCATTTCTGGTTAAAAACCGGGTGAGGCTTGCGCATGCTTCTATCTTTGAACCGGCCCGTATTTATTCTCCTGGCGCTTTTGACCCCTGTCGCCTGGATACTGATGAACCGCTCATTTTTAAAAGACGGTTCCCGCAAACATAGACGCATCAACGGCGGTCTGCGCGCATTGCTGATCCTTATCGTGGCCCTGGCACTATCTGATCCGCAGATCATGACCCCTTCAGACCGAGTGAATCTTTTTTTCTGCCTGGATGCATCGCGAAGTATCAGAAGCGACCCGCATACTGGGGCACAACGGTTTATCCAAAAGGCGATCACCGGAATGCAGAAAGACGATCAGGCGGGTCTGATTGTTTTTGGGAAATCTCCATCTTTGGAAATTTCCTTACGAAAAAATTTTGAGGCCCTAAGCATGCGTTCGGAAATTAGCGCCAACTATACAAACATCTATGCCGCCCTTCAACTGGCGATCGGCAAACTCCCCTCCCAAGGCAAAAATAAAATTGTTTTGTTTAGCGACGGCAATGAAAATTTACACAGCGCCGCTGAGATGGCCTACCTGGCCAGATCTCTCGGTATCGAAATTTATCCTGTTCCCCTGGCCTCCTGGTTTGGGAAAAGCGAAGTTTTTGTTAAGGAGTTATACACACCCGAAGAAACCCACCTGGAAACCCCTTTTGAAATCCGGCTTGTGGTCATGAGCTCCCAAAAAGTACACGCTGAGCTTATTCTGCTCAGAAATGAAAGGCTTCTTGCGAACCGTTCCATCGACCTTCAGGCCGGGAAAAATGTATTTACTTTCGCGGATATACTTTCCGCCCCGGGTCTCTCTCGATATAAGGCGGTGGTTAACTGTTTGGAAGACAGCTATTTTCAAAACAACGAAGGGCTTTCGTTTACCAGAGGTACCCGCAAATCACCTATTTTGTACCTGACCGGCAAAGACCGGCGCTCCCGCCATTTGGCCCAAACGTTGGAGAAGCAGGGTTTGAATCTTGTACACCAAAATATTAACGCCTTACCCGGTTCTTTGCAGGATTTTATCGAGTATAACGCCATCATTCTGGACAATGTTTCCGGGACCTCTCTCTCCATGCTGAGCATGGAAAACCTGGAAAGATATGTCAAAGACCTGGGCGGCGGGCTGATTATGATCGGCGGCGATAATAGCTTCGGCGCCGGTTATTATCAAAAGACGCCCGTGGAAAAGGCCCTGCCGGTTTTTATGGATGCGCCCGCCGAGCTTAAATTTTCAGAATTATGCCTAATTTACGTAATCGACAAGTCATCCAGTATGGCCGGCAGCTCTAGCGGCCAAAGCAAACTGGAGATGGCCAAAGTTGCCACATTTTCATCCATCGAAATGCTGAATCCGACGGACAGGATCGGCATCGTGACCTTTGATACGAACGTTGAGTGGATTGTTCCCATTATAAAAGCCGACCAACGCCAAAGCATTGCTCATAACCTCTCACAGGTAAAGGAAGGCGGCGGCACGGATTTGTATCCGGCCTTAAAAGAGGTGCTTCGCGTGTTGAAACAGGTTCAGTCGAACCGCAAGCATGTCATCATCTTATCGGACGGAGAAACCGAAGCAGCCGATTTCAAACCCCTGATTCAATCGATGCAGCAGTCAGATATTTCAGTCTCGGCCGTATCAATTGGAAAAGGTGCCCATGTCGGCCTTATGGAATCGATTGCGCGGTGGGGTCAGGGGAGAAATTATTACACCGATGATCCCCAAAACATCCCCAAGATCTTTACGGGCGAGACTCAAATGATCACCTCCCACCACATAACTGAAAAAACCCTGCAACCCTCTGTATCCATGTCTGGCGAGATGATGCAGGGTATTGACACCGAGAATCTGCCGCCAATTTACGGACAGATTCTGACCTATCCGAAACCGGGCGCCCGGGTGTTGATCAGAACCACACCGGGACCGCTGTTGGCCGCCTGGCAATACGGTCTGGGACGTAGTGTGGCATTTACATCCGATCTTAGCAGTCGCTGGAGTAAAGATTGGGTTTCATGGGATCATTACGGCCGCTTTGCGGCCCAAATGGTCAAATGGACCCAAAAAAAAGCGACGCGCCATAAATATATTACCCTCCTTGAACGCGCCGGAGAAAATGGAATACTAGCGGTCGATGTTATAAATGATCAAAATCGATTTGTGAATAACCTCGATCTGAATATCAAAATTCTTTTCCCATCCGGTCGACTGCAAAACTCCACTTTGGAACAAATCGCACCCGGAAGATATCAGGTCGTGTTTGCGACCACTGAAATCGGTGAATACTACTTTAGTCTCTTCGGCGCACAAAATGGCGAATCCATCCCTCCTCTGGCCTTCGGGTACGGCATCCCCTATACGGACGAATTTAATCGCATCGCTATCGATCGCCCTCTTTTAGAAAAACTGGCCTCGATCACAAACGGAAGGGTTCTGGCGCTTGACACTGTCCCGCCGAATCTTTTTACAGCTAAACCAAAATTAAAAACCGGCGGTACCGCACTCTGGCCATTTCTAGTGCTGGCATTTTGTCTTCTTCTGATACTGGATGTAGCGCTGAGAAAACTGACAAGCCGATGAAAAAAATATCACAAAAATTTGACCTGTGGCTTATTGGGATCTGTTCTTCCCGCGTTCTCACCTATCTGATCTTCATGAGCTATGCGGCAGCGCTGCCGGTGCTGCAAAGAGAATGGCAGATGTCTGCCGCAGCGGCCGGATTGATCTCCAGCGGTATTCAGCTTGGATATGCCGTCTCTCTGTTATTCTTCTCTGTGCTGGCGGACCGTATGGGGGCCAAACGTGTATTTTTATACTCGAGCTTTGCCACTGTCATCACTTCATTGTTATTTGCCCTTTTGGCCCGCGATTACTATTCGGGGTTAATTCTTTTTGCACTCGTTGGAATATCGATGGGCGGGACCTATACACCGGGCCTGATGATGATAGCCGATCGGTACCCCTCCGAGGGACGCGGACGGTCGGTCGGATTCTTCATTGCCAGCACCTCCCTCAGCTACGCCCTTTCGCTTGGGATCAGCGGCACTATCCTGCCATCGGGCGGGTATCGAGTTGCTTTTCTGTTGAACGGCCTGGGGCCGTTGTTTGGGTTTATTCTGGCGGCCATCGCTCTGGGCACGACTGCAAATCAAATTTACCCGCGCCGCCGGGAGCAGAAGTTTACGACCGAAGTTTTACAAAACAAACCGGCCCTATTATTGATTGCAGCCTACGCTTTTCATAATTGGGAGCTTCTAGGTATGTGGGCCTGGACACCTGCCTTTCTCTCTGCCTGTCTGATGGTGCGCGGAGCAGAGACCTGGTCCGCTGCCGGAGGCGGAGCACAGATGGTCGGTCTTTTGCACATTTTCGGCATGGCGGCATCTCTTTCCATGGGCGCTCTTTCGGACAAATTAGGCCGTTCGCTTATGATACTTTTCATTGCCGGTGTGAGTACGATCTGCTCTTTTGCGATGGGATGGCTCATCGGCCTTCCGATCGGTTTCATCATCTCCTTTGGAATGATCTATGCCTTTTCGGCTCTTGGTGATTCTCCGATACTATCGGCGGGAATCACCGAGAGCGTCGATCCCTCATACCTGGGTGCTGCTTTTGCTCTCCGCAGCTTCCTCGGCTTTAGTGCCGGAGCCATAGCACCGCTCGCATTCGGCGCCCTTTTGGACTGGACCAATCCGTCATTTACAGAGAGCGGCTTCTACTCCACATGGGGTTGGGCCTACGCCGTGCTCGGCTGGGGCGGGTTGGGGGCCGTTCTGGCGGCGTATTTTCTTCACCGGGGTGTCGCTTCCAATGGCTATAACGACTGATTGTTAGGTTAATGATAACATTTATCAATATTGAAGCTCCCCGCAGCCCCGTTGAAACGGGATTTCCGCTTTACTCCAACAAGCCACGGGGAATGCGCTCACTTTCTCGGTTCAAGGAGGTAAAAGATGTTGGCGCTTGAAGGGATTAAGGTAATAGACTTTACTACATGGGTATTTGCATCAGGCTGCAGTGCGATTTTGGGCGACTGGGGGGCAGACGTTATCAAAATAGAGGATCCCGGAGGTGGAGATCCCCATAGAGGACTTGTTTCCGTAATGGGTCTTCCAGTTACCAAGATCAATTTCCCCTGGGAGGTCGACAATCGAAACAAAAAGAGTATGGCCGTTGACCTCAGGACTGACAAAGGCAAAGAGATTGTCTATAAACTGGTCGAACAGGGCGATGTCTTTATCACCAATATCCGGGCGAGAGCCATCCAGAGGCTTGGTATGGATTACGTCACTCTGTCGAAAATCAATTCCGGCCTCATCTACGCCCACGGGACAGGATATGGGAAAAAAGGGCCGGAAAATACCCGTGCCGGATATGATTATGCCGCCTTTTGGGCCCGGGCTGGAATCATGAATAGTATCGGTGAGCCCGACGGTCCACCCCCTTTGGCTTTGCCGGGCCTGGGGGACAGTACCAGCTCCATGGCTCTCGCAGCCGGAGTTGTTCTGGCCCTGCTGGTAAAGGAAAAAACGGGTATCGGCCAAGAAGTGGATGTGGCGCTCATGGGAACGGGCATGTGGTGTAACAGTATTTCTGTTGCCGGAGCTCAATTTATGGAAGAGGATATTCCCAAACGTTCGAGAAAGGAGATGCCCAATCCAATCTTTAATTCCTATCAGTGTAAAGACGGAAAATGGGTCATGCTTGTGTGCCTTGAGGCGGACCGGTACTGGTCCGATTTTTGTAGCGTTATGGGACTTGGGGAAATTGAAAATGATCCCAGATACGATAACCTGACCAATAGGGCGGACAACTGTGTTGAACTAATTTCCATCCTTGACAGGAAATTTGCCACTTGGGATCGGGATGATTTGGGGAGCCGCTATGACGAGTGTGGGATTTTGTGGGCGCCCGTGCAGGATCTCAAGGAGGTCGTCAAGGATCCTCAAGCCATTGCAAACGGATTTGTCGTCGAAGTCGACCACCCCACTCATGGCCCATTTAAGAACGTGGCTAGTCCGGTTCAATTAAGCAAGACGCCTGTGTCCATAAGAACGACAGCCCCTGGATTGGGACAGCATACCGAGGAAGTTCTGCTGGAGATGGGCTATACGTGGGAGGATATCGCAGAATTCCAGGAGGCCGGTGCCATTTTGTGAAATGGTGATGATGTTTGTGACTCACGGCAGCCTGTTCGGCATTATACGTTTTTTGAATTAGTTTATAGTTGGCGAGGAAGAGATGACCTTGAGGGGTTCTATCAGGCAGAAATTCGATAAATTGTGTTTGGCCTTATTGCTGGAATCACCGAAAAACCAAGTTGTCAAAAACAATCCAAAGCTGCTCTTGCCTTTCCTACACTTGCGTATTGCAATCAGAGCTTTCAGCCAGCGGTAAAATTTTATGATTTATGAACCTATTAATCCTCCCTTTTCCTATTATTTGGGCTGAACAGCATTTGAAAAAGGCATTTTTCGCACCTCCCCCATAATTAAAACTTCAGATTAGTTAATCCGGGGAAAGTCAAGTAAAAAAATAAGCTTTCTTTTAGCCTGTTCT
>CAZHAH010000050.1:0-33740 GCA_964530095.1 uncultured Desulfobacteraceae bacterium | reverse complement strand
GGATCGATCTGTACCACCCGTGTGGTTGCGGGGATCGGTGTGCCGCAAATAACCGCCATTATGAATTGTCGATCCATATCGAGCAAAACAGGTGTCCCCTTGATTGCCGATGGCGGCATCCGGTTTTCCGGAGATATTACCAAGGCCATTGGAGCAGGTGCCCACACGGTGATGCTGGGCGGACTTTTGGCGGGAACAGAGGAGAGTCCCGGAGAATTGATCATATTTCAAGGTCGCCGTTACAAAGTATACAGAGGCATGGGTTCAATCGAGGCCATGAAAAAGGGCAGCCGCGATCGCTATTATCAAAGCGAAGCCGTCGAGGGCGATAAACTCGTTCCGGAGGGCATTGTCGGACGGGTTCCCTACAGAGGCGCACTGAACGAAAACCTTCTGCAAATGATCGGGGGGCTCAAAGCAGGGATGGGGTATCTCGGATGTCGAACGCTTGATGAGCTGCGGGAAAAGGCGCGATTTGTAAAAATCAGCCCGGCGGGCATGCGCGAAAGCCATGTCCACGATGTCATTATTACAAAAGAGGCGCCCAATTATCGGCTCGAATAGAATGTGCGAGAATATATTATTGAAGCAGCTGCAACGCAATCGCAAGGAAGACGATATAAATGACAAACGCCGAGATTGAATTCGTACATCTGCACGTTCACACTCAATACAGTCTGCTAGATGGTGCCATAAGAATCGACCCGCTTTTGGAACGGGTGAAAGAATTTGGAATGAATTCAGTCGCCATCACCGATCATGGAACCATGTTTGGTGTATTCGATTTTTTCGAAAAGGCAAAAAAAGCAGACATTAAGCCGATCATCGGATGTGAGTGTTATGTTGCACCACGAAGCATTAAAGACAGAACACCGCAGGATCACAAAGGCCTATCCCATCTCATTCTCCTGGCTGAAAATCGGGAGGGATACCGGAATCTGTGTCGGTTGGCCTCCATCGGGCAGCTTGAGGGATTTTACTACAAACCTCGAATCGATAAAGCACTGCTAAAAGAGTATCACAAAGGACTTATCGGGCTGTCAGCCTGCCTACACGGTGAAATTCCAAGAATCGTTCAAGCAAACCGGCTTGAGGACGCTGAAAATGCCGTGCGAGAGTATTTAGAAATTTTGGGAGAAGGAAATTTCTTCCTTGAAGTCCAAAATAACGGCATTGAGTCCCAGAATGTGGTTAATCAGACTTTGCTGGAGCTGGGTCAAAAGCTTTCAATACCCCTCGTGGCGACGAATGATTGTCACTACTTAGACAAAGAGGATGTTCGCGCACATGATGTGTTGTTATGTATCCAGACCGGAAAGACCATTTATGACAAAGAACGGCTTAAGTTTAGAACCGACCAACTCTACTTCAAACCAAAAGAAGAGATGTATGCCTATTTTAAGGATTATCCCAACGCGCTTGGCAACGCGGTCGATATCGCAGAACGATGTGACCTTGCGTTCGACTTGAATACCTATCATTTCCCCAAATTTGAAACCGACCGTGAAGGCTCAACCGAAGATCTCTTCGAAAAAAAAGTGAGGGAAGGATTTGAAAACAGAATAAAATTCATTCTGGAGAAAAAGGAGAAGGTTGAGAAAAAGGTTTACCAAGCTCGTCTTGAGAACGAGATCGGGATTATCCGTTCCATGGGTTTTGCAGGTTACTTTTTAATCGTAGCCGATTTTATCCGCTATGCCAAAGAGAAGCATATTCCGGTAGGCCCGGGAAGAGGATCGGCGGCTGGAAGCCTTGTCGCTTACAGCCTCGATATTACAGATATTGATCCAATAGAATACGGGCTGATCTTTGAACGTTTCCTTAATCCCGCGCGCAAAAGCATGCCTGATATTGATGTCGATTTCTGTATCAACGGTCGCGAAGAGGTATTCAAGTATGTTGTCGATAAGTATGGGGGCGGAGATTATGTGGCCCAGATTATTACATTTGGGAAATTAAAGACTCGGGCGGTTATCAGAGATGTGGGACGGGCCCTGGATATTCCCTTACGTGAAGTGGACATCATTGCCAAATGCGTTCCGGATGTATTGAATATTAGCCTGAACAGCGCAATTAGATCCGAGCCTCGACTTAAAGAGATGATCAAAACGAGGTCGGAAGTCGCCGATTTAATGAAAATTTGTCGGGTTCTGGAAGGACTTCCCCGGCATGCGTCCACCCACGCAGCGGGGGTCGTCATTTCAGATCGGCCCCTGATGGAATATCTGCCTTTATACCGGGGGAAGAAAGGGGAGGTGGTCACCCAATTTGACATGACGTGTGTTGAGAAGATCGGACTGGTCAAATTTGATTTTTTGGGCCTGCGGAACCTGACCGTGATTGACAGTACGCTTGCCGTCATAAAGACACAAGGAAAAAAAGTACCGGATATCACCAACCTCAATTTAAAAGACTCCGATACCTATCGCCTGCTTGCATCCGGTGATACCAACGGCGTTTTTCAGCTTGAAAGTTCGGGGATGAAGGATCTCTTAACCCGCCTTAAACCCGAAACCTTTGAAGATGTCATTGCGCTGGTGGCGCTCTACCGTCCGGGACCGCTGGATAGCGGTATGGTGGAAGACTTTGTTGAGAGAAAGCACGGGAAAAGAACGGTTGAATATTTAACGCCCGAACTTGAACCGATACTCAAGGAGACATATGGCGTCATCGTATATCAGGAACAGGTCATGAAAATTGCGGGGACATTGGCCAAATATTCGATGGCCGAAGCGGATGACTTGCGCAAAGCCATGGGAAAGAAAATTCCGCAGATCATGGCCACCCACAGACAACGTTTTCTTAAAGGTGCCTCGGACAACGGGGTAACGGCAAATAATGCGGAAAAGATTTTTGATCTGATCGAAAAATTCGGCGGATATGGATTTAATAAATCGCACAGCGCCGCATACGCCCTAATCGCTTTCCAGACCGCTTTCTTAAAGACGCATTACACGGTTGAATTCATGACATCTCTCCTTACGAGTGAAATGCAGTCAACCGACGGCATCGTAAAATATATTGCGGAATGCCGCAGTCACGACCTTGAGATTTTACCACCGGATATCAATGAAAGCGATAAGGAATTCACCGTATCGGGATCAAAGATCAGATTCGGTTTAAAGGCAGTTAAGAATGTTGGCGAAGGGGCCATCGATTCCATCATTGAAGTTCGACAGGAAGCAAAATTTAGGTCGATTTTTGATTTTTGTGAAAGAGTCAATTGGAATAAAATCAACAAGCGCGTTGTGGAGAGCCTAATAAAATGCGGTGCCTTTGATTCATTTGGAGAATATCGTTCCAGGACGTGGGCCGTTTTAGAAGGTGCCCTGGATTACGGCCAGCGCGTACAAAAGGAAAGACTCGATCCCCAAATTGGTTTGTTTGAGACCGGTGCAAATCAGCAAACCGTCAACACACCCCAAATGCCTGAAATAGAGGAATGGGATGAAAAGCAGCGTTTGGCTTTTGAGAAAGAGTCACTTAGTTTCTACGTATCTGGCCATCCCATGACTCGATATGAAAGTATTATGGAGAAGTTCACCAATGCCGACAGCGCGTCTTTGAAAGAATTTCCGGACGCCGAAGCGGTACGAATCGGCGGTGTCGTGTCAAACGTCAAGACCATCATGACCAAAAAAGGGGATCAAATGGCGTTTGTTACCGTTGAGGATCTTTACGGATCGATTGAAGCCACGCTTTTTTCCTCGGTTTACCCAACCGTAAGTGACATTTTGGTGGAGGATAATCCAATTCTCATTCAGGGGAATGTACAGCGGGACGAGAAATCGCTAAAGCTGCTGGCGGATATGGTTATTCCGATGGAAAAAGCGGAAGAGACATGGACGGCAAGTGTCCAGCTTACTTTGGATAGTACTCGAACTGACGAAGCGATACTGCTAAAACTGCATAATATCCTTAAAAGATATCCAGGATCGTGCAAAACTTTTATTAATCTCCGGGACTCGGAGAAGACAAAGACAATCATCGCACTCCCTGACAGCATTAAAGTCAGGGCCGGTTCATCCTTGACTCGTGAGGTGAATGACCTATGCGGATATAAAGCACTTGAAACGGTGTGCAGCCCCATCAGACCGTCGCGGTAAATCCGAAGCCTTGACTTAATCATACCTGACCCGGATTAACCGGAAATAACAAATCACAAGCACCAAATTACAAATAAATTCTAAATTACAATATCCAAATCTCAAATGAAATCCAAAACCAATTGTTTGGAATTTTGAATTTGAGTCATTGTGATTTGTTTGTTATTTGTATTTTGGTTATTGTATTTTTGACATAAAAACGCAAAATTTCAGATATAAGGTACTAAAGCGATCGTTTCATATGAAGGGTAGAAAATCATGAGTGAGAAAGAAACAAGAGTATATGCCGTACTGCTGGCAGGCGGGTCCGGAACACGGCTCTGGCCGGTATCAAGACACCTCTTCCCAAAGCAGCTGGTCGGGTTCGCCGGAAATGAATCTTTAATTCAAAATACGGTTAAAAGACTAACGCCGGTAATCGATTCCCAAAATGTTCGCATTGTTTGCGGAGAAGAACATTCGACCGAAATGGCGGCGCATATTAGAAAAGCGGGGATGAACCCCGAGGGCAAAATAATAGGCGAACCGAGCGGTCGTAATACCGCAGCGGCAGTTCTTCTGGCGATGCTTTCCATTTTGAGAGAAACTCCCGATGCGCTTTTAGGTATATTCCCGGCAGATCATGTTATCGGAGATATCAGCCAATTTCACACAACCTTGAAATCAGCCCTGGATTTGGCCCAAAGAGATTATGTCGTGACCTTAGGAATCCGGCCGGATTATCCCGAAACAGGCTACGGGTATATCGAAGGCGGGAGCCGAATATCGGGTGAGGCGGTAAAGATAAAGCGGTTTGTCGAAAAACCGGATTATAATAAGGCCAGGGATTATATAAAGACGGGATATTTCTATTGGAATAGCGGCATGTTTGCGTTTAAAGCTTCGGTTATGTTTAAGGAGTTTGAAATGCATGCGCCTGAAATTCTAAAAGAAATGCAGCGTCTGCTTGAATCCAAGGAGGCGAATGCCTGGGAAGGGTATAAAAATCTTCCCAACATCTCGTTCGATTACGCCATCATGGAAAAAACGACCAAAGGTGCCTTGGTGCCTTCAGATTTTGGATGGAGCGATATTGGTTCGTGGAAATCATTATATGAATATCTCCCTGCGGATAAGAAGGGCAATGTCATAATGGGAGATGTTATATCCGAAGAAACCGAAAATAGTTTTATTATGAGTCATGGGCGTCTGGTCGCAACGAACCGTGTAAAGAACCTGGTTATTGTCGAAACATCTGATTCCGTATTTGTGTCCGATTTGGACCATAGCCGGGATGTGAAAACAATTGTTGAGCAACTTAAAACAAAAGAACGCCGGGAATTTTACACTCATAAAGAGGAAACGCAGGCTTGGGGCGGTTCAGCTGTTTTGAAGCACAAAGACGACCCTGCGGCTAAAGATGTTATCAAGGTGCCGCTGCTTGATCTGAAAAGTCAGTATCAGACAATCAAGCAAGAGATTTGGGAGGCCGTTGACGAGGTCTTTGACAGTCAGCACTTTATCTTAGGGCCCAAGGTTGAGGCGTTTGAAAAAGAGATCGCAACGTATTGCCGCACAAAACATGCCGTGGGGGTTTCTTCTGGAACGGATGCGCTGTTAATCTCCCTCATGGCAGCGGGTATCGAGCCCGATGATGGCGTTATTACAACAGCCTACAGCTTCTTCGCCACGGCCGGGTGCATTGCCCGTCTCGGTGCGCAGCCGATTTTCGTAGATATCGACCCCAATTCATATAATATTTCTCCTGAAAGCCTGGATCGGGTAGTGGCTAAAATGCCCGCTGAGATGCGCCAAAAACTGAAGGCCATTGTCCCTGTCCATCTATACGGCCAATGTGCTCAAATGAAACCGGTTAGGGAACTGGCTCGAAAATATGATCTTTGTATTATTGAAGATGCGGCGCAGGCGATCGGCGCCGAGTACGAGGGCAACCGGGCCGGATCGATGGGTGACTTCGGCTGTTTTTCTTTTTTTCCCACCAAAAATCTGGGCGCTTTTGGAGACGGGGGCGCCGTCACCACAAGTTCGGATGAATTTAATGAAAAATTGCGTATTTTGAGGGCACATGGTTCCAAACCCAAATATTATCACCATATGGTGGGTGGGAACTTTAGACTCGATGCGCTCCAAGCGGCCGTTGTTTTGATTAAGCTTAAACATCTTGACCAATGGACCCGTGACCGACAGGAAAATGCCCATAACTATAGGGATCTCTTTCACAAGGCCGGAATGGATGGTATCGTTGGATTGCCGCTTGAAACCGGAGGGAAACATATTTTTAATCAATTCGTCATCAGCGTGAAAGAAAAAAGAGATGAATTGCGGCGCTATTTAAATGCGTCCGGGATCGGGACGGAGATTTATTATCCGGTGCCGCTGCATCTTCAAGCCTGCTTTGCATACTTAGATTGCAAAGCCGGGGACTTCCCGAACGCAGAATACGCCGCCAAACATACCTTGGCCCTTCCCATATATCCCGAGCTTACCGATGCGCAGCAGAAATACGTAGTCGCAAAGATAAGGCAATTCTATCATATCTAAATTGCTTTAAGTGCGATATTTATGGAAGGCTGCGTGGGCCTCTTGTATCAATAAATGCTCCTGCCCGGTATAGCGGGGAGAGAAATGAAAAGGGGTCATTTGTTTCGCTTTGGCTTGCCCGGCAATCCTTCCGGCCTGCCAGGCGGTGAGATGAAATTTTCTGGCCGCGAGGTCGCGGTCTTTTTCCAGGAATGCCGCCTCAATGTAAAGATGATCCGAATCTTTGGCAAACGACGTGATTTTGCGGGCATTGGATTTGGTGTAGGCCACATCGGCAATATAGGTCACTTTCTGGCCGGGCGTGATCAGGGAAATTTGCTTGGCCAAATCTCCCAAAATGAATTTTCGGGCTTTTTGCTCTTGGCCTGCGGTCCGTACCTTAAACTCCGAAAAAGGATCCTGCGCATTAAAAAGAGACTCCTTAAAGCGGTTCAACCAAGGGCCGGCTTCGAGTCCAAGGGACGCGACACGGTCCTTCATAATATTGACGTGATACCTTTCCTCAATGCAGAAACCAAGACAGGGGACAGCGTGATCCAGTTCGATCGCAGATATCGTTAATGCGGGTTCACGAATGAGACGGCCGTTCATATTTTTTTCGACCTTTTTGCGGGTTGGGTGAAATCCATGGCGACATGCAAAAACACGGGTCGAAACTTGAGTGGCATTCACTTCGCTGACACTCAAAACAAATTCATGGCTAAAATTTTCAACCAGATTCCAGGTGTATGCTTTGAGTTTGCCGGCGACGTTATCGATGAAACCTTCAGGGCCGTAGATATAGAGTGTTTTCTCGCGGCCGAGGAATAGGCGCAACAGTCTGTCAAAACCGATAAAATGATCCATATGGGTATGGGTCACGAATGCATGGCTGATTTTAAGAATATCTCGGGGCGGATGGGAATGCAAATCGCCCAGATCGAAAATTACCGCGCGTCTTTCAAAGGAAAATGGGATAAAAAGACCCGGATCACCAAGTGGGCCATTGAACAGCCTGGGGTAAAAAGAGGGGCGCATTACAGAGGAAGGAATTTTTTGATTTGTTGGGTGATACTTAAATAAATATCCTCATCTGAGCCAAAGATATCAACCACGTCTTTGTGATGGATGAGCTGCTCGATAATAAAGGCCGTAACATAAAGACTGACAATGTGCGGTTGTGGCACGATGCCGCGAATCGGTGCGATCTGATAATCGATATCAAAATCATCGGCGCGGCTCAGTTTCCCGAGGCAACCTTTGATCTGTTCTTCAAGGGAATTTTTATTTGTGGTTTCGACCAGATTGCTTTCAACCAGTTTCATGGCGATTGAGTTAGAAAGAGAATCAATATGATCTCTTACAGCGGCAATCGCATGCCTGCGGGCATGTTCTCTGGAAGACTCAATTTTAGAAAGAATTGATGACTCGCGTGTTTTTGTCCGAAAGACCTTGGGCATCGAATTTCACCTCGCTTCCTTTAGGCTATGAGCATAGGCTCATCATAGCTGTAACTTATCCATATTGCAATAAAAAACTAAATATATATTTGAAGGCGACTTACTGGCTATCTTCGATAATGATTTGGATGATTTCTCGGCCATTCCATCGATTCCAGCGAATGCGGTAGGCGATGCGGTCGAAAAAGCCGGGCAACGGTTGGGTTGGGTCGACATTGAATTGAATAGCGTTAAAGCGTTTGCCGGATGGCGATTGCGCCAGTTGCATCCTGCGGTGGTTTTGTCCAACGATTTTTTCGGACACGACCGTGATGTCGTTTGCCGTAAATAAAGGCTCCCGGTTACCGGTGCCAAATGGCTCTAAGGATTCAATTTCGTTTACCAAAATGGCGGAAATTTGGTCAAAATTGAGCTCGCAGTCTATTATTAGTTTCGGCGTGAAATCCTCTGCCCGGGTCATTTCTTTGACAGTCTGCTCGAATTTTGTCTTAAATGATTCGATTTTGTCTGGATTTATTGTAAATCCGGCCGCCATGGTGTGCCCGCCAAATTTTTCAAGATGGTCGGAAACGGCCGAGAGCGCATTATGAAGCTCAAGGCCGGGGATACTTCGGGCAGAACCTTTTCCCACACCGTCTTTTATGGAAATCAGCCCAACAGGACGGAAATACCGCTTGGCAAGGCGCGAGGCGACAATTCCCAAAACACCTTCGTGCCAGTCTTTTTGCGACAATACGATGCTGCTGCGTTTTAATAAAAAACGATTTTGGCTTAAATAATCCGAGATATCTTCCAGAATTTTCTGTTCTGTCTCCCGACGAACGTTGTTCATTTGATTGATTGTTTTGCAAAACCGGGCAGCCTCGGTCAGATTATTTGAAAGAAGGAGATCAACCGCTGCCGCAGCATGGTCCATTCTGCCGGGGGCATTCAGGCGCGGGGCGATTTGGAAAGCAACATCTTCAGCCGATAACGAATCCTTGTGAGTTCCGCTTGACGCGCGGAGGGCCGCAATGCCGATTCGAGGATTTGAATTGATCTTATCCATGCCGGCCTTGACAAAAATACGGTTCTCGTGCCTTAAGGGCACCATGTCGGCAATAGTTCCGAGGGCTACCAAATCACAAAAATGAATTAAATTCGGCTCAGGCCGGGTTTGCCAAAACCCTTTTTGGCGCAGATATCTTCGCAGGCATATCAAAAGTGCATAGGCAACCCCAACGCCGGCGAGTTCCTCGAAACCGGCCTTGCAGTCGCTGCGATTGGGATTAATGACAGCCACCGCCGGTGGCATCCGGTTCGAAGGTTTATGGTGATCGGTCACGATCACATCAATCCCTTGCTCTCGAGCCGCTTCAATAGCAGCGTGACTGCCCATTCCGCAGTCAGCGGTGATGATCAGATCGATCTGGTTTGGCAAGACATATCCGGTTATGTGTGAAGGCTGAAGACCATAGCCTTCATTCATGCGGTTAGGAATATAGTAGGATACATCGGCCCCGATCTGTCGCAAAAACTCAAGCAACAAAACGGTGGAAGTGATTCCGTCAACATCATAGTCGCTGAAAATTAGAATCTTTTCACCATCGGTTAAGGCGGTATAAATTCGGCGGACCGCCGCTTCCATATCCTTGATCGAAAATGGGGGGCGTAAATCACTCAGAGAGGCTTTGATAAATCCGCGGGCATCATCGGGAGTTCGTATGTTGCGGTTGACGAGAACAGCCGCCGTTACGTTTTGAAAATGTAAGGCTTCTGATAGCAGCCCAATCGAATCAGAATCGGGTTCAAGGACGTGCCATTGCTTTAGCATAGGGATGTCATATCTTATAAATTAGACTATAACAATTCCAATTTTGATATTGTAAAACGATTTTGGGTGTTGAATAATTGTCGGGGTCAGGCTTGGATGCCACAATAAATAACGATAAATCCCAATAATCAAAAAACAAATAACAAAAAAATTCCAATGACCGAAATCCAAAATTCCAAACAAAAAACCGGAGCTTTAAATGTTTGTCATAGGGATTTGAGGCTTGAAATTTGTTATTTTCGGTTTATCCGGATTTGGATTTTAACTATACTGCAGCGGTGTGGAAACAATTAAGAGATATTACCGTATCGATCGAAGCGCAATTGCCTATCTCAAATTCATTATTGAGGCCTATGACGGAATCGCAACGATAAGAACACTCGATCCGGTAATGGGAACGATATGTCTCAGCATTGCGCCGGGATGCGAATGCGATGTGGATCTTGTGCTGGCGGATTTGAAAGCAGAATTAATGATTGAGCCGTTCAACATTGCAGCAAAGGAGTCCTTCTGAACCAGAGTCTGGCTGGAGATGAGTAATATTATGGCAGAAAACGAAGCAAAAACGAAGTATCTTTATATCAACACAATCGGGTGTCAGATGAACGTTTATGATTCCCGGCAGATAGAAACAAAATTGAAAGCCTTCGGCTATCAAACGACTAATTCGATCGAGAAGGCAGATTTGATAATTGTAAATACCTGTTCGGTCAGGGATAAAGCGGAGCAAAAAGCGTTCAGTTTTTTGGGCCGGCTCATAAACCTCAAAAGAAAAAAGCCCGCGCTTATCATCGCTGTGGGTGGGTGTGTGGCCCAACAAGAAGGCGAAAAAATATTGGAGCGTGTCCCCTTTGTCGATCTGGTGTTCGGTACACGTGCGATTAACCGGTTGCCCGGGATGTTGGATAAAGTCACATCAAAGCGATACCGGATCGTGGATGTCGAACTGACCGAAACCATTGATGAATCAGCCTTGGTCACAAATATGGAAAATGCTCACCAGACCACGGCATTTGTCACCATTATGCGCGGTTGTGATAATTATTGTACTTATTGTGTCGTCCCGACGGTGCGAGGCCGGGAAATAAGCCGTAAGCCGGCAGATATCCTCAAAGAGGTTGATGCATTGGTTGAATCGGGAGTCAGAGAGGTGACGTTATTAGGACAAAATGTAAACAGCTACGGGAAAAAAGAGCGTCTTTGTACTTTTCCCGAACTTTTGGCCATGCTCGACCAACTCGACGGATTGGAGCGAATAAGATTTACCACCTCTCATCCCAAGGATCTTTCCGAATCGCTCATCCATGCCTTCAAGAATTTCTCTAAGTTATGCAATCATATACATTTGCCGGTCCAATCGGGTTCGGACCGGGTTTTGAAGCGAATGAACCGCAAATATAATCGGCAGGAGTACATCGCCAAGATAGACATGCTGCGCGCCATTTGCCCCCATATTGCGATCACGTCCGATATTATTGTGGGGTTTCCGGGTGAGACCAAAAGTGATTTCAAAGAAACGCTTGATTTACTAGAAACGGTGCAATACGATAGCATATTTGCGTTTATATATTCGGATCGGCCCAATGCCCCCGCAACCCGTTTTGGGAAGAAAATATCCGATCAGGAAAAAACGGAAAGACTGCAAAAACTGTTAATTTTGCAGGAGCAATTCACAAAACAGAAAAATACGGCCCTAATAGGGTCTAATGCCTTGATTCTGGTTGAGGGCTTAAGCAAAAAAGAAAATGCCCGATCAGAAGCGACAGAATTTTTGGATGCCCAGTGGACCGGCCGGACATCAACCAATAAGGTGGTCAATTTTCAAATTGCCAAAGAAGCCTTTAATCGGTACCTAAATGAGACGGACCCGATCGGAAGAATCATAAATGTCAGCATCGAGGCGGCCTTTTCGCATTCACTATGGGGAACGGCGAATGAGATTGCGCCAGGGCTTTCCGATGTGAGGGGAGGAAAAAATCATGCAGCGTAAGGTGACCATTGCAGGCCTTACAATGGATCCATCATCAAATACGCCCATTATTATCCTGAGAGCGGAGGATGATAATCGGGCGATACCCATATGGATCGGATTGCTCGAAGCCACTTCAATCGCTTCGGCGATTCAAAAAATCAAATTTGACCGACCCATGACGCATGACCTTTTTAAAAATTTTAGCGAACTCCTGAACATCCGAATTTCCAAGGTGGAGGTTTGTGATCTGAAGGACAATACTTTTTATGCAAAAATACACTTTCGTTCAGAAGAAAGCTCTTTTAGTATGGATGCACGTCCCAGCGATGCGATAGCAATGGCGATTAGATTTGAGGCCCCAATTTATGTGGATGATGCGGTGATTGATAAATCGAAGATATTTGAAGAGGAGTCCGAAATTCTGGATCAAAGCGAAAAAGGGAAAAAATGGGCCGAATATCTTGAAAATTTATCACCGGAGGATTTCGGAAAATATAAAGTATAGGTTTCTTGTTTTAGATTCAGTTCAGAGCCAATTTCAAAACGTTTCAGTTTGTTCAAGGTCAAGGAAGGCGAAAATTTCAACCGCAGGAATACACTGAGTATTTTGAGGCTTGAAATTTGAGTCTGACACAGAGATTGGCCAAAATGGGATGTTTTGAAACTGGCTCTTCAGTTTGTCAATTACCCGCGTGTTATTTCCCCAGGTCCTGATCCCGCCGCATATATTCGATAACACGGGTCAGTATGGTGTCGAGGTCGGTTCGGGGTTGAAAACCGACAACTTCCCTTATCTTGTCAATACCGGGTACCCTCCGCTGCATATCCTCAAAATCCTTTTCAAAGGCTTCTTCATAGGGAATCAGCTGGATGGTTGATTTGGATGCACTTGTTTTAATTATTTTTTCGGCCAGAAGGCGAATAGAGATTTCTTCAGTTCCCCCGATATTAAAGACTTCGCCGACAGCCGCTTCGGTCTGGACCAGCGCCATGAGCGCCTCAACAACGTCTTTTACATATGAAAAAGTTCGGGTTTGATTCCCGTCGCTATATACCGTTAACGGTTTGTCCTTAAGGGCCTGGGAGATGAATCTAGGAATAACCATCCCATAGGCCCCGGTCTGTCTTGGGCCGACGGTGTTAAAAAGGCGGGCGATGACGACCTTTAATCCCATCGTTCGATAGTAAGCCAGGGCTGAAAATTCGTCCATCAGTTTGGAAGCGGCATAGCTCCATCGAAATTTGCTTGATGGTCCGTAAATAATGTTATCGGTTTCTACAAGCGGTGCATGGAGATGCTTGCCGTAAACCTCTGAGGTGGAGGCAATTAATACCTTCTTTTTAAACTTGGTGCACAACTCAAGGATTTTCTCAGTTCCCTGAATGTTGGTCTTGATTGAGACCAGTGGATTTTCAAGAATATACCTTACTCCGACAGCAGCGGCCAAATGGAACACCAGGTCACAGATGCCGGTCAGCTCGAGCATTATCTCATGATTCAAAATCGTATCGATGTTCACGAATAGCCGGTCATTTAATCGCGAGTCTTCTTGAAGATGTTTGATATTATCAAGTGTACCGGTGGAAAGATCGTCGATCAGATAAACATCATGGCCTTTTTTGAGACACGCTTCGGCTAGATGCGAGCCGATGAAGCCGGCTCCCCCCGTAATGAGAACTTTCATTGTGAGCCTTTCCGTCATTTCTGCCGGATCATCTTACGTTTACGTACGCTGTCCTTGATCCGATTAATATGCCCGCGGCCGAGGCCTTTTACTTCACAGCCCAACTCGAAATAGCGTTCGATTTTGATATCGTCCAAAATGCCAAAACAATCGATAATCGCCATAGGTGCACCCGCCATTTTAACGACCTCTTCGGGAGCCAGTTCCAAATATTCCTTGTGTCGAACGGCAAAGATAAGGGCTTCAGAACCCATTATGGCTTGCGCCAAGTCGTCAGACATGCGGAATTCATCAAGCTGGTCTTGATTTCGGAAAAACCGAGCTAAACCGGCGCCCACGGCAGGGTAAACACTTTGATTTTCCAACTCCCACCAGTGTTGCACATAGGGATCATGGGCTTTAACTTCGGCCCCCATTTCGGTTAGTTTTCTCACGATAATTTCCGATCCGCTATAACGCGTATCGCCCACATCCTCACGGTATGAGGCACCTAAAAGGCATATCCGAGAAGAGGCCACGAGCCGACCCATATTGCGTAACGCATCGCGCACAAGCTGAGTTGCATGCAATGCCCGAGTATCATTGATATCGATGGCTTGAGGAGTGATTTTGAAAATTTCATTCTCAAAACCCATTAAATGCCTGTAAGCCCAAAGCCCCAGGCCGCCGTCTTTGGGCAGACAATATCCGCCGATTCCCGGGCCGGGGAAAAGGATGTTGTCGTGGGTCGGACGAACTTTTATGGCCTGGATGACTTTGATCAGATCGACGCCATTGGTTTCTGCAAAACGGCTCCATTCATCCATAAAAGCCAATAGGGTCGCTCTATAACTGTTTTCAATAATTTTACATGTTTCACTTTCAATCGGTCGATCCAGCACGGTTAAAGGGTAGGCTTCGACATTGATGATATCGGTAAGAAAGCGAGACACTTTTTGACGGCTCTCTTCATTCACACCACTGCATACACGCCAAAAATCCCTGACCGACTGAACATAATTCTTACCCGGCATTACCCTCTCGAAGCTATGGGCCAACAATGGATCGCTTTCAATTCCCCGCTTGGTAAAGAATTTCTTAATAATCGGATGGGCAATATATTCCGTGGTGCCGGGCGGGACAGTGGTTTCAATCAACACAAGGCAGCCGGGTGGTATTTTTTGCCCGATTTTTTTAAAACTTTCCTCCAGAGCACTGATGTCGGCGTAACCGGAGACAAGATTTCCCAAGTCCTCCTTAATATAGTCGCATTGTACATCCACCACCAAAACATCGGCCAGCTGAAGGGCGTCATAGGTAAAAGTGGCGATTAGGGTGTGTTTCTCATTCACGCACCTTTTGATCATGGGTGCCACTTCCGGATCCTCGGCCTGGACCGGTGAAATCCCCTGATTAAATAGCGGGATTTTCCAGTAGCTCCTGGTACTCGGCCTCTGCATGCCGATGACGAATTTTCCGGGCTTGCCCGTTTGTTTATCCACCGAGTCAGCCACTACGGCCGCCATAACCGCTCCGACAAAGCCAATCCCCATGACAACGACGATTTCGTATCCTTGATCACGTTTGGCCTGAACAAGTTCTTGAAGCCGATCAAATTCAGCCTGATATTCAGTTTCTTGGGGGAGTTTGAATTTTTGCCCATCAGGGCTACAAGAATATTCCATACAACCAATGACCTCCTTTTATGGGAGTTTTACGAAAATTTAAGTTAAACTAAAGATTGGTCCCTAAATAACAGAAAGGAATATTTTGGCAATAGTTTTATAACGGTGGGTAGTAAGATCCTGAACCCCAAACGTCAAAGCGAATCGGGTTTTTGGAAGGGGTCATCCGGGGCGATAGTCGCCAGTTCATTCAGTGCTTCGCGTATCTCTTTAGAGCCTTTTTGATAGACTGTATAAACGGCATCGTACTCTTTTTTAGCTTCGCGTTGGGGAAAGTTTCCCCTGGTCTTTTTAAGATAAGTCTCAACCAGATCCCGGATCGACTCCCAGCTATCTTTGCGGGTTTGATTTTCTAATTGCGTAAGCGTATCAATATCCTGCAGGCGTTTGCGGTGAAATCGGGATGAAAAGTATTTCATCAACAGGGTTGTCCAGATCAAGAAAAGAATAAGTGCCATTCCCCCACCGACACTCAAATTTAAGAAAAGGTCGCCTTGAGGAAGAAGTTGAGTCGATATCGAAAAGGCAAGACCGCCGCTGCCGCATAGGAGACTAAACAGAAATCCGGCAATCGAGTATTTCAAGCGGAAGCGATTGGATTTCTTGCGATATGCCATGAGCGCTTCCAGGAAATGGGACAATCGCTCACCATGGGTCTCAATAAACGTCGCCAGATGGTCGAGGCGATGTTTGGGTGCCTGCAGAATTGCGTTTTTCAACTCTTCGCGCTGGTTTTCGAGTTGTTTGAGATAACCCAGATTCTCGTCGCTTGTTTCGATCGATTTGGCGACGGCATGGGATGAGTAGGTCAAATGAATCGCCGGGATATCCTTGCGACCGGTTATTTGGGAAAGGTTCCAGCAAAGGGTCCCGTAGACACGCAAAAGATCAATCAAAGAGGCGCATTCATCGATACGGTTTAAGACAAAAAGGACTCGGTCTTCAAACGTACGCGCCGGCAATGTTTCTCTAAGGCTTGTATGGGCTTCACGTACCGTACCGGCTTTGTGGGGGTCAAAGATGACAAGGACCAGATCGGCGAGTTGGGCAAAGTCGCCAATGACCTCTTGATAGTCATACCCACGATCCCGCTCAGTGATACTATCGAGCATTCCAGGGGTATCGATGATGGCGAGGCTTCTTAGAAACGGGGAGTTGACCTTTTTAAGTTGAAAATGCGAAGCAAACCGTTGACCATGTTTCTTTAAGATATCAAACGGATATTCAGGATCGTTGAGGAGGAATTTGCCGTCGCGCTGATCGGTAATTTCGACAAGCCCGTTATCCGTGACGGCGTCATCGAAGGTGATGACCGTAAAGGAATCATCGGTGGGGGCCTGGCCGGTGGTTTGAACGGAAGCGCCTAAAAAGTCATTAATCAGAGTTGATTTGCCTGAAGAATAGTTGCCCAGGACAAGAACCAGAGGACGCCATTTGATGTTGGTCTCCAAAGGAACATCACTGTAGCCATAGCGGACTGCCACCGGAGTTAGAATTTCAGCGACCATTTCCAAAAGTTCAGTCCGAAGCGAATTGATGTAATTTTCACGGTACATGGTGACACCCGATTGAAATTGGATTTGCCGGAAGTGATAATCCAATTGCGTATGTGTTATTTTTTTCTTTTTTGATGATACTTAAAAACTTTCCAATAAATCAATGCGTTAACCGTCAAAACGCCCATTCCAAACAGGAATTGAATTTTTCTGGTCAGGAAACTCGGATATACGACCGGGACGATATAGTGTTCGATGAATCCCGAATGGTATGGATAGAGGCCGCTTTTTGCAAGTAATAAATTTTCAAGATGGGTGAGAGGGCAGATCCATCCCCAAAATTCAATCAGAGCGCCCCAGATCAATGCCGGCAAGTGCACCCAATAAAAACGTTTGGTCCAAAGACCGCCGGTTCCTCCCACCAAAACGAAAAAAATAAAAAGAAAGTGAAAAAAGACAACAAGGTCGGCTAATACCCGATAGAACATTCTCAACAACTTTCACTCTCGAATTACGGATAAACCCACCTGATGACCGGCGCTGCAGTCTCCCTTGACGCCCGAGATGGTGGCAGTCACTTTGTTGCCGATTTCAGGGTCTTGGGCCATTTGTTATCATCCTTTCCGTGATAAAGAGTGGAGAGAGCTTTGCAAAACGCCTCCTTTTGCCCAATTTGCGCTGGCGCTTCACTAAAGTGCCTGTGTCAGACTCAAATTTTAATCCTCAAAATACTCCATGTATTCCTGCGGTTGCACGAAGTGAAGCGACTGCGCAATATTTTCTTCTTCCTTGAACTTGAACAAAATCATACGTTTTTCAAAGGTCTCGTAGGTTTAGCGAATGATCAAAGAAGAGACCAGATGGAGAATTTGATCCTTGGTATAGAAAAAGAGTTCGTGCCCTGTAACCCGAAGATCATTCCCGTCTTCAGTTGCTACAGGAACAATTTCGATCCGGCTCACTTCAACCCATTTCCCCTGGATTTTAAGCCGAACGACGATGTCATCGGATGTCAGTTGATAGGGTATATTGTTAAATTCAAGCACGCGCGTCACATATTTATTTTTCATCTGGGTCACTTTGGCGGCACGCTGCTTCATCGCGCGCTCCTGTCCCGGAGATTCGGCCTCCGTCTGCGATATGGCAACGAAAAATGGTGTTGCTAAAAGCAGAATGCCCATGCCAATCACACGAAATTTCATTTGGATTTCCCTTTCTAAATAAATAGGCAGAATGATTTTATAGCATCCGTATCAATAATATTCAAGAAACGGTGAACGCTGGACTTCGGTGGCTAAAATAATGAGGCCGAAGCGAATAAGAAAAGGACCGACTCCAGGCCTTCTGACATGGCGCCTAACATATCGCCGGTAATGCAGCCCAGACGTTTTTTGTAGTAGTACAGGACAACACCGGTGAGCAGCACAAAAGCGAGGCCGAGCCAAAGCCCCCTGAATCCTAAAAACAGAGATAAAACCAGCGGAAGCGCCAACCCTGCAAAAGCGGCTGGGTTTAATTCATGCCTAAAAAAGGGATGGCCGGTGCCGCCCTCCCGTCTTCCATACGGCAACAGGTGTATTCCAAACAGCATGCTTCCCCGGGAGAGGGCCGGGACAATGATGAGTATAAGATGTCGCTGTGGCTCAAGGCCGGAGATCCCGCACCACTTGACGGCAATCACGCAGACAATCGCTACCAGCCCCATGGCGCCGATCCGGCTGTCCTTCATGATGGACAACGCCTTTTCTCGGGAATGATGCCCGAAAAGGCCGTCGGCCATGTCCCCCAGCCCATCGATGTGCAGGGCGCCTGTTAAGACGATTAAAACAACAACGTCCAAAAAAGAGGCTACCGGCCGGGAAAAGAGCTGCATGGCGATCCAATCAAAACCGGAGACAACGATGCCCAAAATCAATCCCACGATAGGGAAAAAGGGAATCATGCCTTGAGGCTCAAAATGCTCGACCTTCCCGATCCGCAGGATGGTGATAAACTGTATGGCGGAAATCAATCCTTGCATAGAATAGCCATTACGATTTCGGTGGTCGTTTAATTGAGACCGGAATCCCTGCTACCATCCAAATCACCTCATCGGCACATGCGGCAATTTGTTGATTGGTAAATCCGACGGCATCCCGAAACAGACGCGAAAGCTCGTGCTCCGGAACAATCCCGGTGCCCACTTCGTTTGAAACAAGTATCACCGGCCCGCGGGCATTTCGGAGTGAATGGGCCAGGCGGTCGATGTGGGGAACAATCGCTTTTAATTTCTGGTTGCCAAGTAGCAGATTGCTGATCCATAACGTTAAACAGTCAATCAGAAGAATCGTACTTTTCTGGCTGCCGTCATCAATGGCCTTGTCAATTTGAACGGGGATTTCCATCGTTTTCCACGATGGATCTCGTTCACTTTGATGCTTGGCCACCCGCTGTTGCATTTCTTCATCCCGGGGTCTGCACGTGGCGATAAAAATGCGGCCTTGTTTTGACAACTGCTGGCCCAGCTCGAGCGCATAGCGACTTTTTCCGCTCCGGCAGCCACCGATGATAAAAATTATCTTGGGTTTAGTTTGGTTCAACGCGCCTCCTCCGGGTTCAAAAAATAACGACGGGTCCACCTTAAGTTTTTCTGTCAAATTTCTCAAGCCGAAATTAAATAACTTCGTCGAACGCATAGGCGAAATGATTACTGTGCCACCGGTTTTGGGACCAGTTCAATCAACGTGATTTCGGGCGGCGTGAAGAGGCGCATTTGAGGTCCCCAGGTTCCGCTTCCCCGGTTCACATAAAGAAGAGAGCCTCGGGACAGCTCAAATAACCCTTGTAAGTAGGGATAGGAACGAGAAACCAGAAAATTATAAAGAAAGATCTGACCGCCATGCGTATGGCCCGACAACTGAAGATCGAAGAGGCCCAGGGTTTTTTTCTCTATATCCGGCCGATGCTTCAAAAAGAGCGTAAATAACCGCTTGGGAGCCGAACTGAGGAGTAAATCGACGGGCTTGGAGCCGACGGCAGGGCTATCATCTACGCCGACAATGTTGATTAATCCGGGAATTGTATTGATTTCGCCGCTCAGTAGCTTAAAACCGGCTTCGTGGTGGAAGGCGATCGCATTATTGATTCCGCTGTAAAATTCATGATTGCCGGTCACGGCGTATTTGCCAAACGGTGTCGGAACACGATGCAAAAGCTCAGCAAGTTCGGGAAGGTGTCTAACATTTCCGTCCAGCAGGTCACCGGTGCTGACCAGGATGTCCGGGTTTGCCCGTGTCACTTTTTGCAGGATGGAATTCAAACGGCCTTGTCTTGCCAAAAGACCTAAATGAATGTCGGATATTTGAACGATCCGGAGCCGATTTACGTTTCCGGGAAGCTTGGGAGTTGTAATTTTGATGCGCTCTATTTTAACCTGCCATGACTCCCAGGTGCTGTATAGTGTGAAAGAGATCACCAGGCCGAGAAGAATCGCACTGGGGAGACGACCGGTTAGGGGGGGTAGACGAAACGGCAGAACCGGATTGACGAAGCGGAACAAGAGATCTGCAATGGTCAAAGCCAGGGTGCCCCAGAAAAGGAATAATATCAAACCCATCCAGGTGAATCCGACCATGGCCGTGATCCGAGCGATGCCGTCATATTCGTTATGTTCAAGGAAACGTGCCACCACCGGAGAAATGATCATGCAGGCCATAAAAAAAATGATCATTAACCGCACCAAGGGCAGGTCAGGCAGAAGCACCCGCAGCCGAAAATAACAGAAGGTATGAATGGCACTGTAAATAAAAAAAGAGACCGTCAGAAATATCAGCATCGTTTGTCAACCGCTTTTAGTTATTGCCGGTACATCAATCGTTGGGGCGGGATATAGCAGAAGATTTCATCGGACTCAATCAAAGACTCAGATCTTGGTATTCCTTAGTAACGGGTGCCCCGGCCATGATTGAACTTGCGGCACATAGCTTAGGAATTTGATTATGGTCATGTTTGATATTCTTAGATTTCGTTTAATCGTCTGTAATGTTTAGATAAATATTGCTTTTTCATTTCCGCTGTTTTAAGGTCTTTTGAAATTTCCCGTAGCCCCGACGACGGGATCTGCTCTTCGTTTCGGCAATCCCCCCAGCAAGGCGGTTTTTTTGAACCCTTTCCTGGCGATAAAGGAGGTTTGAAATTATGAGTAAATTATTAGATGAACAATTTATGAGTGAATTGCTAAGAAAAAAATCTGAGAGATTATACGAATCGGCTTTATTATTAATGTTCATTTGGAAATGCATTAGCTGCAAAGACCCTATCTTCCCTGAATGTTATACAGATGAAAATAGAAAAGAAATAATTGACGGGGCGGTGGACGCTTTTGAAGAAGCGGTAGCAGATTTTTTTAAAAACGATGAATCGCTTCCAACAGACTCAACCGATCCACAGGTTAATTTTGCAGTGAACTTTCTCGTTGATTACGTGTTTTTCTATGAAGATGATGATTTCAAAGAAAAATATGGTATCCAATTGGAAAACCCGAAATCCTTCATCATTTTATACATCGAACAGCGCATGCTATCTCGCCTTTGGGGAGATTTCTTCATCATTCAAGATTTATTAGGGGTAGAAAGCAAATCACTTTTTTCGATTCTTGACGAAATGACGGAAGATTTAACTCGATGGAGTAGCGAGCTAACAGGTTTCTGGATGTCGAAAAGTGAAAGCATTATGGAGAGCAGACCGGGCTCGCGAACGAAAACGGTCGAAAAGACGGAAAGGATCGAAAGGATAAAAACGCAACTCGGGGAGAGCGGGAAATTAAATAGGAGGGGATTGGAAATAAGTAAAAATAAGTTTTCTGAATTTGTTTCAGGGATTTTAGGGGTATTGTAATGGATCGAACCTTCCTTTACATTACATTCGACGCCATTTTTTGCGAATAGTTAACAGACTTACCAGACAACCTTTTTCCGGAAAGCTACTAAAATATGAATCTTTTGATAGTTGATGACGACCCGGTTAATGCAAATTTTCTGAAACATCTGGTAAAAAACTGGGAGGATTGCCAGCCTGTATGCTTTACCGTATCGGCGGACGCCTTGCAATGGAGCAGGGAAAACCCAACGGATCTGCTGGTGGTTGATTATATGATGCCGAGGCCCGACGGCATCGAATTTATTCGTCAATTCAGGAAAATGGAGGGCAAGGGCGATGTCCCGGTGGTCATGATTACCGCGGATCATGAAAAGAAGGTGCGTTACCGGGCATTGGAATCCGGGGCCAATGATTTTCTAACCAAACCCATAGACAAAACGGAATTTATCGCCCGCGTAAAAAATATGCTGGCCCTGCGCCGCAGCCAAATAAAACTGTTAAATTTTAACAAGGAGCTGGAAACCAAGGTGCGGCTGCAGGTGGCCACCATCCGCAAAAGCGAGTTGTTCAGGCGGTATCTCGCTCCCCAGCTCGTAGACAAAATCATGAAGGGCGAAAAAGAGGTCTCCGTCCAACAAGAGCGAAGGAAATTGACAATTTTTTTCTCCGATATTCAGGGGTTTTCGCAGATAACCGACACGATGGAGGCCGAGGAGTTGAGCGAGTTGCTCAACGAGTACCTCTTTGAGATGAGCCAAATCGCCTTTGAGTACGGAGGAACAATTGATAAATTCATTGGGGACGGAATTATGATATTTTTCGGAGCGCCCGAGACGACCCTCCACGAGGAGGACGCAAAAAATTGCGTGTTGATGGCTCTGACCATGCGGGAGAGGATGAGGAACCTAAAGGAAAAATGGATTGACCATAAGATTGAATTCCCATTGGGAATACGAATGGGCATCAACACCGGTTCTGCCATTGTGGGTAACTTCGGGTCTGATTCCCGAATGGACTACACCGTCATTGGAAGCCAGGTCAACCTTGCCGCCAGGTTGGAAAACGGTTCCAAACCGGATGAAATAACCATCAGTCATTCCACCTATGATCTGGTAAGGGATATCGTGGAATGTGATTCCGTCGGCAAATTGAAATTAAAGGGAATCTCCTGGCCGGTCCAGGCTTATAGGGTTCTGGGGTTAAGGAATAGATCATAAATTTGTGTCAGGTTCTGTGGCATTGGTGAAAAAGCGGCAATGCCCATAAGGCGCTCATGGCATAACGATGGAGGACACTTTGATTTTGATCCGCCGTCTTATAATCACTTAATAAAACCGAGTTTCTTTATTCGATAGGTGAAGGTTTTTCTTGGAATGCCAAGTTCACGGGCGGCCGCGCTCACATTCCAACGACCGGTCCCGGGATACTTTGTCGAATCTAAAACCTTTAGGTAACCCGCACGATCTTCATTAAAAAACACATCATCTTTGATCGCCTTGGACGATTCTTCAGGAGCGGAACTGATTGCGGAATGAGTAATTGGCGTCTGCATTTCTAGTTTCATAGCGTGGTGAAGCCATCCGGGAAAATCCTTTGGCTTTATTTCATTGCCTTCGCAGATTGCGGCCGCGGCCAAAACCGCCTGCTCAAGCTGGCGGATGTTACCAGGCCAATCAAACGACAGTAATACCTCACGGGCCTCTCTTGAAAGCCGCAAAGGCTCCTGTCGGTGATCCTTTTTCCTTTGTTCCGCTATGGCTTTATTCAAAAAGTGCATGGCCAAGAGATGAATGTCTTCTGCCCGCTCGCGTAATGGGGGCATAAGAATTTCAATCCCACAGAGACGATAGTAAAGATCCTCCCGAAACTTTCCCAGCTCCACCATTTTTTTCAAGTCATGGTTTGTTGCTGCGATAATCCGGGCATTATAGTTTACCGCTTTTTCAAAGCCGATAGGTGTTACTTTTTTTTCCTCCAGGGCGCGAAGGATTTTTGCCTGGCTTGCTAAAATCAAATCCCCGACTTCATCAAGAAAGAGGGTCCCTCCTAAAGCTGCAACAAACTTTCCCTTACGGTCATGCGTTGCCCCGGTAAAGGCACCCTTCACGTGCCCGAACAGTTCACTTTCCAGAAGTGTTTCGGTCACGGCAGCACAGTTTACAGCCATGAAAGGACCTCTGGTCCTGTCACTGGCCTCATGTATTCGGCGGGCGGCTAGCTCCTTTCCGGTTCCGGTTTCACCGAGAATCAGTATTGGTAAATCTGTTTTGCCGGCTTTCAAACATAAACCAAGCCCTTCTTGGATAGCAGGGCTGATGCCAACGATAGTGGTCGTGCTCTCAGAAGTTTGGGAAGGTGTTCTCTTTATTTGGGCCTTTATCTTTTGATCTACGTCATAGCGGGTTAATCGACCCGCTCCTGCCAATGCTGCTCCATACATGACACCTACTGCTGAAAGCCTCTCTTCCCATTCAGGTGGGAAAGGACCGCCTAAAGTGTGGTTCAAAATATTTAGCACACCGTAAAGAATGTCTCCGAAAAGAATCGGTGCTGAAACCATCGATCGGGTTCTAAAATCGAGGCGTTCATCTACACGTCGATCGTGATGAGGATGTACCCAGGCGTCGGAAACAGCAATAGTCGTCCGAAACAAGGCTGCAGCCCCAGTGATGCCTTCCCCCTCTCGCAGTGTAAATTCAAAACACTGGTCTTGTGTAATATCCGTGCTACAAACAAGGTGTAATTGGCCTTCATGATCCAATCGCCAGATCGAACCTTCCTCAGCAGAAGCCACAGTAACCAGACGGTGACAGAAAGCGGCATTATAGTCAGGATCCCCTGGAACACCCTCCTGTTTGTCTTGAAAGAATTCAAGCATTTCCAAAAAACCACTTTTTACTTCCATAACATACCCGGACAAAACAAACGGAAACGGCATTAATCAAGCTATAAAGCGCTTTATTAACCATTAAAAATGGCCAAATATCAACAACTTTTTAAAGAAGTGGCCAAATCGGCTATTTATGGCTAACCAAAAATGGCCACAATGATATTTTTAAGGTGTCCCGTTATACCCATTTGGAGGATGTCGTAATAAGAATAATAAATATTTTTAATAGGATACGCAAAAAAAAATCTGCTACAAGAAAGAATGGCATGCTTTTTGATGGCATGAAGGAATTTAGAAGCGCAAATTATTTTTCAGCTTACCAACACCATACAGACACTCACCAGGCATCAAGGCGTTAGGTCAATTTAGAAAGCACGAATATAAGACTTTGTTGTCAAATTTGATTAATTTGAACATGACCGGTGTTAAATCGGCAGCCGTTCAGGTTGCTATTTCTGACAAAAAGGGTGTTTCTGCTTTGTCGCAACAACCAGGTTAGGAGGTTTCCGATGATTACAGATACGTCTAATAGAAAGTATGAACTTGACTGGCTTCGCGTTTTGGCCATTTTGGTCGTTTTTCTTTATCACAGTACCCGGTTCTTTAATCTGGGCGATTGGCATGTCAAGAATGTCAATACCTATGTCTGGGTCGAGATATGGAACGTTTTTGCCACCCGGTGGATGATGCCTCTTTTTTTCATCATCTCCGGCGCGAGCTTGTACTATGCAATTGGGAAATCCGACGGTTGGCGAAGATTCTATGTCGATAAGTTTCTGCGTCTGATGATTCCGGTTCTGTTCGCGTCGGTCACACACAGCGCCCTGCAGGTGTATCTGGAGCGATTATCTCACGGTCAATTCTCAGGATCCTTCTTTTCATTTTTATCTGAATATTTCAACGGAGTTTATATGGGGATTGGCATGCCGGGAAATTTTGCATTTCACGGGATGCATCTATGGTATCTGTTCTTTTTGTTTTTTTACAGTCTGATCTGCTATCGCTTATTCATCTGGTTAAAAGAAGGCGGGCGGGAGATTCTGAACCGGATCACGGCGTTGCTTGCCATACCGGGATTGATGTACATCGGTTTTTTGATTCCGCTCTTTATTATGAAAGCGCTTATTCCACGGGCTGTTCTAAACGTCGGCAACGGAGGTTGGGGATTTCTGTACTATCTCTGGTTTCTGATCTCCGGATACATGATTGTTTCCAGTGATCGACTCCAGCAGCAGATTAAGAATCAACGCTGGATTTCGCTCTTACTGGCCGTGGTGCTAACAACCGCATACCTGGCCCAAATGTTTAGCCCGTCACCTGTGGTTTTCCCGGCCTGGATCAGCGATTGGGTTTATACGCTACTCTCCTTTTTTGCTGCCTGGAGTTGTTTATTTGCGATCCTCGGATTAGGCATGCGGTTTCTGGCTTTTGATCGTCCCATACTGCGACATGCCAATGAAGGTGTGCTTCCTTTCTTTATTTTACACCAGACCGTTCTGCTGGGTATCGGATATTTCATAATGACCTGGGAAATTCACGAGGCTTTTAAATGGGCGATCGTTATGACCAGCTCTTTCATCGTCATCATAACACTTTACACGATATTTGTTCGCAAATTTGAATTGCTCCGCTTTTTATTCGGGATGAAGACGACTCGTCCCTTTTTCGATATCTTTAAGAAAAAGAGGGCGTTGATTATTTTGCATGTGCTGTTTGTTGGTTTGATCGTTTTTGCGGTCGTCAATCAAATCACCGGACCGAGTAGAAACCGCTCTCCAATGCCGTTGATGTACGATCCTGGGACGGACATCATTTTAAACAGTGAATCGATAACGGATCGGTCGTCAAGTGGTGTTCATGTGGTCAACGACGAAAAGGCTTCCATCGGCCAGGCAATCGAGTTTGTCTCGGGAGCGAATCAACGCGTAGAATCGCAACCAAAGGTTTATGTTGAGATGCGTTTTTCGGCACCCTCGGGGCGGTACATCATCTGGTTGAGAGGCAAAACCAACATAAACAGTGGTTACACGGATTCCGTTTGGTTGCAGGTAAACGATCAAATCGGAACTCGCACCCGAAGCGTCCGAATGGGGAATTGGCTAGATGTTCATCAGGCCGGTGTATATGGCTGGGCAGGTGATACAGATGATCCCGTTGCCATCGTATTGAAGCATTCAGGCGATCACAAAATTCGTATTCAACCGCGTCAAACACCTCACCGCATTGATCAGATCTGGTTGAGTCGATTTCAGCATCGAATCCCGAACACGCTTAAACCCATACGAGATGAGGGATGATGGGAATGACGAAAATGGAATTTATGGAGCGAGCTCCTTTCGGCAGGACAGGATTGAGGGTGAGCCGGATCGGCTTGGTTCGGACTATCCGTAACCTGGCGCCGGAAAACCTGCCGGGCATTCATCCTAATAACCTTCTTTCCGATTTATTGGTTAAAGAATAACAATATGGCTTTAGCAGGATTTATCCTTTTTGGAAGCATGTGGTACTTAGGTCAATTTTTATATTTTTGTACTCTAGTGTCCGGTTAAGAATCAAATAAATTCAATTGGATATAGCCGGTAGTAATTTTATTTTTGTAATAGTTTTCTGTGAACGCCCGTGAAATAAGGGTTTTTTCAAAAAGAGTAATACTCAAAATCTGTAAAATTGTGTAGAGGCTCTGTTCAAGCTTCAAGCGCTTCTTCATGATGGCAACCAGCACATATACGGAGACAGCAATCCAAATCTAAGTTTTTTCGGATATACTTCTGCTGGTTTTGCTATGACCGGGCGTATGGTCTGGTCACAAATGATGCCCGTAGACTTATCCACGGGTGCGAAGTAAAGCCGGCGCGGTTTCGTATTAACTTTGGTTCTCAAGATGAAAAAGGCTAAACCACGGTGCAGGTTATATAGTCTTTCAACATCAAGATACGCGCGATCCATAATATAAATTGAACCGGGTTCTGGAAACAGTTCATCAAGAATGTTGACATCATGAACCTTGGCATCGGTTATGAACTTTCGGCCTCGTAAAAGAAAATAGATATCGTATGGGAATAACCAATTTTTACAAAGGAATCGACAATGTCGCTATCCATACTGTTGAACATGACATCGTCTTGACTCACGACATCATTTTTGATTACATCAAATCTGGAAAAATTAGCCCTGTTCTAAATTTGAATTATTGAACACCCTCTATTACGGCTTTATTTTCCCAGTGCCTCTTTGGCTTTTTCGGTCGCGGAACCCGCATTGGCGCCGTAAGCATCGGCCCCGATTTCTTCGATGAATTTTTGGGTTACAGGTGCACCGCCGGCCATGATTTTGACCTGATCGCGAATACCCGCTTCCTTGAGCGCCGAAATGGTTTGTTCCATTTTGGGCATGGTGGTGGTCAAAAGAGCCGACATCCCTAAAAGAACCGGCTTATGGGTTTTTACGGCTTCCACAAAAGCGTCGGGTTTCACGCTGACGCCGAGGTCAACCACATTAAAACCGGCCCCCTGAAGCATCATGGATACGAGGTTTTTACCGATGTCGTGCAGGTCCCCCTCTACGGTTCCGATCACCAGGGTACCCAGACCGGCGCTGTCCTCCTCCGACAAATGGGGCCTAAGAAGCTCCATCGCACCCTGCATGACTTTGGCCGAGCGAAGAACTTCGGGGATAAACATTTCTCCGCTCTTCATCCGTTGGCCGACCACATCCATCCCCGGAATAAGTCCGCTGTCCATAATCTCCTTGGCTGGAATATCATTCTCAAGAGATTCGGCCACCAATTTGTTTACGGCTTCGACATTGGCATCAATCAGTTCCTGTGCCATTTTCTCATACACTTCTGACATGGCAACTTCTCCTTTTCGTTTTTTTGTTTATGATAAAAATGATGATTTATTTTTTAAGTAATCCTATACCAAAATAAGCTGTATTGGCCCTCCTTCCTTCTGATATTTATGCAATCCAATCGCTATACTCGAATTGTCACCCTCCAAACTTATCAAGATCTTGCTTCTTTTAACACAAGGTTAAGCGATTTATTAATAGGGCCTGTTCAATACTGTAATATACAATAATTACAAGCATATAAAATGGTGTTCAACTGAAGTTACCCCCAAAATATTGCGTTTCTGGAGGTTGATTCCAAAAAACTTCAATGATTTGGAAAAAGTTACCCCCAAAAATGTGGATCTTTTTAAATAGGTTACTCCCATAAAATTGATAGTTATTGCTCTTTGAAAATATCGATGATTTAGAAATTCCCTTTATATTTTAATAGGTTCATGCTCTTTTTCAATATTGAACAGCAGTATTGAATGACAGGAGCATGATCATGGTCGGTTTTCAACTTCCCCTATATCAAAGAGTAAAATAAGTATGGCTATAATCGTTACACATACTTCAATGCCGGATATCGAAAATACGGTCCAGCGGTTCCTCATAGCTTGATCTATAAAAACTCAAACCGTTTAGAACTGGAATTGAAAGAACTTTCGACCTCGTAAAAGAAAATAGATATCGTATGGGAATAACCAATTTTTACAAAGGAATCGACAATGTCGCTATCCATACTGTTGAACATGACATCGTCTTGACTCACGACATCATTTTTGATTACATCAAATCTGGAAAAATTAGTCCTGTTCTAAATTTGAATTATTGAACACCCTTTATTTGTGTATTTTTGATAGTAAATCACATTAATCAAGGATGTCCCCGAAATTCTCAAATGGACATCCCGCAGATTACCCCGGCATGTCCTCAATCAGCAGATGTCCGCCTGCGAACAAACAGGTAGGAGCCAGTCTGATTTCCGTTTTTTTACCGAGGATGACATTTCCGATTCGGGAAACAAAATCTTCAAACTGGGCTTTCATGAATGAGAATTGATCATTCGGGTTTCTGTATCCGTATAGATTAAAAGTTTATGCCTGAATCTTGCACGAGTTGGAGGTTTCCATATGCAAGGCATCTAAGGGTGAAGATGTAATATGCTACTTCGAACCCTTAATAACGCAGCATATGGGGGCCTCCGGCCTGACCGTCGGCTGAAAACTGTTGAGAAAAAAAGATCTTCATCAGATAGACCATTTGGGTAAAACGCATTCTTCTATGATTTTGCATAAACCCACTATGATAGCGTATGGTAAAGATTCTCATCAATTTTCATGCATGATTCAGTCCATAAGATTAGTATGCAGCAATGACCGTGTAAAATCAAGTGTAGTCCGCATTGACGAGTAGCACTGCATGGTGATTAAAAGTCAACGGCAGGCTTGACTCCTACACATAAACGGTTGTGCATGTGGGATGCTTACTTGGAAATCCCATGACTATATTCCTACAGTGTTAAGGATTAAGAAAGAAGAAAGGCCAGACACATTGCGCCCGGCCTATCGGACTAATGTAAACCATTTTGAGGAATTATGATTCAAACCACCAGCGCTCAGGGAGCCTAGCACCGTCAAGAGGATAGTTTGATGCAACACCATCAAATTTTAATTTGGTAGTAGCAGCAAGAACATAGTTATTAAATACTGGAACAATGTACCCGCAGTCATCGTGAACAATTTTTTGCATTTCCCCATAAATCTCACGCCGCTTTGCCTCATCGAGCTCAGAGCGAGCCTCTATCAGGAGCTTATTAAATCGTTCGTTCTTCCATTTTGATTCGTTCCAGGCAGCATCAGCCGCAAAAAATACGGTGAACACCCAATCCTCTGTCGGACGTCCAAAACTGAAACTGAAAAACCAAGGTTTCTTCATATACACTTCTGACCAATAACCGTCATCCGGTTCACTAACCACTTTAATATTGATACCTGCTTTTAAGGCATGTTCTCTGTAAAGAATTGCTGTATCTTGAGCTCCTGGAAATACTGCATTGGGTGCAACATGCAATTTGAATATATGTTCTGCAAACCCTGCTTTCTTTAGATAGTATTTGGCTTTATCTGGATCATATTTCCTTTGTGGCAATTCAGATGCATAGTATTTATACGAAGGAGAAATTGGATGATCATTTCCTAATGCACCATGACCTCTCAATACTGTCTTCAATATTTGGTCACGGTCAAGCGCATATTTGAGTCCCAATCTGACATCTTTGTTGTCATAAGGTGCAGCATCAGTCAACATTGGAATCGAGTAATGACCAGTACTTGGAGTTTCAACTATTTGAATATTTGGTTCTTTTGCAAGTAAGTCAATAGTCTTTAAATCAGGTTGGTTCATTACATCAATTTGACCTGATTTCAAAGCATTAGTTCTGGCAACGACATCCGAAATACCAAGAGACTCTATTTCATTGAAATGAGCGCGTCCCTCTTTCCAATAATTTGGATTCTTTTTGGTTAGTGCCCTTAAACCAGGTTTATAATTTACAAGGGTATAAGCTCCGGTTCCAATACCATCATCAAAGTTAGAAGTATCTTTGGGAACAATTTGTAAGCTATATTGACTCAGGAGAGAAGGAAAATCAGCGTTGCCATTTTCAAGTGTAACAATAAAAGCGTGTTTGCCATCGGACTTAATACTCTTAATCTGGTTAACAATAGTTTTCGCACCAGACTTTGATTTTTCTCCTCTATGATGATTTAAGGAAAATATGACATCATCAACCTCCATGGTTTTTCCGTTGTGGAATTCAACGCCCTTGCGGAGATTGATAATCCATTTCTTAGCATCTGGCGCGGGTTCCCAGCTTTCGGCCAGCTCAGGAATGAGATTACCTTTATGGTCTATTTCAATAAGGCAATTTCTCAATTGGAAAGTGATAGAATTTTCTAAAAAGTTATTAACAGTAGCAGGATCCAATGAATCGGTTGTCTGACCGCCATCAACAGCGATCCTTAACCGCCCCCCTTTCTTGGGTGCTGAAGCATGTACAGGTGTGGACAACAAGGCTGGGGACAATGCGACCGTTAGCCCCAAAGCAGTTGATCTAGCCAAAAATTCACGACGAGTAATTTTACCCTTTCTTAATAAAATTTCGAGTTCTTTGAGTTCTAACATAATTTTTTCCTCCTTTTTTAAGTTTTTTAATCCAGCGTAGCTCAAATCGATATGATTGAGACTAAAACCTACTTATAGATTAATCGCCGGATCGCATAGTTGGTAATTATACTTAGAGGCTCGATTAGTCCTGCTTTCATCCTTCATTACGAGGTTTTATTTTTTTCATAGTTTCATCTCCTTGTATCTAAGATAATAGATCCGTGTTCCTTGGCCACTTATTGAAGCAGCAGCGGCTCCATAGAGTCCTTTCTACTATTTGATTAAATTGCTATAAGAAGTTATCAATATCTTATAGGAGGCCCAATGCTTTTTCCGTATGTTCTAAAGTAGCTATTACATCGGCTTCCGTAAGTGCTGCGGAAAAATACCATCGACCGCCCCACATAATGAGAACACCTTCATCGGCCAGTTTGACTCGCAGATCATGTGGTAATTTCTTGTCCGCTTCCTTTAAATCCCTGACACTGTATATGGTCTCTTTGTTTGTGAAATGAATGATACAAAATCCTCTCACATGCTGAAGGATCGCCTTCCTGTTTTGCCGCTGAAGGATCTCTTTCAATCCCTTCATCATTTGAGTTTGCATTTTATCAATGTGCCGGTAAACAGCTCCATTGTCATGTTCGAGGATTTTTAATGTTACAAGAGCAGCGGCCATTCCAAACGGGTATCCATTGAAAGTCCCGGCCCCGATAACTTTGTTCGTGAGCAGTTGATCCATAATTCCGGTTTCGCCAGCAACAGCGGCAACGGGAATACCGGCGCCCAGGGTTTTTCCATAAACAGCTAAATCGGGTGTTATCCCCAATGCCTCCTGTGCACCACCGATAGCCAGGCGAAAACCTGTCACGATTTCATCAAAACAAAGAACGATGCCGTGAATATTACACAACTTTTTCATTTGCTCCAAATATCCGGGTCGTGGTGAAATGCAAGCTGCCGCTTGAATCGGTTCGACAAGAATCATAGCCACCTGGTCTCCCCATTTTTCTAGGACGCTCTCCAATGTATCTATATCATTGTATGGTATTCTAAAGCACTGTTCAAAGGCTGACGGATCCCGGCCTTCCGTTCCTAGCGGGTCGTCCGGGTCTTCACGAGGGAATGGATGCTCAATCGGATTTTCATTAACCACACCACCCAAAACATTATCCATCCAACCGTGATAGGCGCCTTCAAATCGAATGAAGTATCGACGGCCGGTGTAAGCACGGGCAAGTCGAATAGCGAGCTGAACCGCCTCGGTGCCGGAAAGGCAGAATCTGACCTTTTCCGCGCAGGGAACATGTTGAACAATCTTTTCCGCTACCTTTACCTCGATTGGCGTCTGGGAAGCACCTGATACAGAATAATAAAGCGTGTCAAGTTGAGACTTTAGCGCATCGATGAATTCAGTATTCCCGTGACCGAGGATACCTGGTCCGGCCGCGATCATGTAGTCAATATATTCTTTCCCGTCTACATCCCACAGCCGAGCTCCCTTACCCTTGACGATAAAATTAGGCCTAATGTTGATCGGAACCCGCAAATTGCTGTGCGGTCCGGACATCACGCCAGAACAACGTTTCTGCAATGCTTCTGTCCTATTCAAATCATTCATAGAGCCTCCTATAGTTTGCCCTATTGTGAACTTAATTTGGTTCTAAACAAGTTCTTTTTCCGCCTGCTCTACAATGTCATTCATCGCATTGATCACATTTTCGTCTATTGGCTCGGGGGTGTGCTTGTTGATAATGTCTAAAGCCTTTTCCCGCGCTTTTTCGTTCATCGTCTTTCCGCCTTCCGCTATCCAGGAACCTCTGTTGTTATAGTTAAACAACGGTGAGCGATAAAACGCATCCTTAAAATATTTCAATGTATGATCGAGGGTTAAAAATTCGCCGCCAATCCCGATATCCTCGATGATATTCAGGCCGACTGTGTCATCATTCACATTAATGCCGTCTGTGGCTTTCGACACCATTCTATTGATCTCGTTCGCCAGAATTAGTTGCACCGGATCTGCGGTGATGCCAGCTTCCAAACAGCCTGCACCTCCAATCAAATTGGCACCCGAAATGGCGGGAAAAATCGTGTCCAATACGGATTCAATCATGGCTTGCGCGTCGATTGCAACTGAAGTGGTTTGAGGGCCGTGCAAATCCGACGGCATCCCGTATTTTTCTTTAGCCATTTGCGCCTCGGCGGCAGCAATCATTGCCCGTGTGTTTCCGGCATAATGCCGAGTCCCGGATTATGCCGAGTGGTTTATAAATAA
>CAZHAH010000049.1:0-34051 GCA_964530095.1 uncultured Desulfobacteraceae bacterium | reverse complement strand
ATACAATCTGACAATACCTTGCCTTTCTCCTCCGCCATTCCGAGGTAAATAACAAGGCCTAAGAAAAATGGGTAGAAGGATTGAGTTTCGCGGTTTGTTTATAGAAAAGGAGGAAAAGCGCATTCAAAAGAGTAGACAACAGGAACTATTTGCCGCACACGTAGATATACAGAATAATAATAAAGTCGAGTTGACGGAGGTAAAGAAATATTGGCTGAACAAATTATCATATACATCTAAGCGATTTGGTGTTGAAGAATTGGCTGACATGCTGGAAGAGACCGGCTGGTTCATCGGCGATTTTCAAAAGGCTTTTAATGAGTTGATTGACGAAGGAAGAGTCCAAAATTTGGATTCACACAAGAAACGCCCTGTGCATGCCGTGCATTTCGACCAAGGCGAATATCTAGTAAAGCTAAAACCATGAGCACCAAATCTTTAATCGAATGGACGGAGACCACTTGGAATCCCACAACGGGTTGCACAAAAGTTTCACCCGGATGTTGGCATTGCTATGCGGAAATTATGGCACATCGGTTAAAGGCCATGGGAGCTAACGGATATAAAAATGGTTTTAAACTAACCCTTCAACCTCACCGTCTGCAAGAGCCCTTAGGGAAGAAAAAACCGACGATTTATTTTGTAAACTCAATGAGTGATCTATTTCACGAAAAGATTCCGGATGATTTTATATGGCAAATCTGTGATGTGATAAAACTTGCGCGGCAACATACCTTTCAAGTGTTAACAAAACGTGCGGATCGGATGGTCGATTTTTTCAAGTTTAATAAGGCGCCCCAAAATGTATGGTTTGGGGTTACGGTAGAAAATAAGAAGCACGGTCTGCCTCGTATTGATAAGTTGCGCCACACAAACGTACCTATTCGGTTTTTATCTTGCGAACCTTTGCTTGAAGATCTGGGCAATGTTGATTTGTCAAATATTGATTGGATGATTGTCGGTGGTGAATCCGGTCCCAAAGCACGCCCAATGAAACCGGAATGGGTAATAAACCTAAAAGAGCAATGTGAAAAACAAAAAGTAGCCTTTTTTTTCAAACAATGGGGAGGTTGGGGTGCCGATGGTAAGAAACGTGCCAAAAAGGCCAATGGAAGGCTTTTGCTTGGGCGGACATGGGACAACATGCCGAGTTCTGGTGCCACATCTTGAATTGTAAATAAGTCATTATTTTTCAAGATGCGACCACCATTTACTTGATCATTTCGTAACCGTTCACGGATTCAAAGGTAACTGTAGATATGAAAAAATCCAAAATAGCTCTGAAACCTTACCTGGATACAATTGCGGGGTATTGTGACACCCTTTCGAATCAAGAGCTTAAAGATGTGATAATCACCCTCGCAAAGGATGTCCCAACCTCGACCAGGGTCCAATTTCTGGAAAAAATCGAATCATGCCTTCCGGGTCGAAAACCGGCAGCGGTGCCTGATACAGATCCGGTTGATCAGACCCTTAACGGCATTGAAGCGCTTAAGGAAAGCGTTGAGGAAAGGATCAACTCCATCGAAAACGGCAGTTACTGGGATGATCCTGATGATTGGGAATATGATGGATATTATGACGACGAACCTGATTATGTCAGCCAGGATCAGCTAAACGAACTGGAATCGTTTTTTGATGATGCTGAAAACCTGTTTATGAGTGACAGACTTGAAGATGCACGCAAAGTGTATGAATCCTTGTTCAAATTGATCAGTTACATCAAGGAAAGTGCATACTTTTCACTCGGGCATGAAATCGATATCAGGGAAGCCAGGGCCAGATACTGCCGCTGTGTTTATGAAACCGCAGATGCAGACAAAAGACTGGATGAATTTGCAGTGGCCATGGAAATCGACGTGTCCGTTCCTTATGATGAAAATGAATATGATGAAGACTATCCCCTGATGCAGGATGTTGTTGATGCCAGGCCCGCTGAGATGGCAGATATGGAATCGTTTTTGCCGGCCTGGAAAAAAGTTTTGGCTAAGAAAGGAACAAAAGGCAGGCCTGCGGTTCTGCTCCTTGAAATGGTTAACCGCCTTGAAGGGATTAACGGGGTGTCAAGGCTGGCGAAAAAATGGAAAAATAACCAACCCCAGGGCTACTTATTCTGGCTTGACATCCAAAAAATGGAAAATGATCAGAAAGGCATCATTAGGGTAGGAACAGAAGGCCTTAAAGCATTAAAAGAAGGTAGATTCAGGGAGCGGGTTGCTGAATTCATGATTGATGCGGCTGAAAAACTAAATGATGCCAAGCATTTGCTGCTCGGAAAACGGGAAAGACTTTTTTCCCATACGAGTGATCAAAACCTGCTTGATCTTCTGGACGAAGCAATAAAACAGGATTTAAGGGTCAGAGAATTTGGTGTGGTTATAAATTATTTCAAGTCCTTCAAGTCAATGGATGACGATCAAAAAGCCCTATATGTAAAGACCCTTTTGATGGCAGGCCAACTGGATACAGCATTTGCCATGGCCAAAAAAGAAAAAAGTGTGGGCTGGTCATACCATAGCAATGCAGGGGTTGTTTTCGGGTCCGTTTTATCGATTATTTCCGGTTATTCTGAAAAGGCAGGCACCATCAAAACCCTTCTAAAAAACTATGCAAATCAAAGATCAGTCTATTCCGAAAGATTTTCAGTCGATGACGAAATGGGCACCTCTTTTTACGAAGAGATCATAAGCGGATTAAAGCAAAGAAAATTTACGAAAACCAAAAGAACCGAATATCTTGCATGGGCTGAAAAAATCGGGAAAAGCCGGATCGAACATATTGTTTCCAACAAACACCGGCGAGCTTATGAAAGGGCCGCGCAGGTGCTGGTTTCTCTTGCCGAGGCCTATGCGGCAATGGGACAAAAAAACAAGGCTGTCAAAATACTGCATAAATACTATAATGAAAAATATAACAGGTTCAGCGCCTTCCGCAGGGAAGTAAAAACCGTTGTAAAAGATTCGGATCTATTGAGAAACTCCGGTTTTTTGAAATAAGTATGATGGCTTCGTAAAAAGCCTGTTCCCCGGTCATTGCGAGAAGCCCCGATTCTCGGGATAAACTGCACGAAGCGGCTTAATCAACAGGTCAAACGAAATAGCGACCGATTTCCTGAGGACTTCATGTTTAGGCTCACCCAAAAAGAAAAGGACGAGGTGGTTGCAAATTGCAACCGCCTCTCTTATTAAGGGTGTATGATGGAGAGTAAACTGCCTGATGTAAAAGGATTTTCTGAACGTAACCTTAAGCTGATGGCTCCGTTTTCCGCGAGGATCTTGAATTGATGGTAATTGGGCACGCAACGTGCTGCTGATTCAAAAAGTTAAAGACTTGCCTATCCGCCTTTGATATATGCAACAAAGCCTGGAGCAGGGATGGCGCCGAAATGTTCTGCAGCTGATGATTAACAGTGGAACGTATCAAAGGCAGGGACGTGCTGTTACCAACATTGAACGTCCGCTCACTGTCCACGTTTGATAAATGGGGATATTATGATATGAGTGATGAAAGAAAAGTGGTAATCATTGCAGGACCAAACGGCGCGGGAAAGACAACCTTTGCCCTAGAATTCTTGCCGAACGAAGCAAGCTGTCCAGTATTCGTTAATGCTGATCTCATTGCAGCGGGCCTTGCTCCTTTTCAGCCCGAAAAAACGGCGATTCGGGCCGGACGGCTAATGCTTGAAGAGATTAAGGATCATGTTTTCAAAGGCGTGAGTTTTGCTTTTGAAACAACCTTAAGCGGACGGGGTTACGCCCGCATGATCCCCGAATGGAGGGCACAAGGCTATCGGATCAAGCTGATATTCTTAATACTGCCAAATGTAGAAATTGCAATCGAACGTGTGGCTACGCGCGTGACCCAAGGTGGCCACGCTGTACCGGAAACGGTTATCCGAAGGCGGTTTATGGCTGGCTTGCGCAACTTCAATGAAATATACAAAGGATTGGTTGACGTGTGGACCCTTTATGACAATTCGCGAGAAGTTCCTGTCATGCTTGAAAAAGGAGACCTATAATGAGTGAAGAAAAACAACAACCAAAAGATTCAGATCTGGAAAAAGCCGGAGATGCATTGCAGCGAGCGGCGCTAAAGGCGCGGGAAGTTGCCCGCCTGACCGGCACGCCATTAGTAATTTACAAGAATGGGCGAATCGTCAAAGAACGGGTCAATCAAAATAATAAATGAGCTTGCAGCAGAAATCCGAATCCCTCGTGATCGAGATCCAGAAATTGCCGCATTGAGGGCAAAAGCAGATGTGATCCGTCTGGCGGATGAGCTTAAGATTTCCCCACGAATTGTCGCCGGGCGTTTCCAGCGCCTAACGAAAAAATGGAATTATTTCAACGGGCTTAAACGCAAGCTTCAGCGGATTGCATAAAAATGATTGGGGATTAAGTCAATATAATCAACTATGCCTCGAAGGTTCTGAATAAATTTTCAGAGCAAACGGTCCAAGAGAAGCTTTCAATTATGCAATAAATATTGAGTATAAGCAGGATAAATCAATCTTTTCAGTCATAAAGCATTGAGGTATGAGTAACATCATAAATATAATGGATAAAAATTCAACTTATAAAACCTTCCAAGAAATATTCAGACAAATACCTGTTGTTATTTTAGGTTCCGGGCCATCCTGTGCAGGGGGAATTCCTGGAATGGGAGAATTAGCTGGCCGTTTATTGAAGAAACTGCACAACAATAACAGTGCTGAGTGGAAAAAGATTCAAAATGATTTGCAAAACAATATCGGCTTAGAAACGGCTCTTAGCAATAATTCGCCGAGCCAGGTGCTAAACAATGAAATTGTTCAAGTCGTGGGGCGTTATATCTCCAAAAAAGATAAAGAAGTGAAAAACGATTATTTTTATGGTCTTACAGAAATTCCTGTTGAACGGTTAATTAACTATTTTCGGTCTGAGATCTTGACTATTATAACACCAAATTATGACTGTCTCGTCGAATACTGTTGCGACAAATTGGAAATACCATGCAATACTGGCTTTGTTGGTTATTACAGGAAGACTCGCAATTTTAAAAAAGCAGAGAGAGAGAGAGAGAGAATATATCGACAGGGTAGTTATTAATAGAAAAAGAAAGAGGATCCAGAAGACAGCACTACATGTTAGGCTCTTTAAAGTTCACGGTTCAATTGATTGGTACGAGGTTAATAATAAGATAGTTTCTGATATATCCTTAGCTGACAATGATAATTTTGATAATAAGCGTCTCATTATTCCTCCTGGTTATGAAAAATATTCCAATGCATTTGATGATCCCTTCATAGAGTTTATTGAAAAAGCGAATGATTCAATTCGATCCGGAAAAAGCTTTTTAATCATAGGGTACGGTTTTAATGATGACCCTATTGAGGGAACGTTAGTCAAAAGGTTAAAAGAAGATGCAGCGCCTGGAATCATAATAACTAGAGGGCTTTCGAACAAAGCTAAAGAATTATTGGCAGCTTGCCCAAATTTGTGGGGAGTTAGCAAGAAAAACAGTTCGACAGTTATCCACAATAAAGAAAAGATGTTTGAGATTTCGGATATTGAACTATGGAGAATTGACAAATTTATGAGAGAAATATTGGGAGGGTAAGATGGGCATTTTTAATTTCAAAGAACAAGACAGCCTCGGCAATGTTTTTCAGGTTGATACTACGAAGGTATTTATAAGGGTCCCCTCCTCGGACAGACTTTCTGAAGCGAAGGTAGGGAGATTGACAGCCCTCAAGGGGCGGCCCGGCGAGTGGCTGATCGCTATGGTGGAAAGGGTGATACGGAGATTTCATGAAGAAACGCCTACTGAAGAGGAGGAGAACGATAGTGACTTGGTTGAGGCTGAGGAAAATGTAGTCCACCTCATTTTGGTTGGCACATTGAGAGACAAAGAGGGGGAAAGAACAGACGTATTCACCCGTTCGGTTATGTCTGTTCCCAATATCGATGCTCCATGTTATCCGATTGAAGGAAAGGAGTTAGAAGCGTTTATGGGTGTCATTTCGTCTGTATCCATACATGAGAATGCCCTAAATATCGGGAACTATACGCTGGATGAAAAAGCTGAAACATATTTGGATGGGAATAAATTTTTTCAAAGACACGCGGCTTTGCTCGGCAGCACCGGTTCAGGGAAGTCATGGACAGTCGCTTCTATTCTTGAGAAGGCTTCAAAATTGCCGTCTGCAAATATCATTCTTTTTGATCTTCATGGGGAGTATTCCGCCCTGAAATACGCAAAACACATAAAAGTTGCCGGACCAAATGACCTTGAAAGCACAAGTGATGATATATTGTTTTTACCATACTGGTTATTAAACTTTGAAGAAATGCAGGAGATGTTTATTGATCGTAGTGAATTCAGCGCCCATAACCAGGTAATGGTATTTCAGGATGCGGTTTCAGGTTCAAAAAAACATTTTTTAGAGAAATATGAAAAGAAAGAAATATTAAAATCATTTACAATAGATAGTCCAGTCCCATTTTCTTTAGATGAAGTTATACAGGAAATAAAAGATTTAAATGAAGAGATGGTACAGGGAGCGCGAGGTTTGAAGCAGGGAAAATTCTTCGGACAGTTCAGCAGACTTATCGTAAGGTTAAATAGTAGAATTACGGATAAAAGATATGGCTTTATTTTCCAGGCGCATCAGAAATATCATGCGTATGAGGCCCTTCACACAATTGCCCGAAACTTATTGGGCTTTAAGGACGAGGGAAAAGGGGTCAAAGTGATAGATTTTTCAGAAGTTCCATCAGATATTCTGCCGGTAATTGTTGGGCTGGTTGCCAGGATTATCTATCAAACTCAATTCTGGATGGATGCTGAAAAACGGCACCCTATCGCATTTGTTTGTGATGAAGCCCATAGGTATCTTCCGCGAGAACAAAACGTTAATCCATTTGAAAAAAGGGCATTGATAAATTTTGAAAGAATTGCAAAAGAAGGGCGCAAATATGGTGTTGCTTTACTGATTGTCAGTCAGCGTCCATCAGAAATCAGCACTACTATTTTAACCCAATGCAATAATTTTATAGCACTCAGGTTGACAAACTCAAATGACCAAGCAGTTGTCAAGAAGCTTATGCCTGACAGTCTGGGGGCTTTGATGGACATTTTGCCCATGCTGGATGTTGGCGAAGGAGTAGTGGTAGGTGATGCGGTCTTGCTCCCAACAAGAGTTAAATTACATGAGCCTACCTATAAACCGACAAGCGCCACTATTGATTTTTGGGATGAATGGAATAAAGAAGATGCTCAAAGTGAAATTATAAAGGCTGTAGAAAATATGAGAAGGCAAAGCAGGGAATAAAAAATGACAATCAATAAAAGGGGAACGACAATAGATCTGGGCTATCCGCTTTCAGAAGCGGACATGGAAGACCTGTTTGTTGATTTGTTTCCGGGAGTTAGAGGTAGGTGCCTGAAATGGCTTAAAGACATAGCGGACATCAAGCCGATGATGCTTGCAGGTCAGATCGGCTCCGGAAAAACAACATTGATCAATCAGCTATTCCTGGAATCGGGCATTGAGCCTGACCTTCGACTATCTTTTGATAAGGATGATTTTGATGTCAGTATCGATGGATTTCTCGGCTATGTTTTTTTTCAAACTTTAAAGACACTTGACAATTTAAAAATTGATACCCGGAAATGGGGAGATGAGGTGTCAAAGGCAACAGGCATATCGTTAGATGAAACAATCGCAGTGTTTTACTTTGAAAAATTGGATGCCATGGCCAGCGTCATGCGCAAAAGTATTCTAAATCTATTTAAAAATCAGGAATATAATTATAAAGTTCAATTAGCTGAAATGCTCGGAATATTGGCCGATACGCTTGGACGCCCCCCCTTGATCTTTTGCGAGGGGATAGATAAGTATCCATCCTCCGGCGCAGATATTCGTTTGTTGGACCCAACCCTTTCAGTCCTTTCTAAATCCATGGGGAAATTGCTTTATGAGCTTAACCTGCTTTATATCGTAAACTTTGATTTCGAATGGCAAACACAAGACTCAACTATGGCGATCCTGACATCATCAGAAGAACCCAAAATAATGGAATTGCTTGCAAGAAGGTCAGGTATATATTCAAATTACAGACAATCAATATTTGAGGTTCTGGTTAAACTTTCAGGCGGTAACCCCAGGCAGGCGGTAAGACTACAGGCTGAGTTCGAATACGCTTATGAAAAATTGAAGAAACTAAAAGATGAAGCTGTCCGGTATGCATGCGATAGAGTAAGGAATGATTTTCTAAGGAGCGGTAGTGTTGATTTTTCACTGGAGATTTTGAAAACAGTGAAGAAAGACGGTTTTTTCGTTCCCGTTCCATCTGAGGAAGCCCCGTTATACTGGAATTGGATTCAGGTTACTGCTGAGCCTGAGATGGGCAAAATACCTGTGAAAATTAACCCTCTGTTGCTCCCTGCGTTTGAATCATTTAAGGGCTTAACTCCTGAAGACCCTGAAGTTGAGAAATTAAAACTGTGGGCACAGGAACATGATACCAGCCCTTTTGGATTGACAGTTCCGGCGGAGATGAAATTTGAAGACTTTATTGATGAGATGAATAAATCTGAGTTGACAGAGCCCGTCCTATCCCTTGAAAAAATATTTAATGAGCTTGCTTCATTTTTTTTAAGCAGACGATTTAATTCACTTTATTTAATTCTTTATCAAGACTTGGAAGTTGCCCGGCTCGCTTCGGATTATATCTGCGGCAAAGCGCTTGTTCTGGCGGAAAAATGGTTTGTTTCTGCAGTTGTTAACAAAAACGTTTTAAGCTTTAATCAATTTAATTATCTTTTAGAAAAGCATGACGGCCTATCTTTATTTTACGATGAATCGCTTGAAGCAGAGAATGTGAGGTGGTGTGAAATCAAAAGGGATCAGCTTATTGGAAAAAGAATCATTTTTTGGGCCAAAAAAGATAAAGCCATTTCTTATTTGAATGTTTGGCCTCATCTCCGACAATTTGTCAGGGTCTTTGAGCTTGAAAAAGAGATATGGAAAGATATTTCTATGGAGGATATTGAAGAGGATTTAAGATTATTAGACCAGGCAACCATTCCCGATAAAAATAAGAAAGAATTTAATGAAATATTAGAAAAAGTTCTTCTTGTACTAAAGGGGGCGTCGGAACAGGATGCGTGATTTATGGAACTGGGTCGAGGCAAAAGCTTTTAATCCAAGAACTGAAAAAAATAAACAAACGTGGTTGCGCTGTTTTCATAGATTTCTTACCAGTTTATGGGGGAAACCCTACTCTGATTGGCGTGACTTTCGTAAGCCAGAAAATGTCGCTAATTCATGGTGCTCAGATACGGTAAATAATGGACAACAATTAGAATTAGAATTGCTTTCTTTGAAACCGTCGCGTGATAGTGAGATTGGATTTTTTTATTCCATTAACAAGAGGAATAAAGGGTTTTCTATCCGGTTGTTTTACAGTAGAGGGAATTTTCAAATTGATTATTCTGAAAAACTATCTCTTTGAATTTAAGAATGATCCCAGCCCTAATATCCATGTTGATGAAATTGCAAAAGATGATTTAAAGGAAGTTATCAAAAATAGAATCTATCATCCGGCACTTCACACGCATCTTAAGAGAAAAGATGGGAAAGATTATTACCATCATCTGCGCTTCGGATTTGCAACAAACAACCCCTTTGTCATCCTCTATCAGGTAGCCTTTCAAATAATTGAGTATCAAAATAGAAATAGTCTTGTGAAAGAAGATGAGGTCGACCGGCTATCGGAAATATTATTTTCAAACAAGGATCAGCCTGAAATAAGTGCAGGTATTTTATTCCCCAACTAAACTTTTTCATTTCAAGATCAATATGATTTGAGATTCCTTTCTAAAAATAGAAAAGTGTTAATTCATGATTGAACGAGATTTTGACATACCGTTTATTGCCAATCTGGCGCTTCGGGAAAAGCAGATTCAGCAAAACTACCGCCCGATTATTGCAGTGCACAAGTGGTTTGCGAGGCGGCCGGGGACGCTTTTTCGTGGATTGTTGCTGTCGGAATTCATTGAAAAACCGTTGCGCGAAGCTTTTTATGATTCCAATGAATTACATGGACTACGGGTGGCAGATCCGTTTATGGGCGGCGGCACGCCGTTGATAGAGGCCAATCGGGTCGGATGTGAGGTGATCGGCTATGACATCAATCCAATGGCATACTGGATCGTAAAGCAGGAACTGGAACATCTCGATCTTGCTGATTATGCTGAAGCGGCATGGGGATTAAGAGCATCCCTTGAAAAACAGATCGGCCGGCTATACCGTACGCGGTGTGAAAATTGTGATTCCGTTGACGCACATGTCAAGTATTTCCTGTGGGTCAAAGTCCAAAAGTGTACGGGATGCGGAAGAGAATTTGACCTTTTCCCGGGCTACCTTGTTGCCCGGGACCGCAGGCATCCCAAAAATGTTTTTGTGTGCGTTAAATGTGGCAAATTGACAGAAGCAGTTGACCGAACACATCCCGAGGATTGTACTCATTGTAGAGCGAAACTTTTAGGGGCCGGCCCTGCAAAACGGAATCGCTGCAAGTGTCCCCACTGCAACAAATTAAATCATTACCCAAGGCCTGAATTTGGCCCTCCTCGGCATCGGATGTTTGCAATCGAATATCATTGTATTTTTTGCAAACCCGGACACAAGGGGAGATTCTTTAAAGCTCCTGATGAAGACGATCTTCGGAAACTCCGTGACACCGAGCAACACTGGAAAAAAACGAAGTCCCGTTTTATCCCTGAAGACAAGATTCCGAAAGGAGATGAAACCAACCGCCTGCACCGCTGGGGATACAAGCACTACCATGAAATGTTTAACTTCCGGCAAAAGCTTGGCCTTGAATTAAGCTGCCGGATTATTGAAAAGGAAAAAGACGTAAGGGTGCGAAACGCCCTAGCAACTAACCTTTCCGACCTTCTCAGATATCAGAATATGCTTTGCCGGTATGATGCCATAGCCCTTAAATCTCTCGATATTTTCTCCGTTCACGGGTTTCCGGTCGGCTTGATCCAATGCGAGTCGAATTTCTTGGGAATACAAAATAGCCGGAAGGGAAACAATGTGGGCTCGGGTGGATGGAGTAACATTATAGCAAAATTTTCAAAAGCCAAGGAATACTGCGACGCTCCATTTGAAATAAGACATCAAGCCGGAAGAAAGCACCGGGTGACCATTCATAAAGAATGGATCGGCGATACCGGCAATGGATCTGAACGATTGCCGAGAAAGGTCGATATTTCCTGTAGTGATGCTGCCCAAAAAAAGATTGTGGAAAACAGCTTGGATGCCGTATTTACCGATCCCCCTTATTTTGGCAATGTGCAATATGCTGAACTGATGGATTTCTGCTATGTTTGGCTCCGCAAAATGCTGGGCAAAAACATAAAAGCCTTCCTGCATCCATCCACGCGCAACTCGGAAGAATTGACCGGTAACGAGAATATGGGGAGGGGTTTAACGCACTTTGCCAATGGCCTTTCATTAGTCTTCAGAAATATGGCCTCCGCTCTGAAACCCGGTAAGCCGCTGGTATTTACCTATCATCATAATGACTTGAGCGCCTATTATCCAATCGCCGTGGCAATACTGGATGCGGGTCTCACATGTTCCGCTTCACTGCCCTGCCCGGCGGAAATGGGTGCTTCCATTCATATCAGCAATACACGATCCTCCATAACAGATACTGTGCTTGTTTCTCGATCTACCGGAACCATACCTCGAAAATGGGTGCCTGACACCCCAAGGGGACTTGCTTCGGTTGTATACGAAGACATTGAATTATTAAAGCAGGGCAACATGAAACCTTCAAGGGGTGATTTGCGCTGCATAATCTATGGGCATCTTATTCGCCTTGCCATTTGGGCCTTAAGAACAGGATGGAGCAAAGATATTGACACAAAAATACGTTTGAGCAAAATTGAGAACTGGATCTACGAATTCGGTGGTCTAAATAAGGTAGAAATGTATCTTAATGATCTAATTGACGATGTTCCTGTAAAACAATCTGTGGGGATAAGAGAAAGTGAGGCCATATATGGCAGAAACGATGAGATTCCCTTTTGAAGCAACATTTGATGAAATTAAGGCCAATCCGGATGTTTTTGTCTCTTCAGTTTTTTCCTGCCTGGAATCGGATTTTCTTACTATGCCGAAGGGAAAAGGATTCATTGAGTATCCTGTTTTTGAAAAGGGTTACGAAGCACTCAAACAAGCATCGTCAGGTTTTTCGGAACTTACGTTGGAAAAAATTATTCCCACCATATTTTCCGAACCTATTTCCATCATCGTATTGCGATCAATGTTAGGATTCACCCCGCCGGAATGGGCATATCTCACAACGCAAAAAACAAGCACACAAGTTACACAGGGATATGTTCGTTCTTTGGACCGGAAGGTTCGCATGGCTCCCGAAATACCGTTGAATGATTCCGGTGTAACCGGGACGCGCCTGAGGGCGCTCGTTCAGACCGCTTGCGACTTGCTCCTTGAGGGAGCCCCGGAAGTTGAAGCAAAAAGTATCCACCGGCTTGACAAGGCAGACACAAAATCTGGCATATCAGGGCTTCAGTCACTTACTAAAATTGGTGTGCCGTATGCCATGCTTTTGTATGAAAGGTTTCTCGGCAGACCCTTTGCCGGTCATCGTGATTCAGTGAGTGATTTGATCGGCGATAGTCTTGAATCAGCCATTGAAGACATTTTGTCAAAAGCAGGTATCAGTTATCGTAAAACCAAACGCGCTGAACGTATCCAAGGCTTTGATCAAACACCCGATTTCATTATTCCGAGTGAATTTAACCCTCAAATCATCATTGAGGCAAAGCTAACGGAAGACGACGGCACAGCCCGGGATAAAGTGACCCGAATCCAACACCTTGGCCAACTAAGCATGGAGGGACAACCGGATGGCCAATTCAAATATGAAGTTATAGCTTGCATTGGGGGCCGTGGTTTTGGCGTGCGCAGAGGAGACATGGAAAAGATGCTTTTGGCAACCCGAGGAAAAATATTCACTCTAAAAACCATGGACCGATTAGTTGAATGTACCCGGCTTAAAGAATTCAGGACAAAAACATAATAGGAATCAAAACTAAAGCTGCAACGGCAGGATCAGCCACGTGTTAGGAAGAATTGCTGCCAAAGGCGCACCGGATATCCTGAATTCACATGCGGTATTTGTATGAAGAAGCGACGTAAAACCGTAAAGCCAAAAAATCCACACCCTAAGCATGACCAATATTTGATACGAATAAAACCGGGTGAACGACTGTATAAATTCTATTATTTTCGTCCCCTAGCCGGGCGTCATTATCATTTTGAATACCGTATTTTGGCAAAGGAAAAGGGTAATGGCATATTAGAAATGGTAAGCTATAATTTCAAGATCGAAAATGGTGTTCCACAGAAAAGTTCAATCACCAGAGTTCCCAAAATTTCAAAAGAACAATTGGATGAAATTGTTCAAAATGTTATGAGAAAAACGAATACCGGTCCTAATGAATTTGAGGAATTGGATCTTTCCAGGTTTGTGACGATAGATGAACAAATTGAATTTCTAAAACGTCATGATAGGGTGGATACAATGTATATTACCTAAATCCTGCACTGACTTTTTTCGTCAAATTTGCGGAAATACAATTTAGCTTTTTAACCTTTCAACCCTTGTCTTTTGCTGGAGGTTTTATGCTGACCTTCTTACATGCTGCTGATATTCATCTGGATTCACCTTTGCGAGGTTTATCGCACTATGAAGGTGCGCCCCCCTCTGAAGAAATCAGGGGGGCCACTCGGCAGGCATTGGACAACCTGGTCAATTTTGCTTTGGAAGAAAAAGTACACTTTGTTCTTGTGGCCGGCGACCTCTACGATGGTGACTGGCAGGACTTTAACACCGGTCTGTATTTTGCCAATCAGATGCGCAATCTTGGAGAGGCCGGAATCCGTGTTGCTGTAATACGCGGCAATCATGATGCCGCCAACACCATGACCAAGACCATACCTATGCCGCAAAACGTTAAGATTTTCAGTGAGCGTAAGCCGGAGACCTGGCAGCTTGAGGATCTGGGCGTTGCCATCCACGGCCAGAGCTATGCCAATCGGGATGTATACGAGAATTTGGCAATTGCTTATCCGGATCCGGTGCCCGATATGTTCAACATCGGTATTCTGCACTGTTTGATATCCGGTACCGAAGGACACCTGCCGTATGCTCCATGTACCTTGGACGAGCTTGCAGCAAAGGGCTACGATTACTGGGCGCTCGGCCATGTGCACAAGTATGGTGTGCTTCGGGAACAACCGCACATTGTCTATGCCGGCTGCACCCAGGGACGGCATATTAGAGAACCCGGCATCAAAGGCTGTGTTCTAGTAGAAACTGAAGAAGATGATATTCGTACAGAATTTGTACCCCTAAATGTGCTTCGCTGGGTAGAGATCAAAGCAGATGTCGGCAACGCCCAAAACATCGAGCAGGCAGCGGTTGCTTTTGGAGACGTATTAAGCCGGAAGCTGTCTGACCTTGAAGGTTTGGCCTGTGTGCGAGCGGTTTTGACAGGCCGCAGTCCGGCACATGGGCGGCTTTCTCTTGATCCTGAAGCCGTTGCCGCCAACGTTCGGGCGGTTGCATCTGAAGTGTCACGGGGCAAGGTGTGGGTTGAGAAGGTTCAGTTACAGACCAGACCGACAATCAATTTTAATAGTATTGCCGCGAGTGATACGCCCCAGGGTGAGCTGTTACGGTATTTGAAAGAGATCGCCGAAAATCAGCAGGCCCTCGAGGATCTGGGGCTGGATCTGACCGCTCTGAAATCCAAACTGTCCGGAAGCGGAGTGGAATTAAAAGAAAATGAGATCGTTGATCTGTTTTCTGATGTAGGAGACATTCTGCTGACCATGCTGGAAGACGAAGAAGGTTTGGAAGGCTGATGATGAAAGTCAACACATTCAAGCTGTTCGCGTACGGTCCGTTCACAGATAAAGTCCTCGACTTTTCAGGCAGTGACTTTGGCTTGCACGTGGTTTTCGGCTTCAACGAAGCAGGCAAAAGCACAGCCCTGAGGGCTCTGATCGGATTGTTTTACGGTTTCGGACATATCGTTGCAGACGATTGGCTTCACGATTACAACAAACTGGCTGTGGGTGCTTCTTTAAACTTTCTCGACGGCGAGGTGTTGAATCTTAACCGCTACAAGCGCCGCAAGAATGACTTGATCAATGATGATACCGGCGAGCCGTTTGAACAGGCAAAACTTGATCTGCATTTGGGAAAGATGGGCCGGGAAAATTTCGAGCATGCCTTTGGAATTTCTCATTATTCGCTCAGGCAGGGCGTCGAAAGCGTGCTGGCTGCCGGTGGCGACCTGGGCCATGCCCTGTTTGCAGCCACCTCCGGGCTGAACACCTTAAAGCAGGTGACGGTCAAATTAGAGGACAAGCACAACCAGCTGTTTACCCCGCGCAAGCAAAAAGCAGCCATCAATGCCGGCATTTCACAACTGAATAAATTGCGCAAAGAGCAGCGAGAGGTCTCAGCCGGCCACCGTCAATGGAAGAAAATGAAAAAACAGCTGGATGATCTTCAACAACACGAAGTTGAAGGGGTCGAGCATGTCGAAGCGCTGGGTTTAAAAATCAGCCTTTTATCCCGTTATCGCAATGCCTTGAAATTTGTCGCCGCCCGGGAACAATTAGAAAAAGATCTCTCTGAACTTGGCGTTGTTCCGGATTTGCCGGATGCTTTTTCACAGCGCAGGGTTGCAATCCAGGTGGCCATCAAGGAGTCCCGTCAGGCTGAAAACAATTTAACCCGGGATTTGGCTGATATCGATAGAAAGCTGAAAAAGCTGACATACGATGAAAAAGTCATCGCCAATGAGAAATTAATCAAAGCCTTGGCAGACGAAGCCCATGTGCATGCCCGGGCTACCGCGGATAGCAAGGATCAAAGGGCGAGGATTTACCAGCACAACGAAACCGCCCAACAGGCCCTGGACCTTCTACGCCCCGGCCTGACGCTGGATTCCGTCCAGGCGCTGCGGCTGCCCAAACCTGAAAAGGGAAAGATACAAAGATTAGGCGCCAAAGGCGCTAAAGCAGAGGAATCTGTAAATAGCGCAATTAAAGCGCTGCGTTTAGCCGAAGCTAATCTGGAAAAGGCACACGCCGAACTCGATCAATTGGAAAAACCCAAGAACACTTCTGCGCTGGCCGACTGCCTTACACGGGCTGCGGAATACGGCAAGCTGGAAGACCGCCTTGCCGACGCCAAGGCTCAACTGGCCCTGTCCAAAGAACAAGTTGATGCCGATCTCGCCGCACTGGGTCTGTGGACCGGAGACATTTCGGAGCTGGAACGACTGGCCCTGCCTACCGAAGAGACCATGCGCAGCTTTGAAACCGATCTGGCTGATGCGGACCAAGAGCTTGCCGATACGGAAAAGGAGCGTATCCGCATTCAAGAACCGCTAAAAGAGAAAGAAAAAGCCCTTTTAGAACTGACAAAGACTCGCAAATTGCCGTCGCTTGATGATTTAAGATCGCACCGCAACCTACGGGACCGGGGCTGGCAGTCCGTGCGTACGGTATGGCTGGAAGGTGGAGATGTTGATCCTGATTTTATGGCGGCCTTCCCCGGAAGCAGCGATCTTGCCGGAGCGTATGAGAAAAGTGTTGCCGGAGCGGATAATACAGCGGATGTGCTGCGCGACGATGCCGATGCAGCAGCACGCGCCGAAGCACTCAGGACGGATATCCAACATCAAAAAGAGAGCCTTAAAGAAATTAAGATGCGTCAACAGAGGTTGGACAAGGACCGGGCGGCCCTTTGGGGCAGATGGGAGGAACTGTGGAAGCCCCTCGGCATTGATCCTTTAACGCCTCGCGAGATGGCCGCCTGGGCCGGCAGGGCAGCAGAACTGAGGCGCAAAGCGTCGGATGTAAGACAGCACCAAATGGCTGCCGACCAACTGCAAGAGGATATAGAGCGGATAAGGTCTGATGTTGCGGCGGCCCTTGAGCATTTATCTGTCAATTTTTCTGAAAAAACGAGTTATACGGCTATCATTGAATTGGCCAGGCGCATAGTTAAGCATAACGACCAACTGCGCAAGAATCGCCTGGATCTCGAACTTCGTATCACAGCGCTAAAGGAAGATATCAATGCCGGCAGGCAGCGAAAAAGCGACGTTGAGCAAAATCTACGGCGCTGGTCGGACGATTGGGCTCAAACTATTTCCAAGTTAGGCTTTTCTGCTGATGCCAGGCCGGAAGACGTCAACGATTTTGTGCTGGCCCTTGACGATGTTTTTACAGAATTGGAAAAAGCTAAAGAGCGGCAGCAGCGTATTGATGCCATGCAACACAACCGTAAGGCGTATGCCCGACGAGTGGCTGAGGCCGTGGCAAAACTGGCCCCTGATTTAATAGATCTCGAGCCCGAAACGGCGGCCATTGAGTTGAATGCAAGGCTTATAAACGATAAAGAGCGACGACAAGCGTACCGGTTGCTGGAAGAAGAAAAGCGTAAAAAGCGTTCGAACCTTTCCAAAGAAAATGAAAAATTGGCCGCTCTTGAAGAAACACTTCGCCTGCTATGTATAGACGCCCGCGCAGACAGTCCCGATCAGCTTCCCGATATTGAAACGCGTGCCGCAGCCAAGATCAAACTGACCCATAAACTGGACACGGTCAATGAAAGGTTGGCCGAGTTGGCTTCCGGTCAAAATTTGCAGGAATTTGTTGAGCAGGTCAAGGCTCACGACCCGGATGAACTGGTTGCCAAACTGGAACGTCTGGGGGTCGAAAAACAAGAAGCTCTTCATAAGCAGAAATCCATTGTACAAGAAATCGCCCTGGCGACCAAAGAGCTACAGTCAATCGGTGGCGAATCACTTGCCGTAGCCCTAGCCGAAGAAGCGGAAGGCCTTGTGGGAAAAATTCAGGCGGATGTAGAATACTATGTCAAACTCAAGCTGGCCTCGGCCATATTGACCAAAGCCGTGGAGCGCTATCGCCAAAGAAATCAAAGTCCTGTCTTATCCATCGCCAGCGACTATTTTAAAACCATGTCACAAGGATCATTCGCAGGACTGCGGGCCGATTTTGATGACAAGGGCGATCCGGTAATCAAGGCAAAGCGACCGAAAGGAAAAATGCTGACACTTGCTGAGATGAGTGACGGAAGTCGGGACCAGTTATTCCTGGCGCTAAGACTCGGGGGCTTGGCGAGGTATGTCAAGGCCAACGGCCCAATGCCCTTTATCGTCGATGACGTGCTGGTGCATTTCGATGATGAAAGGTCTGCGGCAGCCCTGGCGGCCTTTGGCGAGTTGGCCAAAAAAACGCAGGTTGTTTTTTTTACCCATCACAAACATCTTATCACTTTGGCTGAATCATCTGTTTCTGATGAAATATTATGTGTCCATGAGCTTTGATTGAATAATAAATTTGGGGAAGCCATTAAATATTTCAAAACAGATTAGACCAAATCGAACTCCGTGAACATCAGGCCGGATACGAATCAAAGTAACTGTGAAATATAAGACCGGAAGAGCAAATTATCGATTTTACCAAAATTTGTATTTCCGATAATTTTTGATATACGATTTTGGCTCAATCCTACTGTCTTTGAGATTTTTTCCTGGGGCCATCCAAGGCGGCTTAAGCGGATGATAATGATGTTTCGGCTTGCCTTCTGCCGTGCACGGATATCCGAGATCCAGGCATTGAAAGCTTGGCGGATATCCTTCTGACTCTGCCCATGGCTGGCATGATCACGGTCCATCCGCCCGATACCCATACCCCTTTTACTTGTGAAGGGTGCTGTGAATATAGTTTTCCCGGATTTCGCGCTTTAAGGTCTTGCCGGCCACATTGCGCGGGAAGTCCGCCATGATGATCACATCACTGACGCGCTGGAATTTGGCACCCACGTGTTCATTAACCCAGACCCTTAATCCCTCGGGTGTGGCTTCAATCCTCGGCTTGAGGGTCACTGCGGCCACCGGGGTTTCACCCCATTTGGGACTGGGGATCCCAAATACGGCCGTCTCGAGCACCGCGGGATGTTGCACGACAATTTCTTCTATGTCTTTTGGGTAGACATTCACTCCTCCCGAAATGATCATATCTTTTTTACGATCAACCAGATATAAAAAACCGTCCTCATCCACATAACCCAAATCGCCGGAATAGAGCCAACCCTCTTTGATAGCCTCTTGGGTCAGGTCGGGGCGTTTGTAATACGCGGGCATCATCATGGGAGCGCGGCCGACGATTTCACCGGTTTCTCCCGGGGGCAAATCATTGCCCTTGTCATCCACGATTCGCATTTCGAACATGGATGAGGGAACACCGACCGACCCGGGTTTGCGCATAAAGTCATGTTTATCCAGAACCGTGGCAAAACCCTCGGTCAGGCCGTAAAGCTCATAAAATCGACCGGGTAAATATTTGAGAAGCTCTTCTTTGTGTTCCAGAAGAAGCGGGGCGCCGACCGAACAGATCGCCTCCAAAGATTGGAGGGCGTCGGTGGAGAAGTTGGGTGCGTTTAGGATCGCAATCAGCTGTGCCGGCACGGTAATCACATGGGTGACTTTTTCTTTTCTTACGGTTTCGATAAAGGCTTCCGGATCAAATAATTCATGCAGAATGTAGGTTCCACCCACAAAAAAAGTCGGCAGCATCATAACAAAAGGACCGTTGAAAACCATCGATCCGGTGTGGAGGGTTATGCACTCAGGCGTCATCCGAAAATTCAAGGCGAAAAGGGTGGCATAAATGCTGCGCACAAAATGCGTATGAATGATTCCTTTGGGAAGTCCGGTTGTGCCGCTGCTATACATGATGTTGTAAAGATCGTCATCGGTAATTTCGATCCCCTGGGGATCGGTATCGGCGGCCCCGGCCTTCAAGGCATGAAAATCCCGGTATCCGGGCGTGTCTTCCGAATCAATGATGAGGAACCGTTCCGTAGCGATATCGGTGAGTTCAGGTCGTATCGCTTCAAGGGTGGGCACAAAGCCGGAGTAAGTAATCACGAGTTTGGTATCCGCATCCACCAACAGTGATTGGAGGCCTTTCCCAAAAAGCAGCGTACTAAGCGGCACCACCACGGCCCCCATTTTAGAGACGGCCCAGTAAATTTCAAGAATCTCCAGACAATTGGGCAGGAGGGTCGCAACCTTATCGCCCTTTTGAATCCCCATATCCAGGAATGTATTGGCCACCCGATTGACACGGCGGTTGAATTCTTTGTAGGTTAAACGGGTATCTTTGAAGACCATGGACGTGTGTTCGGGCCGGTATCTGGCGTGACGGCTGATAAGCTTGCTTAGATGAAAATTCATAAAACCTCCTCAGCAAATTTAAGAGTCAATGCAGAAAACCGCCTAACCATCCGAGAGTGTAGGATAATTTGGGTTGTGTGTCAATAATAGGTACTATATAGATTATAGATAAATTGATCCTACTTTGCCAGAAAAAGAAACGGAGGGATAACAATGAAACTTCGAAGCCGGGACATCCTAAAGCGTCCGGAATGGTCTATCAATCGTGCCCTTTATAAATCCATGGGATACAGCGATTACGATCTTGATCGACCCCTGGTCGGAATTGCGAACTCATGGAATCGGGTTGTTCCGGGGCATTACAATTTGAATCAGATTTCCGAATACGTCAAACAGGGGATCCAGCAGGAAGGGGCCACACCGGTGGAGTTCGGCGTCATTGCCGGCTGTGACGGCATTGCCCAGGGGCATGCCGGGATGCATTATATCCTGCCCAGCCGGGATCTTATTGCCAATGATATTGAAGTCATGATCGAGGCCCATCGCCTCGATGCCCTGGTTCTGCTGGGCTCCTGCGACAAGATTGTGCCGGGGATGCTTATGGCGGCAGCCCGTCTCGATCTTCCTACGATTATGGTGGTGGGCGGACCCATGGAAGGCGGTTGTGAGTTTGACGGCCGTGCCGCCGACACGACATCACTTACGGAAGGACTGGGGATGCTGAAGGCCGGCAAGATTGACGAGGCAACCTACCGGAAACTGGAAGATGACGCAACGCCGACGTGCGGATCGTGTTCTTTTTTAGGGACAGCCAACAGCATGTGCTGTGTGGCAGAAGCATTGGGGTTGTGTTTGCCCGGAAGCGCAACGATTCCGGCAACGCATGCGGAGCGACTGCGCTCGGCCCAGAAATCCGGGCGTCAGGTGGTCAGACTTTTAAAGGAGGGCCATACGGCGCTTCAGATCATCAATCAAAAAGGGCTCGAAAATGCGATTCGACTGAGTGCGGCCATCGGCGGTTCGACGAACGTGGCCTTGCATATTCCCGCTATCGGATACGAGGCGGATTGTGAAATCAGCATGGATCGCTTTGAAGAATTATGCCGCCATACGCCGTTGATAGCAAAAATGAATCCGGCTGCGGCACCGAATGTTCCCGATTTTCATTTTGAAGGCGGCGTTCCGGCCGTGATGAAAGAACTCCTGTCACTCTTGAACGGCGATGCCTTGACGGTGACCGGAAAAACGGTGGCCGAGAACATATCCGATGCACACATAAAGACGGGTCATATCATTAAACCGATTTCAGAACCCTGGGCCGCTGAGGGGGGCCTGGCGGTTTTGCGCGGGAATCTGGCACCCAATACGGCCATTACCAAACCGGCGGCCATTGTCCCTGAAATGCAGACATTCGCCGGGAGGGCGCGCTGTTTTGATTCGGAAGAGCTAGCCGATCAGGCCATTTTAAATGGTGAAGTAAAGGCGGGTGAAGTGGTGGTTATTCGCTATGAAGGGCCCAAAGGCGGTCCCGGAATGCGCGAAATGTATAAAGCCATGAAACTTCTTTATGGAAGGGATCTGGCATTGAAGACGGCCGTGATTACGGATGGAAGGTTTTCAGGAACCAACAACGGCTGTTTTGTGGGCCACATTTCGCCCGAAGCGGCCGAAGGTGGCGTGATTGCCGTGGTGAAAGATGGTGATACGATTACCATCGATATCCCCCAACGGCGGCTGCATCTGCATGTTTCAGATGAGGAGATAAAGGAACGCATGATCCGGTGGCAGCGACCGGCGCCGAAATTTAAAAAGGGGTATCTGGCGCTTTATGCACGGTTGGCGGAATCCGCCGACAAAGGGGCCATAATCAGGCACAAATTTGACTGAACGCGAAAAAACAGAAGGGGCTAAACCATGAATGACGGGTTTAATTTGGAAGGTAAAGTTGCCATCGTGACCGGTGGAAATGGCGGTATCGGTAAGGGCATCGCACGGGGATTTGCAGCAGCGGGAAGTGACATTGTAATCGTCGCCAGAGATCAAGGAAAAACAGATGAGGCAGCAAGTGAAATTCAAGCCGATTTTGGTGTCCGCATGCTCGGTTTGCAAAGGGATCTCCGGGAGGAAAGTCAGATCAAAGATATGGTTGAGCCGGTCGTCAAAGAGTTTGGGCGGATCGATATTCTGGTCAACAATGCCGGCATCAATATTCGCAAAATGCCCCAAGAATATGAAGCGGCAGAATGGGACCAAATCCTCGACACCAATCTGCGCAGTCCATTTCTTTGTTCTCAGGCTGTTTATCCCGTAATGAAATCAAGGGGTGGCGGCAAGATCATCAATATCGGTTCCATGCTGTCTATTTTCGGGGGTGCCAAACTGGCCGCATACGGATCGAGCAAAGGCGGGATTGTACAACTGACACGCAGCCTGGCAGTCGCCTGGGCGCCGGACAATATTCAGGTCAACACAATCCTTCCCGGATGGATCGATACGAATTTGACCCGGCGGGCCCGAAAGGACCTCCCCGGGCTGCATGAGCACGTATTAGACCGCACACCCACCGGACGCTGGGGCGAGCCGCACGATTTGGCCGGCACAGCTGTTTTTTTGGCCAGCCAAGCTTCGGATTTTGTAACCGGCACAGCCATTCCGGTCGATGGCGGTTTTTCGGTGATGATTTAAAAAGTGTTACCTGTTGAGATGTCAGCTTTATCTGACTCAGATAGGAGACTTTTGCCTTCCTTAATACCCTACAAAAATCACAAATCACAATACTCAAATTCCAAATAATATCAAAATCCCAAATTCCAATGACCAAAACATTTCGAACACTTATTGGATGCCTCGCGGTCATTCTGAGTGTTTTGAATTTTGAATTTTGGTTATTGGTATTTGTTTGAGATTTCATAGATTCGGTGGGCAGCAACCGATTTCTATTGTGGTGTTTGAGGTTTTCTCTATCCCCTTTTGCACAACGTGGTATAGTTTTTGCATGATATCCATATGCGATAAACTTTCTCATTCTGGCACAAGGCCATTAACTTAAGCATTGTTAATTGTCTATAAAATCAAAGAGATTGCCACGTCTTGAAGTTTATCCCGAGAATCGGGGCTCCTCGCAATGACAAAATGATATCAGTGAGTCGTTAAGTTAATGACATTACATTCAGGCATAAAATTTATAAAATTTTATTAATTTCACACAAAATAGGGGATTCGCATGATGTTTAAGAAAGTCATTGTTTTGATATTTGGATTGGTGATCACTTTCTTTCTTTCAGCATGTGACAAAGAAGGTTCAAAAAGCCCACCCAAAGAAATTATAAAAGTGGGTGTGATATATCCCTTATCCGGACCCAACGCAACTACAGGAGAAGATTTAAAGGCCGGTGTGGAATTGGCGTCAGAAATTATTAACCGGAATTTTGAATTTTCTGTCCCATTGGCCAAAGGAGAAGGTTTTCCTTCCCAAGAAGGCTTGAAGATTGAAATCCTCTATAGGGATTCTCAAAGTGATCCTAATCTGGCCGCAAACTGGGTTGAGAAACTTATTAATGAAGACCATGTAAAAGCCATCATGGGATGCTATAGCAGCACGGTAACTGCCGCAGCCAGTGAACGTGCCGAAATTATGAACATCCCGTTTTTAAACGCGGCTTCCACCTCACCGACTTTAACGCAAAGGGGGTTTAAATGGTTTTTCCGCACAACCCCGAATGATGAGATGTTTGTACAAAATTTTTTCACATTTCTTGCGGATCTTTCTGAGAATCAGAAGATTGAAGTACCCAAACGCCTTTTTCTGGTTTATGAAAATCGTCTCTGGGGGACAAGTGTTGCGCGTGTGGAAAGGAATCTATCGATTAAATATGATTGGGAGATAATTGAGGAGTTACCATACGATTCTAAGAGGACATCCTTTGAGAAAGAATTAAAACGAATAAAATTATTTACTGATTACGTTATGTTGCAGACCTCCTATGCTCGAGATGCGGTTCTTTACTTGAAAGGATATAAGGCGTATCAGATTAACCCGATTGCAATCCTTGCAATGAATGCAGGCTTTATTAGTCCCTATTTTCTAAAAAACTTAGGAAAGGATGGAGAGTATATTTTAAGTCGAGAGGTATGGGCACTGGATCTGGGGCAGAAAAAGCCTTTAGTGACGAAAATTAATGATCTTTTCCTGAAACGTTTTGGGAGAAACATGACAGGAAATTCAGCGCGTTCATTTACGGGTCTTTTGGTTTTGGCGGATTCGATTAACAGAGCCATTTCGCTTGAGCCAACAAAGATCAGGGAAGCCCTCTTGGCTTCAAATATCAGAAGCGACCAATTGATCATGCCATGGGATGGGGTAAAATTCGATCATCAAACGGGTCAAAATCTCTTGGGTAGTGGTATTATCGTTCAAATACAAAAGGGGAAATATGTCACGGTTTGGCCTTCGGGGTTGTCGTCAAGTGATCCCATATGGCCCATGCCGCCTTGGTCGAAAAGAGAGAAGGTAAAATGAGTTCCACTTCAAAATTTATGGATTTTCGTAACGGAGGGGTGGCTAGAAACATAATCATACTGCTTTTCTTGTTTGGGATTATTCCCCTGGCGTTTTTGTACATAATTTTTTTCTCTTTTTATTTTGATGGACAAGTAAAGGGTATCGGTAATGTTCAAGAGGAGACAGCCGAAAAAATATCTTTAGGTATTTCCGCCTACCTCGAAAGGATGAGCGGCCAAATTCAACTCTTTGCTCGTATCCTGGATCTTCAAATCCTGAACAGAAAAGAACTCAAGTATATGGCCGATTTTTTACTCGATCAGGGGCTCGAATATGAAACCATTACCGTAGTCAATCTTGAAGGAAAGGAGATCTGTAAAGTTTCACGCTACTATACCTTCAGTACAGATGAACTTGGCAATTTTGCCTTTAATAAATCTTTCAGGTCCGCATTGTTGCGTCAAACAAATATCAGTCAAATTGAAGTATCCAAATTCAGTAAGTTTCCCCAAGTTCGAATTACAGTACCAATCATTGATCGAAAAGATAAGGTCCGGGGAGTACTGGATGTGGGTGTCAATGTTGCCAAGATGTGGGAATTAATATCAAAATCCCGAATTGGAGAAAGTCGGTACGCCTATGTGGTTGACTCTCAAGGACTCCTTATTGCGTTTAAGGAAGTCTCTTCAGTGCTTCAAAAAAGGGATCTAAGAACAATTCGAGGCGTTCAGAATTTCCTGGACGGAACGATTGGTGCTATCAAATATAAGGGTTTAGATAACGAACTGGTCATAGGCGCCAATGCGATCATCCCCTTAACGGGATGGGGTGTCGTTGTCGAGCAACATGTAAAAAGCGCATATCGCAATCTTTATGTTCTATCGGCTAGTTTTTTAGGCATTTTCATAGTAATTATTACTTCTGCAATCATGTTGGGTTTCAGGTTTAGCTTTAGTAAAATTGTCGAACCCATTAGGCGTTTTCAGAAGGAGGCCAGAATCATTGCGAAGGGAGATTTTAATCACATAATTGAGATAAGTAGGTCAGACGAGTTGGGTCAGTTAGCCGAAAGCTTCAATAGCATGGTTAACGATCTTCAGAAGACCACCGTGAGCCGAGATCGTCTTATAAAGGAGATAGAAGAGAAAAGACGTACTGAAAGGGCACTGAGGGAGAGTGAAGATACATTAAAGAGCATTTTCCGGGCAGCCCCGACCGGTATTGGCATGGTTTGTGATCGAGTTATCACACAGGCCAATTACCGGCTGTGTGAGATGGTCGGCTATTCCCGAGATGAGCTTTTGGGCCAAAGTGCGAGGATGCTCTATCTGAGCGATGAAGACTACGAATTTGTTGGACGAGAAAAATATGCCCAAATTGGCGATTTCGGAACGGGTACCGTAGAAACGCATTGGCGGCGGAAGGATGGTGGCCTCATTGATGTGTTATTGAGTTCAACCCCTCTGGATTCCAACAATTTGTCGATCGGTGTTACCTTTACGGCGCTTGATATCACGGAACGCAAGCGGTCGGAAGAAGAGTTGAAATTCACTCAATTTGCTATTGATCACTTTTCAGATGCGGCTTTTTGGATGGAACCGGATGCACATTTCATCTATGTAAATGAGGCCGCGGCCAGAATTCTCGGTTATAATAAGGATGAATTGCTGACGATGACGCTCTCCGATATCGATCCTGAATTTCCTCTGGATGCGTGGGCGGATCACTGGGCAGAAATTAAGCGTCGTGGTTCGTCCGTTTTAGAATCCCATTATAGAACTAAGGATGGGAGAACTTTTCCTGTAGAAATCATGGTGAATTATTTGCAATTTGGCGGCAAAGAGTACAATTGTGCATTCGTAAGAGACGTCAGCCAGCGCAAACGTGATGAGGAGAAAAGAGAAGAGTTGGAAGCTAGACTTCAGCGAGCTCAAAAGATGGAAGCAATTGGGACTTTGGCGGGTGGAGTGGCTCATGATCTGAACAACATCCTATCCGGTATTGTAAGCTATCCGGATTTGTTATTAATGCAACTTCCCCAAGACAATCCTTTAAGAAAACCCATAACAATCATTCAACAGTCCGGGATAAGAGCGGCAGCCATTGTACAAGATTTATTAACACTGGCAAGAAGAGGCGTCACAATTGGTGAAGTAGTTAACTTAAATGATATTATTTCCGAATACTTGGAAAGCCCCGAATGTGAAAAATTGCTATCACTTCAGCCTGGGGTCAACATCGAAACCAATCTTGAGACAGATCTGATGAACATAATAGGTTCTTCAGTTCATCTTTCCAAAACCATGATGAATCTTGTTTCCAATGCCGCCGAGGCTATGCCGGAAGGCGGAACAGTTCATATCGATTCAAAAAGCAGGTACGTTGATACCCAAATAAGAGGTTATGATGAAGTAAAGGAAGGGGATTATGTGGTCCTTACAGTTTCGGATACAGGCGTAGGGATTTCAAAATCAGATAAAGAAAGAATATTTGAGCCATTTTATACAAAAAAGCAAATGGGAAGGAGCGGAACGGGTTTGGGGATGGCGGTTGTTTGGGGAACGGTGAAAGATCTTAAGGGATATATCGACATCGACAGTATAGAAGGAAAAGGAACAACCTTTTCAATCTATTTTCCAGTTACGCGAAAAGAATTGAAAAGGGAAAAACGGCCCGTTTCAATTGATGCCCATAGGGGTCAAGGAGAATCGATCTTGGTAGTGGACGATGTGGTGGAACAAAGAGAAATTGCATCTTCGCTGCTTTCCGAACTGGGCTATTCTGTTGCTACAGCTTCAAACGGAGAAGAAGCGATTAAATTTCTTGAAAATAATGCGATCGACTTGCTGGTTTTGGACATGATTATGGAGCCCGGTCTTGACGGCTTGGATACATACAGGCGTGTCCTTGAATTCCATCCAACGCAAAGGGCAATCATTGCGAGCGGGTTTTCTGAAACTGAGCGAGTTAAAGAAGCCCAAAAACTCGGAGCCGGACAATATATCAAAAAACCGTATACATTAGAAAAGATAGCCATAGCTGTCAGAGCTGAACTCGATAAATGAGACGTGAGATGAAGCGTAAGCGGATAAGATCTACGATCAAATCAAGTCAAATGATATTGCTTGGAATTGGACTTTGTATCCTTTTTTGGATTATTGAATCGGTTATTCATACTTTTGTGTTTGGAATGGGCGATCTTATTTCGCAAATGTTTACTTCAGACCTGAATGAAATTTGGATGCGTTCGATCATTGCCTGCCTTCTAATTCTTTTCGGTATCTATGCCCAATACGCAATTAAAAACTACAGACAAGCTAAAGAGGCGCTTCGCAAAGCCCATGCAGAACTTGAAGAGCGGGTGAAAGATCGTACACGCGAATTAATGCATGCCAATCAGAATCTGCAAAGGGAGGTAGAGGCACACCTGCAGACCGAAAAGACATTGAAAGAGAGCGAGACAAGGTATAGCGCTCTGTTCGAGAATATGAGGGAAGGGATCGCTGTCTATGAAACTCTGAATAATGGAGAGGATTTTATCTTTGTCGATTTCAACAAAGCAGGCGAAATGATCGAAGATGTTAGAAAGGAAAACCTTATTGGGAAAAGTGTTCTGGAAATTTTTCCTGGAGTTAGAGATTTCGGTCTTTTTGACGTATTTCAGCGCGTGTGGAAAACAGAGAAACCAGAACATTATCCAATAACTTTTTACAAGGATGAAAGGATAGCCGGATGGAGGGAAAATTATATTTATAAACTGCAATCGGGAGAAATTGTGGCTGTCTATAGTGACGAAACAGAAAGTAAACAGGCAGAAGCCACCCTGCGCGAGAGCGAAAACCGGTACCGCCTCCTTGCCGAGAATGTGCACGACGGGATCTGTATTTTTCAGGACGGAAAATTGGTGTTTGTAAACCCTGCCTTGTCCGTTATCCTCGGATATACAAGAGAAGAACTGACGGGGATAGATCCCTTTATCTTGTTTGGCGTCGATTACAGGGACCGTTTTAGGGATTCTGTCAAAGCCCTCGAAAAGGGTGCCCATGTTAAGGATTTCCACGCCGTATGCATTCGCAAAGGTGGGCGTAAAATTTGGATAGAAGTGCGCCATAATCGCGTCCAATGGAGAGACCGATTTGCCTCCCTTCTTACCATAAGGGATATCACCGATATCAGACGCCGTGTAATCGCTTCGAAAGAAGAAAAAGAACAGCTCCACCGGGAAAACATAAAACTTAGAGCAAGCATCAAAGAGCGATACAAATTCGGTAATATTGTTGGCAAATGCTCTGCCATGCAAGATATCTATGAACTTATTTTAAAGGCCAGCACCTCAAATGCAAATGTTGTTGTTTTAGGCGAATCCGGGACAGGGAAAGAGTTAATTGCCAGGGCCATTCACGACGCCAGTGCCCGTGGTAAAAATATTTTTGCACCTGTTAATTGCGGTGCCATTCCCATAAACCTCGCTGAGAGTGAATTTTTCGGACACTGTAAAGGTGCATTCACCGGAGCGCATATGAACAAAAGTGGTTATCTTCACACGGCCGACGGTGGAACACTATTTCTGGATGAAGTCGCCGAACTCGAGCCCAACATGCAGGTCAAATTACTCCGGACCCTTGAAAGCGGTGAGTATACACCGCTCGGAGAAACACATCCTCGAAAATCCGATTTACGTTTCATTTCCGCAACCAATAAAGATCTTACGCTGATGATCGTAAAAGGCCTGATGAGAGAAGATTTTTATTACCGCATCAGCGTTATTCCCATCACCCTTCCACCCTTGAGGGAACGCAAAGAGGACATACCATTGCTAATCGAACATTTTCTAAAGTTGCACGGTAATGGGGGAAAAATTTCGACCATACCCGGTCGGATCATGGAGATCCTGTTCCATTATGACTGGCCCGGAAATGTTCGTGAGTTGCAGAGCGTGATCCAGCGGTATCTGGCTTTAGGAGATTTTGATTTTGTGAAAGTCCTCAGTTCGACCAATAGTGTCCAGGCTGGGCTTGATCTTAATCCTGTTGGGGAATTTGTCAATCTTAAACAATCTATGGAACAGTTCGAAAAACAGTCTATTCTCAGTGCATTGAATAAATGCCTCTGGCACAAGGGTGAAACGGCAGAGACACTGGGTATTGATCCCAAGACCTTATACTCAAAGATAAAAAAATTCGGGTTAGATCCGGGGTATCGGGCGAATATGCCCGATCTCAATTAAGTTAATAATTTCCAGATCGATAGCTTTATAATCCGCTTCTTCATTCGGGTGGTTTTACCCTATTTCCCTTTATGCCCCCTTAAATTTTCACACTCGGTAAATCCCATATTCCGCTTAAATTTCATATAGTTAAGACATGTCAATCTCCTTTGGCATGCCAATTGCTTTGTATATCGGCAAGCAAACAGAAAATCCAACACGTCAGGCCAAACCGAGGTGCCGCCATTGAATGTTTTAGTTGTTGAAGATGATATTGTTCTGGCCTCAACCATCGTGCAAATAATTCAACGCTGGGGATATCTGGTGGATCAGTCCACAACGGGCGAGGAGACTCTGGATAAGCTCAGTAAAAAGATATTCGATGTCGTTCTTCTCGATATTTTTCTGCCCGACACGACCGCGCATGATCTGATACCTAAAATTAAAAATTTTCAACCCGGGATAGGCATCGTAACCATGACCGGATACAATTCCGAGGAACTCGAGCGAGAGATAAGGGAAAAGGGAATTATTTATTATTTGCTTAAGCCGTTTAACGCCAATGAAGTCAAATCAATTTTAGATCATATTTCAAAAAAAATAAAAATGGAGGTGATGTGCGAATGGCTGAATTAACCGAAACAATGAATCAGGCCGTAAAGGTGATGACCGATCGGGAAGGTAAATACCTGACATTTACGATGGCTGATGAGGAGTACGGCATCGGGATCCTCAAAATCAAAGAGATCATTGGGATGATGCAGATAACAAGGGTTCCCCAGACACCGGACTTTGTCAAGGGTGTCATCAACCTTCGCGGCAAGGTGATTCCGGTGGTGGACTTGAGGCTCAGTTTCGGAATGGAAGCCATCGATTACAACGAACGGACCTGCATTATCGTGGTCGAGATCGAAGGACCGACCGGCAAGGTAATGATCGGGATCGTTGTGGATTCGGTTTCCGAAGTCTTAAACATCAAGGGCCAGGATATCGAGGAAACCCCCACATTCGGGGCGAAGCTCAATACCGATTATATCCTCGGGATGGCCAAGATGGAAGGAGGAGTTAAGATTCTATTAGATATTGATCGAGTGCTGAACCAGGAAGAAGTGGCCTTGCTGGATAAAGCAGCTTAACCAATGATTTTGGAATACCAATAGTCGAGTAACACGCAATTAATAACAAATTTAAAGGAGAAAAAAATGAAATGGACCGTAGGAAAAAAGATGTTTCTGATTGGAACCTTTGTTGTTCTGGGAGTCGGTGTTTTGGCGGGGAATAATTTCTTCACCAATACATCCATCCACAAGACCTCAGAACTCATGCATTTAAGAAACAACCAGATCGATACCGTTAACCGCACACTGCAGTCACATCTGAATTTGATGCTGGCTGCCATGGATTCAATTGTCGATAAGAATGAAGGCAAAATCGACAAAGAACTTATGGAATCAATCAATACAGATGTGGCCTTAATCAATGCTAATCTGAAAAATCTGGACGAACTGGCCGACACTGAAGAAGAGAAGAGATTGTCACAGGAGCTGCATTCGCTTTTTGATAATCTTGCCGCCGGGATTCAGGTGAATCTTGTCAAGCTAATTGAAAACAGTGGTTCTAGAATGGCAGAGATTGAAGCGGAGTTTGCCAAAGTTGATGACGTTTTAGATGAGAGCGGAGAATCTATCAGTAATGGTCTGGAAGCAATAGAAGCTTCATTTAAATCAAAGTTCGAAGAAGCCCAGCGCACTGGTGATGGGGCGCTTTTGGCAGCCTCTGCAAAACTCAATGTTGTTGAGGTTCAGCAGTGGCTTACGGATATTAGTGCCACAAGAGGTGCGGAAGGCTATGATGATGGCTTCGGCGAAGCAGAAAAACATGCAACTCTCTTATACGAAGACCTTGAAAAGCTCTTAAAAGTGGCTCCTCATACCAGAGAAAAAATTGAAGCGCTCCGTTCTTCATTTAAAGCCTTCTATGAAAAAGGAAAATGGATGGCTACCCAATACATTGAGCATGGCCCAAGTAAGGGTAATGAGGCCATGGCACAGTTTGACGCATACGCCGAGGATATCGGAAATCGTGTTGAACAACTTATGACACAAATTGATGTCTCTGCAACCAAAGCAAAGAAAATCAAAGAGGGTCTTGATCTTGTGGAGAAAATACGCATCGCGCAGCTGGATTTAATACTGGCTGCCATGGATTCCATTGTCGATAAGAATGAAGGCAGGGTCGATGAAGAAAGAATGGGGGTAATCAACACGAATGTTGAATACCTGACAGCAAATCTGGATGCCTTCGACAAAACGGCAGAGACCAAAGAAGAGAAAGAATTGGTTGAAGATGTACGGAGTGCCATACCAAAACTGACTAAAGGAGTCCAGGTGGATCTTGTAAGGTTAATCGAAAAAAGTGGAGCAGAAGCAGCCCAAATTGAAGCAGAGTTTGCAAAAATAGACGATGTGTTGGATCAAAACGGAGAAAAATTAGAAGATAATCTAAGAAAGATCCAGGCTTCTGTGCAAGAAGAGGTCAAGGAAGCTGAGGAAGCATCCACCAGTATGCTCAACCAATCCAAGATGGTGGGATGGATCGTATCCTTGGTTGCTCTGGCGGCAACGATCGCAGCCTTATGGTTGATCGCCAGGTCAATTATCAATCCCATAACCCGGGTTACCCGGAATATGAGCGAAGGCTCAGATCAGGTCGCTTCTGCCTCCGGGCAGGTATCCTCTTCCAGTCAGTCCTTGGCTGAATGGGCATCCGAGCAGGCGGCCTCCATTGAAGAGACATCTTCTTCGTTAGAAGAAATGTCTTCCATGACCAAGCAGAATGCGGACAACGCCCATCAGGCCGATAACCTAATGAAGGAGGCTAATCAGGTGGTTGGTCAGGCCAATGAGTCCATGCGTGATCTGACCACTTCCATGTCTGAGATCTCCAAGGCCAGCGAGGAGACGTCCAAGATCATCAAGACCATCGATGAAATCGCCTTCCAGACCAATCTGTTGGCCCTGAACGCAGCCGTAGAGGCGGCCCGAGCCGGAGAAGCCGGTGCCGGGTTTGCGGTTGTGGCCGATGAGGTGCGAAATCTGGCCATGCGTGCCGCGGATGCAGCCAAAAACACAGCCGATCTTATTGAAGGTACAGTTAAGAAGGTAAAGGATGGATCGGAGCTTGTGACCAAAACCGATGAGGCCTTCACACAGGTTGCCGAAAGTGCCGGCAAAGTGGGTGAGTTGGTCGGTGAGATTGCCGCGGCTTCCAACGAACAGTCTCAGGGGATTGATCAGACCAATAAGGCCGTGGCTGAAATGGACAAAGTCGTCCAGCAAAATGCAGCCAATGCCGAGGAATCGGCTTCCGCCTCAGAAGAGATGAATGCCCAGGCCGAACAGATGAAGGGCATGGTCGGTGAATTGGTGGCGTTGGTCGGTGGAAGTGCAAAGGGAAAAGCCCATAGAGCGGTTACTGTTACCCCTACCGTGGAGGCGACAACTCGTCATGTGGTTCCGGCTCATGAAAAGAAAGCCAAAATAACAGCAGTGGCCCTACACAAGACCAAGGAAGTGAACCCGGAGCAGGTCATCTCTTTGCGGGATGATGATTTCAAAGATTTTTAGCTGAAACGGGAATTTATATCAACTTCGACGGGGTGTGCCTGAGGCCTTTAGCGCAAGGTCGACACGCCCCGTTGCTCCCGTGAAATAATTCAGAACACCTATTATTGAACTCATTCTCCGTCCAATTATACCGGATATAAATCGGCTCCTTTTCTTAAACTGATTGATATAATTCAGTCGGGAGCCCAGCAATTGGTGCAAAAAGGCTGAAAAAACCAAAGATAATAGCAGAACTCGCTCCTACCTAAACTAAGCGTTTCAAATTTTTGAAATGGGTAATTCCAAGATATTTTTAAGGAATTGAATCAATTTGAATTTCAAAAAATTGAAACCCTATGGGATTTCCCATTTCACCGCACCTACGGCGTCAGATGCCGTACCGCATAGTTGACTATAGCGGCA
>CAZHAH010000048.1:0-34338 GCA_964530095.1 uncultured Desulfobacteraceae bacterium | reverse complement strand
CGATTTTTTTGAAAAATATTCATTTTTTTCCAATCCTTATATCGGAATTCCAGGTGAACTCTCCACCCGCGGAGCGGGTGGCCTCAGGTAACCTCCCAAAGGGAGGTGAAGACCAAAGGTACATTCCTCTTGGTTTGTTGCGTTTAGTCACTCCTGCGAGAGAGACTGCATCGCAATTGATAGTTTCCGACTGTTTGTGTCTTGTCATTCCGGGCCCGACCCGGAATCCAGTGTTGTTTCAGTGTGTTATTCTCCTGGATGCCGGATCAAGTCCGGCATGACGACCCGACGGTTACAAAGTGCCTTCAATATTTCTGTATATAAGGTCTCGGCTCACAGATACTTCTCACCGGATCGGTAGAACCTATCCGGGTCCTCCACCGGAGGTGGAGGGCTTAGATCGAAACTAAGAACCATCTCCACCTCACCTTGGTCGTTTCGCATGCAGGAAACGGCGAAGTTGGTGTATAGAACCGAACCGTCTTTTCGTAAAAAGCGCTTGTCCATGGAATAGTTGGAGATGTCACCCGCCAGTATGCGGCCATACTTGTCCCGATCGGCTTTGAGATCGTCGGGGTGTGAGAGATCGGTCCAGGTAAGCCCCTGCAATTCCTCGCGGGTATAGCCCACCATCTCCAGGAATATGTCGTTGACTTCAAGCCATCCTTTGACCGGCTGGGTGATGGTCACGCCCACCAGACTGTTATCGAAATAGGCCCTGAGGCGTTTCTCCTTGGTCCGCATTTCTTCCTCGGCGGCCTTACGGTCCGTGATGTCGCGCACCGAACCGACGGCATACCAGCCATCGCCCAGCTTGAAAGACGAAACCGCGATCTCCACCGGGAACAAGCCACCGTCACGTTTGAGGGCCTTTTGCTCGATAACCCTTCCGATGACCGGTCCCTGACCGGTTTGAGCGAACTGCTTGAGTCCTTCAGCGGCCGATTTGTGGAATTCTTCTTGGATAAAAAGCGTATGCATACCGAGGCCAAGGGCCTCTTCGGCCGTGTAACCGAACATCCGCTCAGCGGCCGTGTTCCAGAACACCACCTCATCTCGGCTATTGATCATGATCATGGCGTCGTGGGAGGCGTCGGACATGCCCCGAATCTTGAGTTCAGCGGATTTACGCTCGGCGATTTCCCGGCCCAGACGCCGGTTCCACATCAGTGTAAAGACAATGATGACGATCGCTATGCCGGCTGCGGGTAATATCCATTTAAGCACGGTTTTGATCCCTAAACCGTGTTCGAATCGAATGGCAACCCATCGGTTTTTGATGGCAGTCTTTTCGGCCGCACTGATGCGGTCCAACACCTTATTGACGATGGGAACCAGTGGCTGCCACTCTTTTCGAATGCCGATGCTTAGCTCGCAATTATATTGCGTGGGGGCAGCTATTTTCAGATTGCTTAAAGCCAGGGCTTCGATGGAATAACTGATCGCGGCAAGGTTTCCGACAAAAGCATCTATATCCCCCCTGGACAAACCCATTAAGGCCTCTTGCACGCTGCTCTGAAAAACAAAGTTCAAATGCGCAAAATCGCGCGTTAAATAATGAGCGGAGACATGTCCATTTAAAATCCCGACCCACTTGCCTTCAAGCTCGTCGATCCCGCTGATAATCGGGGTTTGCTTTTGCATGGCAATGACAACGGGGAAGGATAGATACGGTTTGCTGAACGCCATCAACGCTTCCATTTTTGGAGTTTTGGAGACCGCAGGGAGAACATCGATTTTGCCGGCTTTTAATCTTTCAATCATTTCTGACGGGGCGTATTTTTGAACCGGTTGTCTTTCGATTTTCAATGAATCCCAAATCGCATCAATAAAACCGGACGAAATACCGCTGTATTGACCGTCCTTATCGAAAAATTCAATCGGTGGCTGCTCGGCGATGGCGCCTACCCGCATGACGGGGTGCTCGGCCAGCCAGGCGTGCTCCTGTTCGGTCAGATCCCGCTGCTTGGTCTTAAATTCCCCGACCCATCGCCGGTGTATTTTGCGCACCTCCTCCGGGCGGATGTCTGCCAGTGCGCGGTCGAGTATGTCTGCCAGGATAGGCCAGTCCTTGCGTACACCGATGTTGAGCCTGACCGGCGGTTTTTCCATCCGCCCCTGCACCGCCAGGTTGAACAGCAACTCCTGTTCGATGAGATACATCACCACCGCGCGGTTACCCGCATAGCCGTCGGCCTCGCCCCGCGAAACCGCTCCCAGGGCCTCCGCCGTGGAGGGATACGCCTTGACCGTTACCTGAGGATAGTTCTCGCGGAACAGCCGGACGTTGTAGTAGCCCTCCTCCAGCGCAATCGTTTTTCCGAACAGGTCTTCGGCGGAATCGAAATAGAGCCCGTCTTTGCGACCGACGTAGACATGCGGGATGGTCAGGTAAGAGCGGGTAAATTCGAAAAAGGCCTCGCGCTCCTTCTTGGGCGTAATATCCATCAGGGCATCGAGCTGTCTGTTCTTGACCTTGTCGAAACTCTCCTTGAACGGCGCCGGTTCGATCACCAGCCTGCCTTCCAGACGCTTGTTGAGCGCCGCAATATAATCTGCTCCGATGCCATTGGGGACACCATTCTGATCGACAAAGTTCATGGGCGGCCAGGCATCCATGATCCCCACCCGGATCACGGGGTGAGCATCCAGCCAGGATTTTTCAGCGGGATTTAAGGCAATGGCCCGCAGTCCCTCCGCGGTTTCGGCTGCAGATACAGCTCCGGCGATCATCACAGATACAATAACAGCGGTGTATACCCACATGATTTGTTTGCGGTACAAGCTCAAGCCTCCTCCATAAAAGAATCTAAGTAACGATCGCTGTGGCACGCGCCACATTTTACGCCTGTCTTTTATGATATAATAATTAGTTTATTCTTCCGCTCAGGACAAATCCGCCTGTTGTGCCAAAAAACGGCCCATCTTTTTGTCGGTTCCAGCAATGTGATTGACCAACCAGGCTTTAAGAAACGGCAAAAGCTTAGCGGGAACGCCATTATCTCCGCCCAGAAACTTTTGATACAATTCCGTTGCCTGTCGCTCCAGATCTTCGTGTTCCTGCTTGTGGTTGAACAGTTCGGGATCGCCGTAATTCTGCATGAGACGCTCTTCGTGCCTGAAATGCCAACTGGTGTAGCTTATCAGTTCTTCCAGCAAATCCGCCACCGCGTCCGGGTCCGGATCTTGATCCACCGTGTCGTGGATTTTGTTGACCATGCCGACCAGTTTCTTATGGTCGTCGTCGACCTCTTCGAATCCGATGCTCAATGCCACGCTCCAATCGATGAATGCCATGGGGTCTACCTCCTTTTCTAAGTTATACCCTGCATAAAAATTAATAAGAAGTTTTTATAAAAATCAATTTTTGATTGAAATAAATTCAGCAACCAAGAAGAAAAAATCAAATTAAGTATGATGGGGAAAAATCATTTTTCTCATTAATTTTTACCCTTCGGGCAAGCCGGAGGCATTCATATCCTGCGTTATTAACGGCTTGCAATAGTTCACTATGGCGTCGCCCTTAAATGCCTTGCATATGAAAGCCTCCGACTTGTGCAAGGTAAAACCCTTTTAGGCAAAGGAACACCGTTCGGAGGTATGATCAGGCGGCTTTGCTCATAAATTGCGAAATGTCGAAATCATCGATTTGCTCCTTACGCAAAAAGCGTTTGGCATAATCGCTGAAAATCCCGCTCGATAACAGCAAATCAAATAGAACAGGATCGATATGTTGGTCCTTGCGCATAAAACTCATAATTTTCAGGGCCTCGCTCAGTGTCTTGGCCTTTTTGTAGGGGCGATCCGCCGCTGTCAAGGCTTCGAAAACATCCGCAATTGCCAGTATGCGCGCTTTGACCGACATCTCTTCGATAGGCACCTTGCGCGGATAACCGGTGCCGATCAGCGTCTCGTGATGGCAGCCGGCGATATCCACCACCTGGTTGAGATTCTTGGGGAACGGAAGCTGCTTGAGCATGACGATGGTCAGAATGGCATGTTCCTGAATTTTAAAGCGTTCTTCGTCGGTCAGCGTTCCCTTGGGAAGCATTAAATTGTACAGCTCGCCTAAATTGTAAAGATAATCGGGCACCTCGATCTTTAATCCAAGCGCCTCGACATCATAGGGCACGTCTCCCCCCGGCCGCGGAACAAGATGCTCTTTTTTATCTGCAAGCAATTTTTCCTTGGCCTTGAGCAGCTGTTGGTTCACCAGCGCCACCGCGGCCTGGGACGCCAATCCTTCCACAAAGCCTGCCATCTCATGGCTAAACGCAACCACCCGCCCGGTGCCTTTGACTCGTGCGTTAAAGAGCAGCAACAGGCCGATGACTTCCCCGTGGCTCGGTTTCAAAGGAACCGCCAGGTAAGAATGCGACCGATATTTATATTTCTTGTCGAATTTGAAAATTGAGCTAAAATCAAAATCACTCGATTTACGGATATAGGGCACATTGACGGTACGCTCGGTCATTACCGCATGCGTCAACAGGTTGTAGTAATCGGGCCGGTCGGTCTTGGGATCACGCAACTGAACCGCTTCGAAAGGAATCTCGCGTCCGGAACTGCCGCCGAAGCGCAGGTCCAACGAGTCGATGCCGAACAGCTCGTACACCAGACGATCGTCTTCTGTACGCAGCAACAGGGCGCCACCGTCGGCATTGGTCAGTTCTTTGGCCCCGTTTAGAATCATCGCTTTGAACCGATTCAGGTTTCTCTCGCGGGATAAGCCGATGCCCATCTCTACCAGTTTTTCCAGTTTTTCCTGCACCGCCACCAGCTCTTTGGTTCGGTTGTCGACTTTTTCTTCCAGAAGCTCGGCATGTTGGGTCAAGGTCTGATGCGCTTTTTCCAGCTCTTCCTGTTGTTTGGTGGCTTTGAGATTGACCTGCCTTAATTTTTTCTCATTGCTATCACTGAACCGCGTCAGACGGCGCGTGGTTTTGAGTAGCTTTTTGTAAATGTCCAATAGACCCTTGTACTCGGTCTATAAATCATACTCATCCGCTTTGGCGAGCACCTGTTTGGCCTTGGCCAAAACCTTTTCTTCTTCTTTGAATGTACCCCCAGCCATGACTATTCCTTTGTTTTTAGGTTAAACGTTGCCTTTTCCAGATCCTCTCCGAATTCTTCACCCATTTCCTCCATGTGATCGTCGTCTGCCTCGTAAATCCAATTAACGATCACCTTGTTGCCGTTTTCAGCAGTCTCTTCCATCAAATCAAACAGGTCAAACAGGACCTTGGCAGAACTGCTGTTAAAGTAAATGAATTCAAAGTTGAATTCAATTTCGGCATCTTTTTGAGCGGATAGATGGGACTTAAGTTTTTCGATGAGGGTATCGTAGAATTCGCTCACATTTTCCGGGTAAGACTCACCGGAAATCGAAAAGACATTGGCATCAAAGTCAAAGTTAATTTCAGGTGTCCGGTCGGTTGACTGAATCGTGATGTTTTCCATGAAGCTATCCTTTCTTCATATTATTATTGGCAGAGAGCGGCTTGCCCTACTCCATAAATTTTTGTTCTAACGCTTTATTTTATACTTATTCGTTTCACCCTAACCCGGACAAGCCGGTTGTAGCAAAGCGGAAATCCCGAATCGTCGAGGAAATAACAAATTCCAAGCACCAAATTTCAAATAAATTCCAAACCACAAATTCCAATGAGCAAACATTTTAAGATCCCTTCTTTTGTTTGGAATTTTGAATTTCGGTCATTGGGATTTGTTTGTTATTTGTTTTTTGATTTGTTTGTTATTTGTTTTTTGATTTGTTTGTTATTTGTTTTTTGTCTTTTTTAAATAAAAACGCAAAAAATCAGATATTAAGTGCTATATATAGGTCGTCAGCGTAAAAAAAGAATGATCAGTATCAAGCTCAATAAAATCAAAATCAAACCCGTGGGTTGCCCGTAATGCAATTTCGATGAATCCCACCCCGGCGCCTTTGCTGCCTTCTGGGGCCCCACCCCGCAAGGTCTCCTTATAAAGGGCCTTGAGTTGTTTACGATCGAGTTTTTGAATACTGGCCAAGTTGTCTTTCAGCTTGGCAACATCCTTGTTTTCAATCATATTGCCGCATCCGAGAAATATTTTCTGGTCTTCTTTGCCCATTGTGAGGACACCGTAGCGGACGTCGGTTTCGCCGTTGATACTTCCTCTTTGGGCGGAATAGCGAATCACATTCTGAACCTGTTCCACAAAAATGGAAAAAACGGTTTTGGTGGTTTTGCGGTCCGCATCATCCGCAGCCAAAGATTTTTTAATCGCATCGCCCATACTGACGAGGATATTTTCGGTCATTAAACCACAGTAGCAGAACGTGATTCCATTCTGTTTCATATAGCTCATTAAATCATACATTTGTTGGGCCGGCATAGGTCCTCCTATTCCTAACTTCCAATTAAGAGGCTAACAAAGGTTTCATAATGAAAATTCGATTGAGTGACATCGGTTTTAATCGGTGCAATTTCGACATAACCGTTTAATTCGCAAAAATGATCAATCCCTCCATCTATTGGGGAATAAAAAGATGAAAATCTGCTTTGACAGGCACAATAATGCCAAATGTCTGATTATATGCCAACAATTGAAGCTCTCTGCATCAGTCTGAAGATGAAAGCCTGCTTTTTAGAACGGCCGGAGAAGATTCTGATTTGCCAGTGCCTTTCAATTTTTATTATGCCCACCTCCGAATCATGATTCTGGGATTCACGATTTAGAGGTGGCATAATCGATCTTTCCCCATGCAGGTGATGGGTAAAAGGCTCCTAGGTTATTATTTTCAGAAATCCATCCAATTATTTCAACTGGTCACTTTAGGAATATATTTATAATCAATGATCAAGGTTTGACCCCCTGCCTGTTCCACTTAAAGGGAAGGGAATCTCCCCTTAATAGCGGGTTCCCAATTTTACCAAGGCAGGGTGGCGAGCCACTGCCATGCTGGAGCGACGAGGACCTGCTGCTTCTCGTTGGATAGTATCCGAAATCCGCTTGATTGGGAGATAAGCTGAACGGCCGGAATTCCAAGTGCCGCCTGATACTTCAACAGGGGTTGCGAAGGTCGGGTGTCGGTTAGTTTGGTTTCTATCAGGATCAACGGTTCGTTTTCATCGGCAATCAGAAAATCGACCTCCTGTTGTTCTTTGTTTTTAATGAAATGCAATGAAAATCTTCCCCAACCGATATCATTCCACACGCTTACGGCCCGGCACAGCTCCAAGGCCACCATATTTTCAAATCGAGCCGCAGGTTCTTTTATCCGGGGTGTATCCCATAGATATATTTTGCGCTCTTTTTGAATGGCACGGGTAATTTTACTGGTCCATGGGCCAATACTGAAAACCATAAAAAAGCGTTCAAATGTGGAAATCCAACTTCGAACCGTATTGTATGCCGTCTTTAAATCTCGAGACAATGATGGAACGGAGATCGGGCTGCCGACTTTAGAAGGAATCAAATGGTAAAGGGTCTCCAGGTCGCCGATCGCTTTAATGTCGGTCAGATCGCGGATATCTTCGCGAATTAGCAGTTGGGCATAAATAGCGGACCAGCGTCGATAGGTGGGCGCACGTTGTGCTAAAAAAGGTTCCGGAAATCCGCTGAATGTCTCCAGTGCGCGCCATGTATCTTGCGGTTCACGGCTGCTTTGCGTTAAAACTTCCAGCGGGTTTTGTTTGAAGTCATCCATTTGCCGGCCAACTCCACAGATCTCCGCCAGTGTAAACGGCCAAAGGTGAAACAGAAAGTAACGTCCGGCTAGTGAGTCGCCACCTTTCTGATAAATATCCAGGCGGCCACTGCCGGTTACACAAAATAAAAAATCTTCCTGAAACCGATCATAGGCACCTTTTAAATAGTTTTTCCAATCTTTATATTTATGAATTTCGTCAAGGATCACCATTGGTTTAGAATTATCGCGGCGCTCGATTTCCTGGAAGAAAAAAGGGTCTTGGATTAAGCGGGTCCGGTCTTGCGGGATGTCCCAGTTGAAATAGAGATGATTCGTGTATTCTTGAGCTAACATTTTGGCCAGCGTGGTTTTCCCCGTCTGGCGCGGACCGGCCATAAAGACCATCGACTTTTCAGCAAAAAGATTATTCCAGATATTTTGATAATAGGGGCGTGGTTGCATGCTGGCAATATTTCATGTCATTGAAATTTAGTCAAGACTATTTTTCAACAGAATGAAAAATCGCCACCGCTCATTTGATAGAAAGCTTTGGCCCATTGATACACATACCTAACGACCTGCAAATTTACCTATGCCATAAACATTTTCTGATTTCAAATGGTTACCAAAAAACCAAGTGAATAATCATCAGAAGATTTCTCAGAAGTTGGATATCTCTTTGACCCCAAAACTCCAAAATCTGCTCTTGGGGCAAAGAGTTATCGAGAACCTCTCTTGCGGGTCATTCGCGCGGAGATCACTAACGTTCTCAAGGATGCTGCGGCAACCTGGCTTCGTTCGCTGACGAGGTATGTGTATGCATTTTCCTGATCCATGAGAATATGCCGTTTGTCCTTGAATATGGTTAACGCTAACAACGCGGCTACCGTACAAACAATGGCGGGAATCATGAAAGTGGTTGGTGCGGCGATCTGTTTGCTCAATGGGCCGGCCAGGAGAGGCCCCACAACACCGCCCGCGGCTCCAAAGGACGCTTGTATGCCCATAATTCGTGAGCGATGCCGCTCATCCGCAATATCCATGGTGAAGGCGGCCAGGGATGAGACTACCAGGGCATTGCCGAGGCCGCCGGAGGCCGCCGCCATGAATAGATGAGAAAAGTGCTTCAAGACCATTAATTCTAGAAAAAAGGCCGACATGATGAGTAAACCCACTATAATGATCGGCTTCCTGCCCCAGAAATCACTGAGATTACCTAACAGGCTTTGGCCCAAAACCATGGCCAGACCATAGACCCCCACCAATAATCCGAATTGGCTAGTCGTAAAGCTGAGCTTATCATAGGCATAGAAAACCAGTATCGGTTCGGCAAAAACAAATGAGAATACAAGGACGAATTGAATGCAAAGGAGCGTTGAGAAAATCAGTATGGGTCCGGGTAATGTAGAAAGAAAAGATGCCTTCTCTCCCTGCTGTCTTGCCGGTTCCCGGACCATACGACGCGCAGCCGCAGAGCGTGTTTCGGGTATCATGATCGCACTAAAAATAAATGCAAGAGCGGCAGCGCCTGCCGACACAGCAAAGGGGGCGACGAAACCCCATGCATCGTAAAGCAAACCACCGATAACGGGTCCAAATACATGCCCGAAGGCAAATCCGGCCATTACGATGCCCAAGGATTGAGCGCGCCTATTTTCCGGTATTATATCACCTACGATACTCTGGGCAGAGGGCAGCAGGCCGGCGGTTACAGCCCCCTGCAAGGTTCGTAGACAAATAAACAGACCTGTACCTGAAGCGAATATAAAGGCAAAATTTAATATCGCGTAACCGGCCAAGGCAATCAACACCATGGGACGTCGCCCATAGCGATCGGCAAGAGAACCTGCCACAGGAGCAAGTATGAGCTGTGCCAAAGCAAAACCGGCTATCATGAGCCCCAGTGATTCGGCCCCCGATCCAAACGTACCCAGCCGCCTGGCAAAGATCGGCATGATAATCCCATAACCTGTCATTACCAGGGCGACATTACACGCGAGTATTATTACAATGTTTCGCGACCGTCGTACGGTGAGGCCGGGAGTGATGACCGCGGTTGCGGTGACAAGCTCCCCAACAAACCGTCCTTTATCGTTTTTTCTCATACGTTAATTCCGAGTTCAACAGTCCAGGTGGCATTGTCTAAATATATGGTCTCACGTGTAATCAAACCATTCTTTATGTCTAAGATAGATACACCCCGTAATCTAAGACTATTGCCGGTAGCCTCGGCACTTTCGTTACGTAACAAGGGCGGTTCTAGGGGCCCTGTATCTGTCAGTCGCTTCTTCGGCCGTATCAGGTTGAAACATGAATGCATCCTCGTGAACCCAGTCGGTTATACAATCTTTCGCGCGCAGCGCGCGCATGCTCTCAGTATCCTTGGCAACAATGGCTGAAAGGTACTGGGTCGCAACGTCCAAAGCAGTCGGTTTCGTCATCATGTCCCCTTCATTTCAGGCCTGCATTACGCAAAACACTAACAACATCCTTCTGCGGCTTGGTTTTTAAATGTGATGTTCTCTGTAAATTTCGCTTGGCCTAGGAGAATAGTTAAGATATTTTGTTCAATATTTTAAATATCCAAAGGGGTTTGGGAGGTCAAGTTAATCCTTAAATTCATTGACAAACCATCAGCTTAAAGCTATGCCAAATCCTTGAAAGGAGACCCCGCCCATGACGCTTACAAAAGCCCATATCGTCAACCAGATAGCGGAACAAAGCAGTATTACCCGAAAAGAAACCATTGAAATTGTCGAAACCCTAATGGAACTCATGAAATCAACACTGGAATCCGGGGAAGATGTCCTGATATCCGGCTTCGGCAAATTCTGTGTCCGCAACAAACGCAAACGCAGAGGCAGAAACCCGGCCACAGGCGATGACTTGATTCTCGGCGCCCGGAGAACCGTCACGTTCAAGTGCTCGGGGAAATTGCGGGATAGGGTTAATGGGGGATAGTCGGCTGGTATATTCAACCGATGCCGGCCGGATCTGTTCCAAATGCGGAAACCCAACCGATCAGTGTAAATGCAAGAAGGGAAAAGCCGCTAAAAACACGCGACCTTCTTCAGGTTATCCGGATGATGGAATTGTCAGAATCAGGCGTGAGATCAAGGGCAGGAAGGGGAAAATCGTAACAGCCATTTTCGGCCTGCCATTTGATGACAATGAGTTGAAACAATTTGCAAAGACATTAAAGCGCCGTTGCGGTACCGGCGGCAGCGTTAAGGATGGTATTATCGTCATCCAGGGTGATCATAGGGAAATTCTGTTCGAAGAGATCAGAAAAAAAGGATATACGGCCAAGACTGCAGGCGGGTAAACAACCCCCAAAAGCAGCGTATTTATTCGCAGACCGGCCTCAGCACGTTTGCTTTCCTCGGAAGTGCTCCTGTGGCGGGATTTCGCGTCTGGTTCTGTAGGTGCGGTGCTCAATGGGTGCTTCAGCATCCTCAATTTTTGCAACGACAGGGTTCTCTCTCGCCGATTTCAATTTTACCTTGCATTCTTTGTAAGCCCTATATATTTTGTAAGTAATACTTTGGATTTTAAGGAGGAGAAAATGGCTGGGAGCGCCGAGCAGAGCAAAGTGCTGATTGTGGATGATACACCCGAAAATATTCAGATCCTTATGGAAACCTTGAAGGGCGAATACAAAATTGTGGCAGCTATAAACGGATAAAAGGCGCTGCAGATGGCCGTAACGGATCCCATTCCGGACATTATCCTTTTGGATATCATGATGCCGGGGCTCGATGGCTACCAGGTTATTGAAAAATTGAAAGCCGATAAAAAAACCGGAAACATTCCGGTGATTTTTGTCACGGCAATGTCGGAGGCGGAGGATGAGCAAAAGGGGCTTGATCTCGGCGCCGTTGACTATATCACCAAACCGATTCAGCCGGGCCTGGTCAGGTCCAGAGTTCGAAATCACCTGGAACTCAAACAGCACCGGGACCATCTGGAGGAGCTTGTCCGACAACGGACCGAAGAACTCGTCCTTACCCAGGACGCTACCATAAACAGCCTGGCCACCCTGGCTGAATACCGGGATCCTGAGACCGGCGGCCACATCAAAAGAACCCAGAACTATGTCAGGATATTGGCGGAAAAGCTTAGAGATCATCCCAACTTCCAAGGTTTTTTTGATGATAAGACTATAGAACAATTATATAAATCCGCACCACTGCATGACATCGGCAAGGTGGGTGTTTCGGATAACATACTCCTCAAACCTGGGAAACTGACGGATGAGGAATTTGTCGAGATGAAAAAGCATACGATCTATGGCCGGGACACGGTTTTTCGGGTGGAGCTTGAACTTGCCATTGATGTGGAAAAATCCTTTCTAAGATTTGCACGAGAGATTGCCTATACCCATCAGGAAAAATGGGACGGCTCCGGTTATCCGGAAGGGATAAAAAACGGAAAAATTCCGATTTCGGGCCGACTTATGGCTCTGGCCGACGTGTACGATGCCCTCATCAGCCGGCGGGTATACAAAGCGCCCTTCACTCATAGCAAAGCCGTGGAAATTATCACCGAAGGCAAAGGCCAACACTTTGACCCTGACATGGTGGATGCATTTTTAGAAGTCCACGAAGAGATTCGGATGGTTGCCATCGAACATGCCGACCATGATGAAGAACGGGAAACACTGGCGCAATAGAATTTAAAACAACCTGATTTTGTTGATTTTTTATTTGACAAGCGACGGGCATTTCTTTATGGTGCTTTATTTGGCGGTAAGGCCCGATTTAGGATAAAGCTTTATCGATTTGAACCTGTCACTTAAACAAAGGAGGTAGCTATGAAGAGAGTTTTTATTATTGCAGGCCTACTGATCTTTTCACTGGCCTTTGTTTCCGGCGCAATGGGAGCAGAAATTAAAGTCGGAACACTGATGGCTCACACCGGCCCTTTAAAGGAATATGGACCACCCATTAAGGATGGTGCTGTTCTGGCGGCCAAGCAAATGGCAGCAGCCGGGTTTGAAATGGAGCTGATCCATGAGGACAGTGAAACCGCCCCGGTTCCGGCGACCAATGCGGCCAAAAAACTGGTGGATGTTAACAATGTCGTGGCCATCGTGGGTGCCCTGTCAAGTGGCGTTACCCTGGCCGTGGCGGAATCAGTGACCCTTCCCAACAAGGTGATTCTGATCTCCCCGGCATCCACAAATCCGTTGATGACTGTTTTGCCTGCGGATCAGGGCGTCGATTTCCTATTCCGGACGTGTCCGTCGGATGCCCTGCAGGGGGTGGTCGCCGGCAAGGAGGTCGCAAGTTATAACAAAACGGCTTCCATTCTTTACGTGAACAATGCTTACGGGCAGGGACTTGCGGACGTTTTCGAAGAATCCTTTGCTAAATTCGGTGGCAAGGTCCTGGCCAAGGTCCCGCATGACGAGAAAGAAGCTGAATCCTATACCGCCGAGTTGAAAAAGGCGCTGGCCGGAAATCCGGATCGACTGCTTGCCTACAGCTACCCGGGACATGCCAAGATTTATCTGAAAGAAGCGATTGAGTTCTTCAAGTTCGGAAGGTTTTTCTTCTGTGATGGAACCAAATCAACGGATATTCTTGAGGCACTCGGTGCCAAACGTGTCAACGGGCAGAAGGGCACGGCACCCGGCACGGTAGGCGGTGAAGCATTCAAGAAGTTCAATGAGTTTTATAAGGCAGAATTTGGGATGCTTCCCCCGAAGCCTTTTATCACCAATGCCTATGATGGCGCCGCTGTCATCGGTCTGGCGGCCTATGCGGCCAAGGTCAAGGGATTGCCCCTTACCTCCAAGAATATCAGGGATAACATGCGGGCCGTGGCCAATCCTCCGGGAGAGGTCGTCATCCCCGGTGAGTTCGAAAAAGCCTTTGCATTGCTGAAACAAGGCAAGGCCATTAATTATGAGGGAGCGGCCGGATCAACGGATTTCGACAAGTATGGCGATGTTGTCACGCCGATTGAGATCTGGGAATACAGAGACGGGCAACTCAAAACACTCAGGACGGAAAATCCCTAAGAATAGCTAAACGCTGTATTTAACAAAAAAAAGGGAGCTTAATCGCTCCCTTTTTTTGTTGCCGTAAAAGACGAACATCGAACATTCAACGTCCAACATCGAATGAAAAATAAAAATGGAGTCTGGGGACAAGAATGCAACCCTGAATCCCGATTTCATCGGGAAACTTTTGAACCTGTGAACGGTTATTCCATCATCTTGGATACTCTTCGTTCTTCACCCAGAAGACCCTGGGGCCTGTAGAGTAAGATCACTTCAAGTAGGATCCCAATAACCAGGAATCGAATGTAAGGCGCTCTGGCCTTGAGCGTATAGGGAAGGTAGTCCGTCAGAAGCTGGGTTCCGACCCATATCCCCCAGATGACATAGGCGCCCAGAATAGCGCCCTTGCTATTACCGCTTCCTCCGGCGATCAGCATCACCCAGATGATAAAGGTCCCATACAGCGGCGTGAAAATCTCGGGCGACACGGCTTTCATGTAATGGGCAAATAAGGCGCCTCCAACTCCCATTACCATGGCACCGAAAACTAGGGACTGCATCTTGAATTTGAATATATCCTTTCCGCTCATGGCAGCGGATACCTCATCCTCGCGGATGGCCCTTAAGACCCTGCCCCATGGCGACCGGATGGATCGTTCGATCAACAGATAAAAGGCGATCAGGATAATAATGATGATAAGCAGATAAATGTAGTTATAATACCTGGGGTCGACCAAACCGTGCAGGGGTTGCGGAAGACCCGTCAGCCCGCGGGCACCGTTTGCGAGCCATTTTTCGTTGTTAAAGATGAGCCGGAAGGTCTCGGCGATACCGAGAGTGGAGATAGCCAGATAGTCTTCGCCAAGTCTGAGGGTCGGGATTCCAATCAGAAAGGCCGCAATTCCGCATATCAGGGCCGCTCCCAAAAGCCCGAACACGAACGGCAGATTCCAGCCGAAAAGCTGATGGACATACTTGGCATAAAGACCCTCGGGTGCCGGCAAAGTGATCAAGGCTGAAGTATAGGCGCCGATACAGAAAAAACCGGCAATCCCGATGTTAAACAACCCCGTATATCCCCATTGAATGTTTAATCCCAGACAAAATACGGCATATATGCCAGCCGTAATTGCCAGTGCAACCAGATATGCAATTAATCCGCCGATGTCCATTAGTCTTGTTTCCCTCCAAAAAGCCCCTTTGGCCGGACCAATAAAAGTAGAATCATCAACATGAAGGCCACCGCAGGTTTGTAAGTGGGCATTAAAAAAGCGGTGGAGACCTGTTGGGCCACTCCGATAATCAATCCCCCAACCAAGGCGCCCCACATGTTTCCGATGGTACCCAGAATGGTGGCCGCGAAAAGCGGAATCAGGAAATTCCAGCCCATATACGCATGTACCTGGACATCGATTCCATAGAGGATGCCGCCGGCGGCGGCCAAGGCACCGCCGATTCCCCAGGTCAAAATAATCACCCGTTCCGTGTCAATACCGGAGACGAGCGCCAGTTCCCTGTTGTCGGCCGTGGCCCGCATGGCTTTGCCCATTTTTGTTTTCTGCAGATAGAGGTGAAGCAGAACCACCAGGCTGAGCACCACAATAAGGATCAGGATCTGATCGGGCCGGATTTTGATGCCCAGCGGAAATTGGAGGGCGGGACGCATCAGCCCCGGCCGGTAAAAAAGGGAGTCCGCCCCCCAGAAAATGAGAATAAGCATGCGGATAATGAACGCGGCGCCCAGTGACGACATGGCCAACATTACGGGGCCGCTTTTTTTCAGGCGCAGTTTGCGATACAGGATCCGGTCCGCTGCGATAGCCAAACCGCCCACGACAAGCATGGACACCGGAAACGCGATGAGCATACGCCAGCCAAACGACAACGGCCCAAAAGTGGTATCCGGAATCCCGATCCACGACAAAACACCGGTCACCATAAACAACGCCACATACGCTCCGGATGTCATCAAATCACCATGGGCGAAATTGGCGAAACGGATGATGCCGAAAACCAGCGTGAGGCCGATGGCGCCCAGTGAAATAATACTCCCGAAAACAATCCCGTAAACGATGAGCTCCAGCATCCTCAGCCCCCTAAGTATAGTCGTCCAACCTCTTCACTGGCCAGCAAGGCTTCGCCAGTGTTGTCCAGAATATTTTTGCCCATGGCCAAGACATATCCGTGGTCGGCCATTTTCAATGCTTCGCGCGCATTCTGCTCTACAATGATCATTGACACCCCTGTTTTATTGATATCAATAATTTTTTCAAATATCATCTCAACCAGCAGGGGGGCCAGTCCGGCTGAAGGTTCATCCAATAAAAGGACTTGAGGATCGAGCATCAGGGCCCGCCCCATGGCCACCATCTGTCTCTGACCGCCGGAGAGTTGCCCCGCCTTTTGTTTCTGCCGTTCCCCTAAGACCGGAAAGAGGGCATAGATTTCGTCAATTCTCTGGCTATATTCATCCTTGCGGATAAAGGCCCCCATATCGAGGTTTTCCTGAATGGTCATTGAAGGGAACACATTGTCGACCTGCGGCACATAGCTGATTCCCTGCCTGGCGATTTTGGCCGGGTTTAAGCCCGTAATGTCGGTTTCCTTTAAGCGAATTTTCCCCTGTCTGGGACTTAAAAGCCCAAAGATGGCTTTTAGAAGGGTCGATTTGCCGGCGCCGTTGGGTCCGATTACCGAAACGATTTTACCTTCCTCGACCTGAATGCTGACGTCGTGAAGGATGTCGATTTCGGTATAACCTGCCGTTATTTGCTCTACTGTTAAGATATTCATCGGTATTGCCCGCCCAAATAGGCCTCCATAACCGCCTCGTTGCGCTTGATTTCATCGGCGGTACCTTCGGCCAGTTTTTTACCTTCACTCATCACGATGACCGGATTACAAAGCTTCATCACCAAATCCATGTCATGCTCGATCAGAAAAAAAGTTATTTCTTTTTCATGACACAACGTTTCAATATTGGCGATAAGCTTTTTCATCAGGGTTGGATTTACGCCCGCGCCCGGCTCGTCCAGAAGAACCAACTGGGGGTCTGACATCATGCTTTTGGCAATTTCGAGGAGTTTTTTCTGCCCGCCCGATAAAGAACCCGCATATTCATTCTTTAACTTGATCAGTTCCACAAACTCCAGGACTTCAAGTGCCTTTTCCTGAGTTTCTTTTTCCTGTTGTTTGATTGTTCCCGGCCTTACCCAGGTGTTCCAGATGTTCTCTCCGGATTGCCGGGCCGGAATGATCATCAAATTTTCCAGAACCGTCATTTGAGCAAACTCACGTGATATCTGGAAAGTACGGAAGATTTTTTTGTGGAATATTTTATGCGGGGGGAGCCCTTCAATATTTTGCCCCTGGAAAAAAATCTTCCCTCTATCCGGTTTATAATGGCCCGTAATAATATTAAAAAGAGTGGTTTTCCCCGCGCCATTGGGGCCGATAAGGCCGGTAATGGAGCCCTCTTGTACCTCCAGGGAACAATCTGTAACGGCTTTTAAACCGCCAAAGCTTTTATGAACCCCTTCGATCTTTAGCATAGTTTAATCCTAACTTTTCGGTTTCGAGTTCAGCGTTCCAGGTTCAAAGTTTTTTTATCTTTACAAAGTTGTGGGGGTGGTGCCAAACATCCATATCCGGTTGAAAATCCAGATATTTTTGTGGCGCACTATAGATAAAAGTTTTGGTTGTGTCAATTGAAATGTCACCTGATAACCTCCGCTGTCCCACTTCCAGCGGAAAGGCCTTACCTCAGCGGGATTCCACTTTGTTGCTTGACAAGCACTGATCTTCTTCATAACTCTTGAAGCAGAATCAAAAGGCTTTGCAGATGATAGTTTTACTTTATTGGTATGATTTGGGCGTTTTATTACATGCCTCTTAACTATAAACTTCTTTGGAGACCGGAATGACTCATGTGGCCCCGAAAAAACAGCTGATCCGAGCCATTTTTAGTACCCGCATGTTGATCTGTATATTTAACGGCTTTACGGCCGGCATGCCGCTATTTTTTATTTATCACCTCATTCCTGCCTGGCTACGTTCCGAACAAGTGGATTTGAAAACCATCGGTTTGTTTTCCCTGGTGGGCATCCCATACACATGGAAATTCTTGTGGTCTCCTGCCATGGATCGTTATACGCCCCCATTTTTAGGGCGAAGGCGAGGGTGGATGTTAGTCACCCAGGTGGCCTTATTCATTTCTATGTGTTCCTTAGGTGCCTTTAATCCCAATGAAAATATTTGGTATATTTGCTATCTGGCGGTGGCGATCGCTTTTTTCTCTGCGAGTCAAGATATTGTTTTAGATGCCTATCGCAGGGAATTATTGCCTGATAACGAGTTGGGGCTGGGGAACTCTATGTATGTGAATGGTTATCGAGCTGCGGTATTTATCCCTGGTGGTTTGGGGCTGATTTTGGCCGACCACATCTCCTGGCCATTGGTCCATGTGGCAATTGCCAGTTTTATGTTTATCGGAATTGTTAAAACCCTGGTTATTTCCGAGGCGGTCAAAAAAATTGAATCGCCAAAAAGCATTTCAGAAGCGGTGGTGAAACCTTTTCAGGATTTCTTTGGCAGAGAGGGTGGTATTAAGCAAGGGTTGCTGATCTTAGCCTTCTTATTTTTGTACAAAATTGGCGATAACATGGCCACGGCGCTGTCCACCCCCTTCTATTTGGACTTGGGCTTTTCCAAAACCGTTATTGGATCTATGGTGAAATTGGTAAATTTTTGGGCCATGATTTTGGGATCATTTTTAGGAGGAGCATTCATTTATAAGCAGGGCATTAACAAATCTCTGTGGTGTTTTGGTATAGTGCAGATGGTCTCCATTCTTGGGTTTGCGCTGTTGGCCAAAGTAGGTGAAAATATCTTCCTTTTGGGTGGGGTCATTGCCTTTGAGTATCTAGGTGTGGGGTTGGGGACAGCGGCACTTGTTGCATTCATGTCTCGCGCCACCAGTAAAAATTTTACCGCTACCCAATTTGCCCTTTTTTCCAGCCTGGTTGCGCTTCCCAGGACTTTTGCCAATGCCATCACCGGGTTTCTGATTGAAGGGGTGAAAAACACAGATGGTGTCTATTACATTCTCTTTGGTGAGTGGAGCGGCATGGGTTACACATACTTTTTCATCTTTTGCACGGCTTGCGCCATCCCCGGGATAATTCTTCTGAAATGGGTGGCACCCTGGTCGGCCCAGGTTGAAGATGAGGGAGAGCGCTTATAATACCAAAGCAGATGCTACGAGTTCCACGATGCTTTTTATCTCTATTCCCAAATCATAGGCTTTATTCAGGTCCCGTATTTGGGTCATACAATTAAAACAGTTTGTGGCAACAATCTTGGCCCCGGTGCGTCGGATTTGCTCGGCTTTTATTTTACCCATCTCAATACGGATCCGTCCATATTCGGCCGTGGAGCCCAGGCCCCCCCCGCCACCGCAGCAGAAATTGCGCGCTCCGTGGGGCTCCATCTCCACAAAATCCTCGCTTAAAGCCTTCAATATGTTCCGGGGTGGCTGGATGACGCCGCCGCGCCGCCCGATATTACAGGGGTCGTGATACGTGATGGGGCCCTGGATCAGATTCTTGGTCAGTTCTATACGGCCCTCGTTCAGGTATCGCTCGATAAGCTCGACAATAGAATATATCCCAAAGTCGAAACGATGCCTCAGATGCTTTTCTGCTTCCCAGCGCATGACACGGTAGCCGTGGCCGCAGGGGGCCATGACGATACTTTCGGCCTGCAACTGATCGCGGGCGCGGAGCATCCGCTGTGCGATCTGCATCATATTACTTATGCTGCCTTGATAGTAGGCATAATTGACCGTGTCGAAGTCATAGGACGAAATCGTGTAATTCTCTTTTGCAGCGTGGAGTATTCTTATGCCGTCCATCAGTAGGAAAGGGAGATCCCTGGCCTCAAGGGGGTGGGGGATATAAAGAACCTCGGCACCCTTTCTATCGATAGGGATGTTGAAGCTCTCATCCCCCAAATCATCTGCCATTTCTTCGGCCGTCCATTGGATATTTTCGATAAAATCTTCAGTGGAAAGCCCGAGGTAATTGCCGATCTCGATGGCCGACTGTACCGGCTTTATGAGCCCGGACGGCAGACGCCCGATGCAGCACAACAGGTTGCGGGCCAGGGCCATAATCTCGCCGGTATTGATCCCCATGGGGCAGGTGAGGGCGCATTTTCCACACAGGGTGCATTGTTCAAAAGCGGCCTTGAAAAGCGCATCCATGTCGCCGGGGTCAATTGATAACGCCGAACGCCATAGCGAGAGACCGGTTTTGAACGGGTTGTCGTATTGGGATAAAAAGCGGGACAGTTTTTCGGCCTTGGCCATTGGGATGAGGTCGAAATCGTCGCTGGCATGGCAATAATGACAGGCATCGGCACACAGCCCGCAGCGGACACAGGCGTTGAGCATATACAAAAGACGACGGGTTAAGTTGGATGACAGCGCCTCCCGTATTTGAGATAGGTGTTGCTCAGGCGCGATGGGGCAACTCCCTTCCGGTTCCGATCTATTCTTTAGTGGCTTTGGATCTGTGGCGTTTGATGTATTCACATCCATTTTTCAATTCCTGACCGCTTTAACACGAATTTAACTTATGTCACTCGCAAAAGACTTTTTAACCTTATTTCCAGGATATGACACTAGATGGCTAAGTAAAAAGGGTCATATACAAGGCGTAGAATTTTTTTCAGGAACGAGGCCATACATGTAGTATGCCGAGTGTCTGAAAAAATACTACAACGCAGTAGATGGGACTTTTTACGACGCCATCAAGGTTTGCGGTGGCAACCGCCGCAGGTGGTCGGTCCTGCGTTACGGGACGCTTTTGCCCTTTGTCTGTGGCATGCGGTACAACTGCCATGATACGCCTGACGCAAAGTGCGTTTGTGCGCCTGGCGTAGAGCGTTGTGACATGCCATACAAGGCTGTTCCTCATCGGGGCGGTATATCAGGCGGCCCCGCTCTGTATCGTATTCGTGATGGCAGACATCGCAGGCTTCTTCCCCAAGCGATGCCTCATGCACTGCATGGGGAAAATCCACCGGTGGTCGTCTTAGGGCCCCAAAGGTCTCGACGGCCGCCAGACGGTAGACATCCTCCTGGGCCCGGACCGTTATGCAGCCCGGCCCGACAATTAGCGCCGGGATTAAGAATAAACAAAAAATGATGACACCCGTGCACTTCGGCCACGTATTGCTGTATAAGATCATTTGGCGCATCTTCCCGTTTATAAGACCTTTTTCCGTATCGTTGCCGCTACCAGTCCGATCCTTCAACCATCAGCCCGAACTCACTCCCCAGAGATGCCCGGGTAAAGAAAAACAGTATCATATGCAACAACCGTGAAAAGGGAAAGACGATTAACAATATGTTCCCGCTGATCACATGCATAACCAACCAGGTATGATAAGGCCCCAGTTGGTGATATGCCAGAAAGGCGCTCAGAAAACAGAGCAAAATTAAAACTAGAATCAGTAGATCGGCCGGACGGGTGACTTGCCTGATCTGAGGCACACTTAAACGGCGAAATAAGAAAAAGAGGGTTGCCAAGACGACGATCAGGGTCATGGCGTCGGCCAATCCGTCGGGCAGGCTCCACCATTCAATCTGCCAGGATTCATAGAGCAAAACGTTGTGCGCCAGTAAAAACAGCGGCGTGAAGAAGACTCCCAGGTGAAAGAAAAACGTAATCAAGGTAAACACCGGTCGACGTCTCATATAGGTAGCCCCAAAGGGGATGAGGCCTCGCAGGACGGCACACAGGCTGTCCCTGGCAGCGGTGGAGTGCGATACGACTTGGGTACGCGCACCCCATGTCAAAAGCCATCCCAGGCGCAGAAGAATTCCCGCCGCAAATACAATCAGCGCCAAAGTGGTCATGGGTCCACGCGCTAACTCATATAAATCCATTTACTGTATTCCCGATTATGGCTAAAATTTCAAGTCCCGACAGATTGCCTCCTGCTGTCAATTCAGTTCCGCTTTGATCAAATTTTGTGTAAACCTCAAAACCTTTAACCATCATACTATTTGACGCGTAATACGTTGTTGCGTTATTACCCGGATGGATTGTTATTTCAACTCCAAAAAACGATAAATGTAAAAATAGGAAAGTATCATGCCGAGCAAGAAGAGCGATCATGTCATGGGCTTTTTTCTCAACCAGGAACTTCCCTCCATCGTGCGCGCGGAGGGTGTATATTTATACGATGATCAGGGGCAGCGCATTATTGACGCCAGCGGCGGTGCGATTGTCTGCAGCCTGGGTCACGGCCTTGAGGAGTTGGCGGATGTTGTGGCCAGACAGATGAAAAAGACCGCCTATGTCTTCAGACGCGCATTTCGCACGCCCGAGCTTGAGGAGGCCGCCACCAAGCTTTGTGAAACGACGAACTGGGAATTGGACCGGGTCTTCTTTGTCTCGGGCGGGTCCGAGGCTACCGAAACCGCCGTCAAACTGGCTCGGAAATACCATATCGACAAAGGCAACCCGGGTAAGTATAAGGTCATCTCGCGCTGGCAAAGCTATCACGGTGCGACCATGGGAGCGCTATCCTGGTCCGGTTTCACCTCGCGGCGGGCTGATTTTACCCCCTACCTGAAAGACTTCGTGCACCTGCCGCCGACCTACTGTTACCGTTGTTGGTACGGAAAATCGCCCGATTCCTGTGACCAGGTTTGCGCCAATGCGTTGGAGAACGAGATTCTTTGTCTGGGCCCTGAAACGGTTTCGACCTATATTGCAGAGCCCTTTTCGGGTCATTCGCTGGCAGCTGCCTCGCCACCGGCTGGACATTTCAAACGCATAAGGGAAATCTGTGATCAGTACGATGTGGTGATGATTCTGGATGAGGTGATGTGCGGGGTCGGACGCACCGGTAAGTGGTATGGCTATCAGCATCAAGGGGCAACACCTGATATCGTCGCCTCGGCCAAAGGCCTGAGCGCCGGTTATTACCCTATCGGTGCTGCGCTGGTGACACCCAAAATCTTTGACATCATTGCCAACAAATCCGGTATCTTCGGCTCAGGACATACCTACGGCGGAAACCCGGTGGCGGCGGCAGTGGTCAGCTGGATTGTCGATTATTTAAAAGAAAATAATTTGATCGAACGCTGCGCGGCTATGGGCGAGTATTTGGCAGAAGGCTTGGAGACATTGCATTCGCACCCCACGGTTGGAGACATCCGGGGCAAAGGTCTGCAGCAGGGGGTTGAATTTGTGAAGGACAAAGAGTCCAAAGAAACGCTTGATCCGGATTTGCACATGTCTATGCAAATCCAGGAAGAGGCTTTATATCGAGGCGCACATATCGAGTCCTCCTTTGGCTGCGATCGGGGTCAAGCCGGAGATTTAATCCTGCTCGGACCGCCTTTTATTATTACCAAAGAACAAATTGATGAGATTGTGGATATCCTCGATCAATCGCTATCCGTGGTGGAAAAGAGAATCGGGTTCTAAGGGGATGATTTAAAAGGAGAGAATGATGAGTGATTATGAAACCATATCGGTGGAGGAGGCGGGTGAGATTATGACGGTCACCCTGAATCGACCTAAACTAAACCTTTTTAATGGGCAAATGATCGAAGAACTGGTCAGGGTGTGGCATTCATTGCGAAACAATACATCGATCCGATTCGTTATCCTCGCGGCAAAGGGAAAACATTTTTCTGCCGGTGCCGATCTGGGGGCAATTGGGGGCGATGATTTTACGCCGGAGGATGCGCGCATCCATCAGCTTGCGGGGCATGAGATGATGCGCAGCCTCGAGTGTCTAGAGCAGGTAACGGTTGCGGCCCTGCAGGGCATTGTTTGCGGCGCCGGCATGGCGCTGGCACAGGCTTGCGATTTCCGGATCATGGCTGAAGACAGTTACTATGTAGTGCCGGAGACAAATATCGGCACCTACTACACCTGGGGCTCGACACCAAGGTTGGTAAGGATGGTGGGCGCATCAAAGGCCATGGAGATTATCATGACTTGTGATCCCCTATCGGCGCAAGAGGCTTTTCGTCTCAACCTGGCCAACAAAATCGTATCAAACGACTCTTTATTGGAGGCTGCACATGAATTTGTCGCTAAAATTGCCTCCAAAAGTCCAACCTGCATCAGGATCACCAAAAAGATAGCTCTGGGTGCTTCCATGGAGGGATTCGGCAATATGTTTGTCTGTGAACCTGAACTCATGCAATCGGTTGTGTACACCGGCGAAACAAAGGAAGGCATCGAAGCTTTCATACAAAAAAGGGAGCCGAAGTTCGGCGGGGCACAACGTTAGGGTAAAGGGAGGTGCAATGATGGAAAAAGTGTATAGCGGAAAAGAAAGGATGGAGGCCGCTTTTGAAGGTAAAAAATTGGATCGCCATCCGGTTTTATTGATATTGGGCGGTCAATATGCCGAAAAGGCCGGCTATACTCTGGAGGCGTTTTTAACCCAGCCGGAGGCGGCACTTGAGGTGAGTCGGCTGACGGCCGAAGCGCTTGACTCAGATGCGTTATTTGTTCCGCTGAATCCTTTTATGCCTGACGCCCAGGAGGCCTTCCGCAAACTCATGGGCAAGCCGCCGAGTATCAAGCGCGATGATATAAAAGAAAAGCTGCCCCAGTGGACCGTCCGCCACCCTCGGGAAGACAGGCTTTTCTCGGCTCATCTGGATATGTGCCAAAAAATGATCCAGGAGTTTCCCGATCATCATATAAATACCATGATCGGCGGCCCCTGGAGCTTTGCCCTGGAATTGAGGGGCGCTACCGAAGCGATGGACGATCTTTACGATGACAAGCCGTTTCTTTTCGACCTGATGGATTACACGACCGACACCGTCATTGGCAGGAGCCTGGCTGCCTGGGAACTTGGTGTGTGTCCTTTTATCGGCGATCCCTCCGCGGGCATGAGCATGATATCACCGGCCGTGTACCGGGAACATGTTTTGGGATATCACAAGAAACTGGTGGATGCCGTCCACGAAAAGGGAGGCAAAATCGGCTTTCATATTTGCGGCCTTACGGATCCGATTTTTGAGGATGTCATCGGTCTTGAGGTTGACGCTTTCAGCATTGATGCGCCTTCTTCGCTTGAACGGCTTTTCGAGGTAGGCCGGGGCAGGACCGTCATTATTGGAAATGTGGATCCGCTGCTTTTTATGGAGGGAACCCCGGATCAACTCAGGGATGAAGCCCGGAAATGTTTGGATGTCGCTCAAGGTGATGCGGGGTACGTCATCGGTCCCGGCTGCCAGATTCCACTCCAAGCAAACCTGGATAACATCAAGGCTTTCACTGAAGCCTGCCACCAATACGGGGCATTTTAATACCCTTTTAGCCAGGCAATCATTTTATGCCGGGGAGGGACACTTCCCATGGCTTTGACCTCCCCATTGATGATCAGTGCCGGTTGTCCTAACAAGCGATAGCGGGCGATTTCCTTTGTATCACGGACATGCTCAATGTCTCCCCGGATATTCAGCTCGGACATGATTTCGATGAGTTCTCTTTCCAGACGATCACATTGGGCGCAACCGGGACCAAGCACTTTAATTTCCAATCCGGTGTAGGTTTCTTCTTCATAAGGCTGGCCGATAAATTTGTTGTATTCGCGCAGAAAAGCCTTGCTGTAGCTCTCCTTTACGCTTTCAGGGATGTAGTTCTTTCTTGAAAGGCGATTCAGCAACTCCGATTTGATTTCATCATCAGTCATCGCCCGGCACTCATCGGCCACCGCTTCTATGGTTTGGGTGAGACCGATGATACCCATTCTGCGATTATCGACTCTAATCTGTTTCACGTCCAATGGTGTCATAATCATGCCCCTTTATTCCCAGGAATAAATCTTTTTTTTAATACAAGAAAAATACCCGCATTAAAATATAATGATTTGAATAATTGAAACAAACTGTGATATGAAATTCAAGCCAGTTTGTAAAAAAAATTCGTTAACCGACTATTTGAAAATAACCACAACGGCAGGCACATTCCCCATGAGAAAAGCCGATGAAACTTTTTTACCTTCCGTCCTTCTTGAATATGAAGCGGGAGAACTAATTATAAAAGAGGGCGACTATGGGGTTTCAATTTACCATGTCATTGAGGGGAAAGTAGAGGTTTTTACCAAATCTGAAGGAAAGGAAATATCGATCAGTATCCTTGGACCGGGTGAGATTATCGGTGAAATGAGTTTCCTGACCGGATACAAATCGCAGCGCTCCGCCTCTGTGAAAACTGTTGAAAAGTCGGTCCTGGAAGCCTGGCATCCATCCAGAATTTTAAAAGAGTTTGAAGCGATGCCATTTGTTGTTAGATATATTGCCAACCAGACGGTAAACCATCTCACACGTTTAGATCGAATGATATCGACATTCAGGCAAAAGGACGCCCTCCAAAAAGAAAAAAAGCAAGCGCAATCGCGGCCCACCACGGCCCAATTAAAAAGGGCTATCAGAAAAGATTTGATTTCGGACTGTCTTTACCGGCCGATTGACAGCTCTGAAAACGTACGGCTTTGGGGACGGATTAAAAATATCAGCAAAGGCGGGTTGAGACTGGATATCCTAAAAATGAACGCCCTCGATTATAGCCATGCCCTCAACGATGAATTTCGGGCTACTGTTTTCCTAAAAAATAATAAACAGATTGATGTCCACGTGAAAATCGTCAATTCAAGAATTCTTGAAGATAAACGCACGATGTCCATTGGGATGCAGACTATTAAAGTCGGCCCAAATTCGATAAAAGATCTCGGTTTTTTGTTAATGGGCTAGAACATATGACGATCGATACGCGACTACTTAATTATATCACAAACGAAGAGAGTTACCCGGATAAGGCTGTTATCATCGCAGAGGGCTCCCACAACGATGGGGTCTATCTGATCATCGAAGGCCGGATCAAGGTTAAAAAAAAGACACCCAAAGGCATGCTCACTCTTACAACGCTCGAGGAAGGTGCCGTATTTGGCGAATTGATCTTTTTGCAGATGACCAAACACCCTCGTACCGCTGCTGTCGTTGCCGACGGACCGGTGAGGGTGGGATTGCTAAATAGGGAGCTTCTGGATAAAGAATATCACTCTGTTTCGCCCCTCCTTAAAGAGCTCATTTCAACGCTCGCTCGCAGGGTTCATGATTCCACCAAGCAATTGGTTTCCATGTCCTTGAAGTAATTTTATTACTGAAAGCCGATCAACGTTAAACGAAGCGAGCTGAGATACCGAACAACGCTACCCGTCATCCCTTGGTTTCAAATGTGGGCCAATCATGTTTTTTTTCCTTCGTAGGTATTGATGAAGGGCGCTGATAGTTTAAATATGGCCAGGGGCAGGGAGCTAGTAAAATGAGAATTTGCGGCTTTCTCACCCGGTACGAAGGCATTGACTACACCAAAAAATCGATCTCCAATAAAAAAAACAAAGGTGGCGGTCCGGCTAACCACTTTTGAAGAAATGAGATTGCCCCATTGATCAAAGGTTTCCCAGCGGTTGTCTCCTGAACCGGTTTTCCCGCCTACCGGAATATTTGAGCCATCGAAACCTGAAATCGTATTTCTTGCCCGAACAGCCGTTCCGGCTTCCACGGCAAGCTGTAAAATCTTTTGTAGGGCTTTGGTGACAACCGGGTGCATAATTCTTTTCCCGGAAGAAGGGGTAATTTGAAATACGGTTTCATAAGGGGTGGCCTGTCCCATGTGAAGCATTTCGACACTATAATTATCCCTCTGCGTCCCATTATTTAAAATGATGCCCATCAATTCCGCCAGCGCAGATGGTCGATCTCCTGAACTTCCGAGGGCCGTGGCTAATGAAGGAACGATACGTCTAAAGGGGAATCCCATCCTTTGCCAATAGGGGGTCATGCGTTGAAAAGCCTCTTTTTCAAATTGAATCAACAGGTTGTTATTCTGGACAGTACGGTTTTCTTCCTGCACCAGCCATTTGGAGGTGATTTTACGCACCCGCTCGCTTTTTTTAACGATTTCGTGCCATGTTATTTTAGGATTTTGAATGATCTGGCCGGCGCACCAAAGCTCGATAGGATGTTTGTTTAATAAATAGGCATAGTCTTTGATTTTCCAGTTGGGTACATCGTATTTTTTGATAAGGCGTTTAATCCCAGTTTGATAAATCTCGATATCGTATCGGTCAAACCATTTTCTTAATTTGCTTTCGTTGCGCTCCGTTGTCCAAGCATAAAACAGAATTGCCATCTGTTCGGCCAGGTCTTTTTCTTTTGGGATCAAACGGTTGATGATTTCATCAACGGATAAACCGTGAAAGGTCCGATAGTGGAATAACAAAAGATCAACCGCCTTTTCGGTCCCAATTTTTTGGAGGAGCCGCATACGATCGGGATGATTTCGTTGCTTAAGGATCAGATTTTCATTGTAAGGCAAACGCCTGCGATGAAAATCGACGATATCCCGCAGCAAACGAACAAAGACTAGATTTACGGATCGAGTCGTCGCCTCGCGGACGGATACCGTGTGGTTATCGTCTCTGGAATCGTAGTTTTGAAATGTATGAACGCCACCGCCAGTAAAAAATTGTTCTTCCGGATTTGCCGAATAGGTCCGATTGAGAGCCAGGTTAACCAGACGCTCCAGGCTTATTTTAGGATTTCTAATCAAGATTTTTACAATCCATTTGGTAATGGGATCTTTGGCTGCTTTATATTTGGTTCTTAAATGAAACTTATTGAGCGGGGATAGCGTGTCAAATAGAATTGAGACGATTTCAAGATAATGGGCCAATGTTCGCAGTTTGGCGGTGCTGCCCAACTCAAGCTTCATGCCTGCATTCATATCAAAAGGCACGTCCTGGTTATCAATCTGGATTCGCAGAGCGTTTCCCAGCGGTGTGCGTTCATACAATAAATAGCTATAATTGATATTCTGAATATCACTGCGTGAAAGGAGTCGGGAGCCCAATAGGCCTTTTCTACGCACAAATCCGGGCTGTCTTAATTTTTTAAATAATTCTGCAATTTGCTCTTGAAGTTTTCCATCTATGGTTGATCGCACCCCTAAATGAAGCCGATTGAGATCGTAAATCTTATCCATGTCAAGTAATCTCAACAGGCTAAGCCGAACCGTATTGGATGCTTTGCGCATGGCCGGTGAGATGTGAAACGATGGATGCTTTCCTTTTGAAAAGGATACGGGGGTTCTGGAAACCAGTGTTGCAAATTGGGGATCGATGAGCTTTTTGTGTTCCATGATATGGAGATAATTAAGGGTGCGTTTTTCCAGGGCGGCCGGATTTTTGATCAGATAATATGAAGGGGCTCGAACCGCGCAAAAAAGCATAAGAATTTGGCGATAGAGTTCAGCCTTTTCGGGATTGTTTGTAATTGCTGCCAGATCTTGAGCAGCGGTTTGAACATCCACATTGAACCAGGCATTCAGGCCTTCTCCCAGTCCATAAATCTCGCCATATGAAGGCACCGCCGCTAAAGGCATGGTATTGATGTAATTCAAAATAATTTTTTTTCTAGCCGGTCGGGTATCCGCACCTTCTTGATATACTTTCAAACTGGCAGCTATAATTTGACGCAATTTATCCAGCGGCGATAAAGTCTTTCCGTCGGAAGAATATCTATATTTCTCAAGCTGAGTGGCCAAGGTGCTGCCGCCTTCGACCTGGATTGGGAACCCCAATTTGCTTGCGCCATATAAAAAGCACGCCTTAAGAAATCGACTCCAGTTTATAACCGGATTGTTGCGCGTATCAATCTGGCGATCAAGCCCACGATCCTCAATAAATAATAAGGTATTAGTGATTAGGGGTGGGATCTCTTCTATATCGTTGAAAAGTTGATTCCTGGAAATTGCGTCATATATGATGGCGCCGTTGGCGTCGGTTATTACCAAACCCGTTCTATAAGGTTCGGGATAGGGTGGTGTGATGCCCAACGTGGCAATCCACGACATTTGGGGTGAAAAACGGGCTTGTTTAACGATGTGGTATCCGTGTTTCTTAAGCGTATCTTCAAACTTCAAAGTTCGGGAATAGCCGCGACGCGTGTTAAAGGGCCCCGATTGTGGAAAAACAATACTCGGACTCGGGCCCGCGTCCACCTGATACGAAGAGGTGGAGGCGATATACGAAAATAGCCGGGATTGTATATGGGATGTATGAATTTCATAGATGACGGCAATGATTAGAAAAATGATAAAAATGGAAACGAATGTACGCAGCCAGCGAAATTGGGGTGCTTTTTTGCGCCGCCTCTTTATAATTTCTTTTGTTGAACGTTGGCTCATGGTTATAAAGGCTCAATCCGTTCAAAAGGGAAGATACCACTTCTCCCCCCGAGGGTTGCAGGCAGGTTTATCGAATGTATACCAGATGGATGAATCTGGGTCAAAATAAGAATTAGGAAAGGGGCCACTCAAACATCTTTGCTTGACCTCTAGCCCTACAACGTTACTTATATAACTTTTTTCTTGATTTAATGTGCATGATTTGCCATACTACGCAACAACCCTTCAAAAAGGAGGTAAATCATGCTACCCGTAACACGAAGCGACGAGCACCTTTACCCGGTTCCAAAATTTAATCTTGGCAAAGGCGATGTAAAAGATTTTATGAATGAACTCAAAGGATTTCACGAACAATTTGCTGATTGCTTTCACCGCAGTGAATCCAGGGATCACTTTTTCAATTACATGGCTGGGCAATTCAGCGAACTGGAACGTAAATCCATTGAGCCCATAGCCCTGGCCATCGAAGACGGTAATGTAAGGGCGATGCAACGGTTCGTCAGCATTGCACAATGGGATGACGAAAAAATTATATCCAAATATCGTAGTCATGTTTATGACGACCTCGGCAGCCCTGATGCCGCTATTATTTTTGATGAAACAGGTTTCCTCAAAAAAGGCCAGGACTCTATCGGCGTAGCGCGACAGTATTGTGGTCCGGCCGGAAAAGTGGACAATTGTCAAGTCGGTGTTTTTGCCGGCTATGTATCCGAAAGCGGCTATGCGCTCATCGATAAACGTCTATTCATTCCTGAGCAGTGGTTCACCGATGAATACAGAGGCCGCCGTAAAAAATGCAATCTGCCCGAGGATATCGCTTTTAGGACCAAGCCCCAACTGGCCGTTGAGATGCTCCAGGCGATCCACGAGGAACAAACACTGCCTTTCAAATATGTGTTGGCCGACACCATTTACGGGGAGAGCCCCGAGTTTATAAAGGCAGTGGAAGCCCTGCCCAGTGTAACTTATCTGGTGACGGTTTCAAAAAACACTCAATGTTGGCTCAAACGCCCAATGACCATTACTAAAAAATATCGCTGGGGCGGTAAAGCTCGGACCAAAACAGTTTTAGTCGATACGGACAGCAAGCCTATTAGGGTTGATGAATTGGCCAAAAACATCAACGATTATTTTTGGTATCGGCGTCAAGTGTCCGAGGGGACCAAAGGGCCTATTGTATATGAGTTCACTCGACGTCAAGTGATCTTGCCTGCTGATGGGCTACCAAAGAAACCTGCATGGTTGCTTATTCGCCGCACGATCGGGGAAAATCCAAAATATTCATTCTTTTTAAGTAACGCCTCCAGTAGTATGCGATTAAAAACCCTTGTCTGGCTAAGCGGCCTCCGCTGGGCTATTGAACAATGTTTTGAGGAAACCAAATCCGAGCTGGGCATGGATCACTATGAGGTGCGTAAATTCATGGGATGGCACCACCACATACTAACGTGCATGTTAGCCCATTTCTTCCTCTGGCACCTGAAAATCAGGATGGGGAAAAAAAGCACCGTCTATTACGCTATCGCAGCTTAGAGTCCTGCTCAGGCTACTGTTGCCGATGAAAAAACACACTTTGGACACCCTCATCGAAGAGGTTATATGGATACAAAACAAAAACCATCAAGCAGCCTTGTCACATCGACGCAGGCGTGAACGTGAACTTCTTAAATTGAGTTAAGTAACGTTGTAGGGCTAGAATCCGATCCCATATGATTCCCCGCTGACTTTGCGATATGCAGAAGCTTTATCGCATCAATCACTGGTAAAACCCGTTAATAACCAGACAAAAAAGACAACGGATAATTTTGAATACTATGAAACGATCAATAATAAAGAGTACCGGCAGATATGTACCCGATAGACATGTCACAAACGAAGAGTTAGCCGGATTGATGGACACATCAAATGAATGGATTGTGCAGCGCACAGGTATCGAAGCCAGGTATTGGGTCAGGGAAGGTGATGATGTCGGGACATCGGATCTTGCCTATGAGGCTTCCATTATCGCATTGGAAAGGGCGAACTGGAATCCGCAGGACCTTGATTTAATCGTATTTGCAACCATGACACCCGACGTGAACGTGCCGGGTTCGGGGGCATTTCTGCAAAAACGGCTGGGTGCGAAAAAAGTACCTGCTCTCGATATCCGCCAACAATGCACCGGGTTTCTGCATGGACTGGAGATCTGCGATGCCTATATCCGGAGCGAAAAAGCACACAAGATCCTTTTGGTAGGTGCTGAATTTCAAAGCCGGTATTTGGAGTTGACAACCGAAAACCGTGATACAGCGGTGATTTTTGCCGATGGTGCCGGTGCGGCCTGCATTGAAGCTGTTGAAACCAGTGAGAAAGTTGGAATCATCACATCGATTCTCCATGCTGACGGAAGATATTCACGGGCATTGCGTGCCGGATTACCGGCTCGAAAATCCGGAAAGGCAATTAGTCCAACCGTAATAAAAAACAAAGAGCATTTTCCGTATATGGATGGAAAGACAGTATTCAAAATGGCTGTGACCCTCCTGCCAAAGGTAACAGAGGAGCTGTTGACAAAAGCGAACATAAAAATTGAAGACCTGAATATGATTATTCCCCATCAGGCAAATCTGAGAATAAACGAAGCTTTCAGGGAACGGATGAATATCCCGGAAGAAAAAGTGTATAACAATATTCAACGATATGGAAATACAACCGCGGCAACCATTCCGATTGCACTTGACGAACTCATGGAAAAAAACCTGCTGAAACCAAAGGACACCATCATGCTCATCGGTTTAGGAGCGGGATTGACCTGGGGCGGTGTGATCTATAAGTTGATATAGTTTCTTTTCCGTGCTCTCAGAATCGATCCAGTATGGTTCAACTGGCGGACGGAAGGTTTCCAATCACAAAACCCGATAAACATAACGAAAACCGGCTTACGTTTCGGAGCCGGTTTTTTTAGTGCTGAAAATTGTATCGAGAATTGGCTGGTTTCGATGGTTGAGTTTGTTGGGTATACTGTCGGGCATTAAGGATAGATCGAAACAAAGAGGAGCTGGAGACTAACACATAGTTGGGCTAACCTAATTTGGTGATCACAAGGAGAGAAGTCTAATTGCCAATTTTTTTCTTACTGGGTTTTGGACGTTCCTGTTGCCCCAATTTCACGAAATTGATTGAAGGCAATAATAATGGGCTAAATCCTGCCCGTCTCGTAATATCAGCTACACATTCACGCAAAAATGGGAATAAAATTGCCGGGCAATTAATCCTCGCTAAAGGTTCTGCATTTTTTTTAGAGACTCTTTTGTTCAAAAAGAATAATCCTTCGAATTCAATATCTATTTCAAAAGGTGAAGAATCTTCTCCTATAGATAGATGTAAAATAATATCTATGGATTTGGTTTTATAGTCATACTTTGAATTATAAGATAAATTAAAGGAAACCTCATGTTCCTCAGATGGTACATCGTCACGAATACTGAAGTGCAGAGAACGCATTCTTGTTTTATTTAACTGAATGTTAAGATCACGCGACATTATTCATTTCCTCACCGGTATAATAATCATCTGCTTGTTTTCTTTTTTGGAATATATATGGATTTGCAGGCCTAGAGTTATAAGATGTCTTTATTATGTGCTCAGGCTTATTTCCATGAATTTCAGATGAAAAAGCCGGGTCTATAATACTAATAGCCGATGGCATGGCACGCAAAATACGATAAAGCTTGTCCACTTGTTCACTTTGTTTAACTTTGCCATTTTCGTATCTGCCAATAGTTTTTTCATTGACTGAGAGGATTCGGGCAATCATTTTTTTGTTCAACCCTAGCTTTTCTCTAATTTTCTGTAGCTCTTCACAACTAAGCAAACCGTCAACTCCACGCCGAAAATCTGCAAGAATCCTTTCGATTCTATCATTATCGCTTTTAGTGAAACTTTCATATTTACACAAGCTGCATATCAGGATTTTTTCAACAGCTAGTTTTTTGCTTCTGTCTTTATATGTGAACAGCAAATCCTTTTTAGCTTCTCTCAACTGTCCCTTTTCACATGACGGACAAAGCCCGTCCCTTTTTATGTTAAACATGATGCCCTCCCTATCGACTCTCATCACGCTTAAAAGATGTTAATAAAAATTGCTTCTGGAATATTTTAAATTTTATAAAAACGTGGACGCCTTTAATTTTTTTCTTATAATAATCCTGCCAGATTTTGTGGTTGTAAGGTTCGGTTCGTGATATGTAAAAATCGCGATTTTCAAGATTTAAAACTTCTTTGTGGGCTTCATGAACAGAAAAACCTAGCTCGGTGGCACCTTGATGAACAGGAGTTTCAGAGTTAATCACCGCAAAAAGTCGCGGGGCCTTGTTCAGCAA
>CAZHAH010000047.1:0-34953 GCA_964530095.1 uncultured Desulfobacteraceae bacterium | reverse complement strand
CCGCATAATAACGCCGCGCCCCGTTCAAGCGCCCGGTTGATCCAAGTCTCCAGTCGAAGGGCTTCTTTTTCCGCAATCAGCGGGCCGATAAAGGTATCTTCCTCTTTGGGATTCCCCATTTTCAGTGCTTGGGTGGCGGAAACCAATTTCTCTTTGAACGCTTCATAAACATGTTCATGAATTAAAATGCGTTGCACACCGACACAACTCTGCCCGGACTGGTAGAAAGCGCCGAAAATAATGCGAGACACAGCGTCATCCAAATCGGCATCCTGATCCACGATACAGGCGGCGTTGCCGCCCAATTCCAGGATAACCTTCTTTTTCCCGGCGCGTTCTTTAAGGGACCAGCCAACGGCCGGTGATCCGGTAAAGCTTAAAAGTTTTAGACGCTCATCTTCGACAAACAATCCGGCCGCCTCCCGCGAACAGGGCAGAATCGAAAAGGCGCCTAAAGGGAGATCGGTTTCAGCCAGAGTTTCGCCGATAATCAAAGCCCCGACAGGCGTTAAACTGGCCGGCTTTAGGATAAAGGGACAGCCCACCGCTAAAGCCGGGGCGACTTTATGGGCCGCAAGGTTTAAGGGAAAGTTGAAAGGGGATATAAAGGCGCAGGGCCCGATCGGGACCCGCTTTGATAGGGAAGTGTATCCGGTTGTGCGCGGGCTGCGATCCAGGGGGCTGTATTCGCCGTAATTGCGAACACTCTCTTCGGCGGCGATTTTAAAAGTTTCGATCAAACGGGTGACTTCGCCGCGGCTGTCGTTGATCGGTTTACCGGCCTCGATACACAGGGCCATGGCCAGCTCTTCGGCCCGTTTCGAAAATCGGTCCACACAGTGCTGGAGAACCTGCTGACGCCGGTGGGAAGGCAGCTCCCGCATGGGTCCGGCCGCCTTCTGTGCCTGATCGATGGCTTGGTCGATGGCCGGCTCGTCTGCCAAAGCAACGCGGGTGGCCACTTGGCCGGAACATTTATCGAAGACCACAAGATCCGTATTCGGCATCCGGGGTCGATTGGCCAAGTAGTATGGGTATTCCTGTTTCAGAATTTCACCACCTCTTTCGGGGTTATCTTATATCGGGCACTGAATATGGCCGAGCCGTTCAGACAGGATGGCATTTTCGCGATAATCGATCGGAATGGTCATAATCACGGGCACATCATAGGTGAAGGCTTTTTCAAGAGCCGGCTTGAGATCGGGTGCGTTTTCAATCCGCATGCCGACACATCCAAACGATTCGGCCAGTTTGACAAAATCGGGATTGTTGAATCTTAAATCCGTATGTTTGCCGAATTGATTGTTCTGTTTCCAGGAAATGAGTCCGTACTCATTGTCTTCCCAAATCATAACCACGATTGGGGTAGCGATTCTTTGGGCGGTTTCCAGTTCCTGGAGATTCATTAAAAATCCGCCGTCCCCGCAGATGGCCAGAATTTTTCGATCCGGAAAAACAAGTTTGGCACCAATGGCGCCGGGGAGTGCAAATCCCATGGAACAGAACCCATTTGAGATTAAACAGGTATTGGGGGTATCACATTGATAGTAGCGCGCCGTCCACATCTTGTGAGCACCGACATCGCTTAACAGAATATCATCCGGTCCCATGACTTCGCGGACATCCCATAACACCTTCTGAGGCCGAATTAATCCCTGGGTAAGGTCATCCTTGTGCTGTGCAAAATCGGCCAGCATTTCTCCCCTTAATGCGGCCTGGTGGCTGAGATCGAATTCGGGGATTCCATTTTTTAGCCTTTCGTTGAGCATCCACAAAGTATGGGCCAGATCGCCGACAATTTCCACATCGGCCCGATAGTGATCATCGGTCTCGGCCGGCATGAAGTCGATATGAATTATTTTGCGATTTTCATTGCGGCAGTGATGACTGTTCCAAAGTCGGGGAGGATATTCCACCAGATCGTATCCCAGGGTGATGACCAAATCGGCTTCATCAAGGGCGATCCAGCCAAAATCCCGGGTCTGGAGACCGATTGTAAAAAGAGAGTAAGCTGCCTGGCGTGAGACGGAGCCTTTTCCCATGAAGGTGCTCAGGACGCCGATACCGGTCATTTCGGCGAATATCCGCAACTGACGTGAGGCGCGTTTGCGGATGGCGCCGTTGCCGGCCAAAATAATCGGGCGTCTGGCCTTTCGAATCAGCACCATGGCCTGATCGACCACTTTGTCATCGGGAACCGGCCGGCGAGGGTTGTGAACCACAAGCGGAACATTGTCGGCTTCATGGGCGGCGATATCATCGGCCAGTTCGATGTGGCAGGCCCCCGGTTTTTCCATCTGGGCCAGCTTAAAGGCCTTGCGAACCACTTCGGGAATATTCATGCTGTGAATAATCGGCTGGGTCCACTTTGTGATCGGTTTAAACAGGCCCACCACATCCATATACTGATGGCTTTCTTTGTGTTGCCGGCGGCTGTCAGCCTGACCCGTAATCACCACCAAAGGCGAGCGGTCCATGTTGGCATCGGCCACGCCGGTAACCAGATTGGTGGCCCCCGGACCGAGGGTGGCCAGGCATACGGCGGCTCTCCCGGTCAACCTGCCATACACATCGGCGATAAATGCAGCCCCCTGTTCATGGCGGCAGAGGATAAACTTGATGGGCGAATCTTCCAGTGCCATCAAAAAATGGGCGTTTTCTTCACCGGGAACGCCAAAGACATATTCAACCCCTTCGTTTTCAAGACACTTTACAAAAAGCTCGGCGGCATTCATGGTTTGGCTTTCCTTTTGATCTTGCCTGAGGTTTGGATATTGTATTTTGGGATTTAATTGTTATTTGGTACTTGAAATTTGTGATTTGCGGCGTACGCCTTTTCAACAGCGCCGGTTTATCCGGGTTAGGTTTTCCACAATCCTTTCCGCAAACTGAGAACATTTTACGGCTTTGGCCCCTTTGATTTGTCGGGCCAGGTCATAGGTCACCCGACCCTCGCGAATCGTGACTTGCAGTGCCTTTCGAATCAACGCGGAGGCCTCTTTCATTTCGAGGTAATCGAACATCATGGCACCCGATAAAATCAGTGAACCCGGGTTGACTTTATCCTGGCCGGCATATTTGGGAGCCGTACCATGTGTGGCCTCAAAAACAGCCGCTTTGTCCCCGATGTTGGCCCCCGGTGCCATGCCGAGGCCACCGGCCTGGGCTGCCAATGCATCGGACAGGTAGTCTCCGTTCAAGTTGGGGGTGGCAATGACGTGATATTCTTCGGGACGCAGCAGAACCTGCTGAAAAAGCATATCGGCAATGCGGTCCTTAATGACAATGCGGCCCTGCGGTGCTTTCCTATGGTAGGTATCAAAAAGCGATTCCTCGCTGATGGTGTGGTTTCCGAATTGTTCCCGGGCGATTTCATAACCCCATTTGCAAAATGCGCCTTCGGTAAACTTCATGATGTTACCCTTATGCATCAAGGTCACACTCGGCAGCCGATTTTCAATGGCGTAAGCGATCGCACGGGCGACCAGGCGTTTGGTGTTTTTGGCACTAATCGGCTTTAGGCCAATCCCTGAATCTTCCGCAATCGAAGCGTTCAGCTTCTCTTTTAAGAAAGATATCACTCGGGCGGCGTCCTCGCTTCCCGAGGCCCACTCAATTCCGGCATAGACATCTTCTGTGTTTTCACGAAAGACGACCATATCGATTCGCTGCGGATGCTTCATGGGGCTGGGAACCGGATCAATGTATTTCACCGGGCGTACACAGGCATACAGATCGAGCTGTTGCCGTAGGGCGACGTTGACACTGCGAATTCCTTTGCCCACCGGGGTGGTCAGGGGGCCTTTGATAGCGACAACATGCTCCTGGATGGCCTCAATCGTCTGTGTGGGAAGATATTCGCCCCGGAGGCGGTGCCCCTTCTCGCCGGCATAAATCTCAAGCCAGTCAATTCGGCGAAGATTGCCATAGGCGGCCGTAAGCGCATGATCAAAAACCATTTTAGAAGCGTGCCAGATGTCGGGGCCGATCCCATCGCCTTCGATAAAGGGAATGATCGGTACTTCGGGAACATGGAGTTTTCCATCCGCGTTTATTGTAATTTTAGCACTTGACGACATGATATCCTCTTTTTAATTGCGATCTTCAATGGGGACATATTCACACACATCCGGTCCGCAGTAATCCCCGATATAATCAGACTCCGGACGATAAAGCATCGGTTTGGGAGCGGCTTCGGCATACTGTTCTTCCAGCACATGCGCGGCCCAGCCGGCGATACGGGCCAAAGCAAAGACCGGCGTAAAATAATCCACCGGAATTCCCATGGCATAATAAAGGGTGGCACTGTAAAAATCGACATTGACAAAAATGTCACGCCCCTTGCGTTCTTTGAATGCCGCTTTGCCGTTTTGCTCCAGTTTTTTGGATATTTCGTACCATTTGGTTTCGCCAATCCGCTCGCCCATTCGCTGCGACATGGGCGCCAGAATAAAGGCCCGCGGGTCGTCGGTTTGATAAACGGCATGCCCGAGACCCATAATCTTTTTGCCTTCATCGAGAACCTGGTTGACATAATCCTCAACAGCAGCAACCTCTCCGATTTGGAGCAACATCTCCATCACCCGCACATTGGCACCCCCATGAAGCTCACCTGACAAAGATCCCACAGCGGCCGCAACGGCAGCGTACATGTGGGCCCGGGTAGAGGCCACTTCCCGCGCGGCAAAGGTCGAAGCGTTAAATGAGTGTTCGGCATGTAAGACGAGACAGACGTCGAAGAAATGGGTTACCTGCTCATCCGGAGCCTCACCTGAAAGCATATACAGAAAATTGGCGGCATGGCTGAGATCAGGCGAAGGATCAACCGGCTCCTGATTGTTACGAATGCGGTGCCAGGCTGCCAGAAGAGTGGGAAATTTAGAAATCAGCCGGATGGCCATCCGGCTGGAGGCTTCGATCGACATTTGCTGAACATCCGGATCGTGGTGTCCCAGCATGGACACCGACGCCTGCAGAATGTCCATTGGTAAGGCATCATGCGGTCGGGTTTTGAGCGCATCGATCAATTCCGAAGGGATCGCTCGCTCCGCTTTAAGGCATTTGTCAAATTCCTGGAGTTGTTCACGCGTGGGCAGCTGCTCATATAAGAGCAAAAAAGCGACTTCCTCAAAAGACGCTCGTTCAGCTAAATCTTGTATGAGATAACCTCGATAAATCAATTTCCCCTGGGCACCGATGACATCGCTGATTCGGGTACTCGCGATGGTGACTCCCCGAAGCCCTGTATCTTTGATTGAATGTGTCGTTTCCATGACATACCCTCCTGTTCCGCTTATGTTCTAAGCATTTTGCGCAAAACGTATGGCAAAATACCGCCGTTTTCGAAATATTCAACGTCAACTTCGGTATCGAGGCGGGCGATGACTTCAAATTCGATTTCAGTGTGATCGTTCTTGACGGCCTTTACGCGCAGAGAACTGCGCGGCTCGATGTTTTGGATTCCATCGATAAAAAAGGTTTCGGACCCATCGAGGCCCAGAGTTTCGGCACTTTGGCCGGCTTTATACATCAGGGGCAGGACACCCATGCCCACAAGATTGCTGCGATGAATCCGCTCAAAGGATGCGGCAATGATCGCACGCACGCCAAGCAGCGCTGTCCCTTTGGCGGCCCAGTCTCTTGAAGACCCGGTTCCATATTCTTTTCCGCCCAGCACGATTAAGGGACGGTTTTCATTCAGATACGCCATAGCGGCTTCGTAGACCGACATTTCCTTTTGCTCCGGAAATTTTATCGTAAAACTTCCTTCTTTGGTTCCGACCAATTGGTTCTTGAGGCGGATATTGCCGAACGCTCCGCGCATCATGACCTCATGGTTTCCTCGCCGCGATCCGTAGGAATTAAAATTTAAGGGCCCAACCTTATTGGCTTTCAGATACTGTCCGGCAGGATAGTGCTCGGCAATGGCACCGGCGGGCGAAATATGATCCGTGGTGACCGAATCTCCCAGCAAAAGCAGCGCTTTGGCATTATCGACATCGGAAGGTTTGGATTTTTCTAGACGAAAACCGTCAAAAAAGGGCGGCTTTTTGATATAGGTCGACGCCTCGTTCCACTCAAACGTTGTGCTTTCCGGGACGGGAAGTTTTCCCCAAAACGTGTCGCCATCGAAAATCTTTTCATATTCGTTTTCGTAAAAGGACCCTTTAACATGTTCGGCGGCCAGATCTTCAATTTCCTGCCATGTCGGCCAGAGTTCGCTGAAAAACACCGGGTTACCGTTAGCGTCTCGGGCCACGGCTTCAGATGAAAAGTCGATATCCATTTGTCCGGCGATGGCAAACATGACGACCAGCATGGGTGAAGCGAGAAAATTGGCGCGAATGGCCTGATGGATTCGGGCTTCAAAATTGCGATTGCCGGATAAAACGGCAGCCACGGTCAGATCATTATCGAAAATAACCTGTTCGAGCTCGGGATAAAGGGGTCCGCTGTTTCCGATGCAAGTCGTGCAGCCGAAGCCTGCGGTGTGGAATCCCAGTTTTTCAAGGCAGGTCAGCAATCCGGCCGCCTTAAGATAGCGAATAACGACCTTTGACCCGGGAGCTAAAGAGGTTTTTACATAGGAGGGTATCGTGAGACCCCTTTCAACGGCTTTTTGGGCCACCAGGCCTGCTCCCAGCATGACATGCGGATTTGAGGTGTTGGTACAGGAAGTGATTGCGGCAATGACCACATGGCCGTCGCCGATGCGGGTGGGTGTGCCATTGATGTTGACGTCGTACAGACGTTTTTCCAGGGGCTCGCAGGTGGACGGCTCGACAGTTTGACAGCCCGATTCGTGATTAAATTGGGAGAGTTGGGTTGGATCCGTCGCATGCTTGTATTCGCAGCCCAAAATGGAAGTAAAGTTGCTTTTACAGTCCGTAAGCGGTATTCGATCCTGCGGGCGGGCGGGGCCGGCCAGAGACAATTTAATCGTAGACAGGTCGAGGGTGATCACGTCGGTGTAATGCGGATCTTTGTCACCGGTATAAAAAAGGCCCATGGCCTTGGTGCAGGCTTCAATGATATCCGCCTGCGCGGCGCGTCCGGTTGCCTGAAAGTAGGCGACAGTTTTTTCATCAACCGGAAAAAAACCGAGCGTAGCGCCATATTCGGGGGACATATTGGAAATGGTCGCCCTGTCCGCCACGGTTAGATTTTTAAGGCCAGGTCCGAAAAATTCTACAAATTTTTCAACGACATTCCGCTTTCTCAGCATTTCGGTAATCGTCAATACGAGATCCGTGGCCGTGACATCTTCTCTGAGCCGGCCGACGAGTTTGACGCCCACGACTTCCGGAATGGACATATAGTAAGGCTGGCCAAGCATGACGGCCTCGGCTTCAATTCCGCCGACACCCCATCCCATCACGCCGATGCCGTTGATCATGGTGGTATGTGAATCGGTTCCCACTAAAGTGTCGGGATAGGCCACCGGCGCGGGGCCGCTTTCATCCGTCATCACCACGCTTCCCAGATATTCCAGATTGACCTGGTGACAGATACCGGAATTCGGGGGCACGACCTGAAAGTTGTCAAAGTGCTTTTGGGCCCATTTTAAGAGCGCATACCTTTCCGCATTGCGTTCGTACTCTTTGGCGACGTTTTGGGTTAATGCGTCCGGTGTGCCGAAATAATCGACCTGAACCGAATGATCGACAACCAGTTGAACCGGAACGATGGGATTGATACGCCCGGGGTCGCGGCCCTGATCTTTTACGGCATCACGCATGGCCGCAAGATCCACCACCGCCGGTACGCCTGTAAAATCCTGCATTAAAACTCGGGCGGGGTGGTAGGGTATTTCAATGGGTTCCGCGTAGCGTGGCTGCCAGTCGATAATATGCTTTAGATCTTCGTTGCGGACAACTCGATCGTCCAGTTTTCGCAACAGGTTTTCAATCAGAATTCTGATGGAAAAAGGGATATTTTCGATTTCGATATTCTTGTGGTCGGCCAATGCCAGGATGTCGTAGAAGTCATATGCTTTGCCACCGATCTGGATCTGTTTTTTGAACTTCTGATTCTGTATCATTGCTTTTTACCTTGATTGCTTAGAAGCTGTGCTATTCTTCGCCTTTAATTTGTTTGATGATTTTGGGAATAAAAAAGGAGAAGGCAAAGAGCCCGATGGAGAAAAAAACTTTAAAAGAGATTAATTGCCCCCACTCTCCTGTAGCCCATATGTCTTTCAGAGTTCCAATGAAAAACGTGAATATAAAAGTTCCAACAATGATGCCGAGTCCGGTTCCCAGAAGATAGTCACTGAATCGAACTCGGGTCAAACCCATTCCGAAATTCATCGGCGTAAACGGAAAATAGACCAATCGCAAGTAAAGCACGGTGGCAAATCCGTTCCGTTCGATGGCATCATCATACTTTTTAAGTTTGTCTCCGATAAGTGAAGCGGCAAATTCGCGCCCCAGTGACCGCCCAATGACAAAAGCAGCCGCGGCTCCCATCATCGCTCCGATCCAGACATAGGCAAAACCCCAATAGGCGCCGAAGATGGCAGCCCCTAAACCGGTCAACAGGGTCCCCGGGATAAAAAGACAGACGCCAACCGTGTAAACGAATACATAAACCAGCGGGGCCCAGATTCCGGCGGCCTCTAAAAAGTTTCCGAGAGCTTTAGGCGTTAAGTAATCTTTTAAAGGAGTAAAACGGACAAGAACAATCGCACTCACTATGAAGGCAAACAAAATGAGGGCTTTGAGCAAAGCCCCTGCTTTATGGGCAGCATTTTTATGAGCATCTACTTCCACTTGTTGCTCCTGTGACGAAATATTCATTTGAAAGCCTTCTATTACTATAAGCTTCTTTTTCAACTTATCAATTTGGATTTAACGGCTCGTAATCCGTGAACGGATATTTAACCACTTTAATAAAAGATGGAGCAACTAGTCAAGAAGGAACCATTTTTTTATGTAATTATAGACTGTTAGACGTGGTATTGATTGAATCACAGGGAAGGCTATCGATTTATCAACGATCTGAGTTTTTTGAGATTGATGTGATCCCATTCCTGGGAGGCTTCACCTTTCGGGGTTTCTAGAATCTTGGGGATATGAGACAGTCTTTCGTCATTCATCACCAAGGCAAAGGTATCTATTCCGATATGTCCTTCTCCGATGTGATTATGTCGATCGACCTTCGAGGCAAACACTTTTTTAGAATCGTTTAGATGTATTAGATAAAGATTTGAGAGACCCACAATTTGATCGAAGCGGGCGATTGTTTGGGTATATGATTTTTGATCCCGGATGTCATAGCCGGCTGCAAAAATATGACAGGTATCCAAACAAACCCCTACGAGACTTTTATTTTCAATTTGCTCCAGAATCGCAGCAATCTGTTCGAAGGTATGACCCACGCTGGAGCCCTGTCCTGCGGTCGTTTCCAAAAGGAGCCGAGTTTTAACCTCCGACAGAGAATCAAAAACGGTGTTGAGACCGGAAGCGATGCGATCGACCCCTTCCTTTTCTCCGCTCCCCATGTGGGAGCCAGGATGCAGGACAACGCATTGGATGCCCAGTTGTGAAGATCTGATCATCTCCTGCGCCAGAGCCCGGCGTGACATGGCGTTTTTTCTCTTCTCCGGGGAGGCCAGATTGATCAAATAGGATGTATGCGATGCAATAATGTCGATGGAGAATTTTTTCCAGGTTTCTTTAAAAAGATCTATCTCAACCTCTGAGAGTTTGCGTTCCTTCCAGGTATTGGCGTTTTTGGTGAAAACCTGAAGTGCATTGCATTGATGGCGGTGGGCTTCGATGAGTGCATTATGGAGCCCGCCCGATGTGGAAAAATGGGCTCCGAGCAGGTGCGGATCGCTTTTTTGCTTTTTGTTCGGTTTTTGCTGAGTATTTTTGGCAGTCATGTTTTAGTATATTCGTAATTTCGAATCTAAGATCTCTAATAAAATACATTGTTAAAAGAAAGCATTTTTTTGTGGAATTTGGCCGCGCATCTATGTATCGGTTAGGCTGGCACGCTTAATTGCATCACGGCCGAAACGTTGGTGTATTGAATCAACGGCTTTATCGACCTGCTCCCAGTTGATTCCATCCGTGGCCGGATTTTCAAAAAGACTCGCCTGCCGGGGTGTTCCTGCCGGGACCAGGCCTGAGGTTCCGACACCGATTAATCTGATTTTGGTTTTTAGGCGGTAGGCATCTAAGAGCTTCACCGCTTCGGCGTAAATCGTTTTGGTCGACTGGGTCGGTATGGCGAGGGTAACGCTACGGGTCGCCTGTTTGAAATCGGCATGCTTGATTTTAATTGAGACGGTTTTAGCGCAAACTTCGTGTCTCCTCAGATCCTTGGCTATCCGTTCGGCGTGATTTAAACAATACCTGGAAAGCAATTTGCGGTCGTTTGTGTTTGCGGCCAGGGTTAGTTCACGGCTTATTGATTTGGGTTGTGAATCTGGGGTCACAGGCGATTCGTCCTGGCAAAAGGCGAGCTCCAATAGTCTTCGGCCGAATTTTCCAAGCCGTTTGATCAAGATTTGTTGGGGATAGTTTTTCACATCGCCGAGGGTTTGAATCCCGATCTGCATCAATTGTGTATGCGCATTTTTCCCTACCCCGGGCACTTTACGGATGGGTAACGATTCCACGAAAGCCATGGCATCATCCGGTGTTACTATAGTCAGCCCATCAGGCTTGTGCATATCCGATGCAATTTTGGCCAGAAATTTATTGGGTGCAATACCGACAGAGCAGGATAAATGAACCGTTTTTTTGATCTGTTCTTTGATTTTAAGCCCGATTTTGTCCGGACCACCAAATAACCGCTCGCATCCCGAAATATCCATATAGGCTTCGTCAATCGAGACCGGTTCCACGAGAGGGGTAAATTCCCTCAGAAGCGACATGATAATGATCGAAATTTCTTTGTAGCGGGCCATTCGAGGTGGAACAAAAATTCCGTGGGGGCATTTCTGTTTGGCTTTGAATACAGGCATGGCCGAGCGGACGCCGTGACGCCTGGCTTCATAACCGGCAGCCGAAACAACGCCACGCCTGGAGTCACCGCCGACGATGACGCATTTACCCTGCAGATCAGGATTGTCGAGTTGTTCCACCGATGCATAAAACGCATCCATGTCAATGTGGAGAATCATGACTTTGCCCTATGGCGTCGTAAAAAGTCCCATCTACTGCGTTGTAATTTATTTCAGACACTCGGCATACTACATGTATAGCCTCGTTCCTGAAAAAAAACTACGCCTTGTATATGAACCTTTTTACTTAGCCATCTATTGTTGAATTCATAATTTTTTACGAGATCATCAAGCTTGACTTAAACATTTTTTCATAGTTACAATTTTGTAATTTTTGCTAATGGGCAAATAGTGAGATCACCGCAACAATATATTCGGGGAGAAACATCAAATGAAGCAGATTGAGGAAACCACCTTCCTTTTCGAAATTTCGGAAGCTCTCAACGCGCATCTGGATCTCAGGAAGACACTATATAAGGTTTTGGGTATTTTGTCCAACTCGATGAACATGGCACGGGGGATCATAACAATCTTAGATCCGCTGCGCAATGAGATTGGCATTGAGATTGCCCATGGTATACCCCAAAAAGCCATGCAAAAGGTTAAATACAAATTGGGTGAAGGGATTACCGGCCGGGTGATTGAATCGGGAAAAGCGCTTTCCATATCGAAAATTAGCCAGGAACCCGCCTTTCTCGATCTTACAGCTTCAAGAAAGCGTACAAAACTTGGCGAGCTTTCCTTTATTTGCGTTCCTATAAAAAAAGGGAATCAAGTCATTGGGGCACTGAGTTGCGACAAACCTTTTGAAGAGACATACGTTTTAAAGAGTGGTGAAAAACTCCTATCGGTGGTTGCCACGATGATTGCCCGGCACGTCATTAATCTGGAAACAATTCGGATTGAAAAAGAGCGCTTGCGGGAAGAGAATCAACGGCTCAGAAACGAACTGAAAACCAAATACCGGATTACCAGTATCATCGGCAACAGCAACAAAATGCGTGAAGTCTACCGGATGATCTCCCAAGTTTCCGGAAGCAATGCGACGGTCCTCATTCGGGGTGAAAGCGGTACCGGAAAGGAGCTTGTGGCAAACGCCGTCCACTACAACAGTCGGCGCTCCAAAAGGCCATTCATCAAGGTCAACTGCGCCGCGCTTCCGGCCAATTTGATCGAAAGCGAGCTGTTCGGACACGAGAAAGGGGCTTTTACCGGAGCCATACGGCAGAAACCGGGAAAGTTCGAGCTGGGGCACAAAGGCACCGTTTTTCTGGATGAAATCGGGGCGATTGGGCTTGATGTCCAGGCCAGCTTACTGCGCACGTTGCAGGAAAAGGAATTTGAGCGGGTCGGCGGGCAGAAAATGCTAAAAGCCGATGTGCGGATTGTCACGGCGACAAATAAGAACCTGGAGGCGGCCGTTTCAGAAGGAACTTTCAGGGGGGATCTTTATTATCGCTTAAATGTATTTCCAATTTACATGCCACCGTTACGTGAAAGGAAAACAGATATTCTGCTGCTGGCTGATTATTTTCTTGAAAAGGTCGCCGAGGAAAACCGTAAAAACATCCGGCGGTTTTCGACGCCTGCCATTGATATGCTAATGGCTTACCACTGGCCCGGAAATGTTCGCGAGCTCGAAAACTGCATTGAGCGGGCGGTGCTTTTATGCGAAGAAGGCGTGATTCACAGCTACCATTTGCCCCCCACACTCCAGACCGGCACGCAAACCGGTACACTTCCGGCGCTGTCTCTGGAGGACGCGGTCGGCAATTTGGAAAAAGAAACGATCATCGATGCCCTCAAGAACACAAACGGAAATATTACCCTGGCGGCCAAACTTCTTAAAACGACGATTCGCAAATTTGGGTACAAGGTTAGGAAATATGGCGTAGATTATCGGCTTTATCGCTGAAGGGCGTCATTGGATTGAAAAAGCCACAGGCCCACACAGACAAACACAGACAAATATTTGCCCAGCCGACAGTGGCTGGACAAATATCGTCATTGCTCCGCAATTTAAAAAAACAGCCCGTGAAACCAGTCCCGCCATTCCGTCATTATATATCGTAATAGAGGAAGAATTCATGCGGATGGGGGCGAAGTTTGACTGGATTCACCTCGTTTTCCATTTTATATTCGATCCACATATCGATGGCATCCGGTGTGAACACATCGCCTTTCAACAGAAATTCCTGATCGGCCCGCAACGCAAAAAGAGCCTCATCCAAAGAGCCCGGGGCGGTCGGGATCTCCGCCAGCTCTTCCGGCGGAAGGCCATAAATATCTTTATCCAATGGTTCGCCGGGATCAATTCGGTTTTCGATTCCATCGATAACGGCCATCAGCATCGCCGAGAATGCCAGATACCCATTGCAGGAGGGATCCGGGGTCCGGAACTCGATACGCTTGGCTTTGGGAGACGTTGAGTACATGGGAAGCCGAACGGCGGCACTCCGATTACGTCCGGAATAGGCCAAATTGACCGGCGCCTCAAATCCCGGTACCAAGCGTTTGTAGGAGTTGGTGGTGGGATTGGTAAATGCGCACAGGGCCCGGCAATGGGTCAGGATTCCACCGATGGCCCAAAGTGCCTCCTGGGAGACACCGGCATATTTTTCACCTGCAAAAACAGGATTGCCATCTTTCCAGATGCTGATATGCGTGTGCATACCGGTTCCGTTGTCTTCAAAAATGGGCTTAGGCATAAAGGTCACGGTATGTCCATGCTGATAGGCCACGTTTTTTAACACATATTTAAACCACATGAGTTGATCCGCCATTTCAAGCAACGGCTTAAAACGCATATCGATTTCGCCTTGTCCGGCCGTGGCCACCTCATGGTGTTGGGCCTCTATTTGGATGCCCAGACCTTCGAGGGTCAGGAGCATTTCGGTCCGCAAATCCTGAAACTTATCCATGGGCGGTACCGGAAAGTAGCCTTCTTGGTGGCGCGGTTTGTAACCCAGATTAGGGCCTTCTTCGCGCCCTGTGTTCCAGGCACCTTCTACCGAGTCGATTTCATAGAAGGCGCGCTGGCGGTTGGATTCAAAGCGGATATCGTCAAAAATAAAAAATTCAGCTTCGGGACCCAATTGGGCTATTTCACCGATACCGGTATGCTTTAAAAAGGCTTCCGCTTTATGGGCAATATGCCGCGGATCCCGAGTATAGGGTTCGCGCGTAACCGGATCGACGATATTGCAAATCAGAACCAGTGTCGATTCGTGATAAAAAGGATCGATTTTGGCGGTAGCGGGATCCGGCACGACCAACATATCACTGGTGTGGATCGGCTGCCAGCCGCGGATACTGGATCCATCAAACCCGAATCCATCCTCAAAACTCGACTCCTCAAGCTCGCTGATCGGAACGGTGATATGGTGCCATAATCCGGGGAAATCCGTAAAACGCAAATCGACCACTTTTGCCTCACTCTCCTTAGCCAGTACCAGTGCTTCTTTGGGTGTCATTCTTTTTACCTCCTTATTTAGATATTAATTGTTTTGAAATTGGCTCTGTAAGTGCCATTATATTCTGAAGCATGTTGCCATCGGCCTTACGGGCATTAAATCGCATCTTTACCTTTTTCACCGGTGCGAACCCGAATGGCTTCCTCAACCGGCAGGACAAAAATCTTACCATCGCCGATTTTACCGGTATTGGCAGCCGCGATGATTTTTTGAACCACCTGTTGCGCAAGTTCAGACGGCACTACGATTTCGATTTTGATCTTGGGTATAAAATCGACCACATACTCGGCCCCGCGGTAAATTTCTTTGTGGCCCTTCTGCCGGCCATAGCCCTTGACTTCGGAAACCGTCATTCCCTGGATACCGATTTCGGTTAAGGCTTCTTTGACGTCATCCAGCTTAAAGGGTTTGATGATTGCTTCGATTTTTTTCATTAGATGGTTCCTCCTGTTCAGCCTGTAATTTCAAATGCTCGCTCCCCATGAATGGAGCTGTCGAGTCCTTCGATCTCATTTTCCGGGTCGACCCTCAGGCCGTGGGTGATAAATTGGGTCACATACACCACGATAACCGTTCCAATCGCCGTAAAAACCGCCGTGGCGACAATCGACAGCAACTGTATCCAAAGCTGTTTGGGATTGCCGTAAAATAAGCCCCGTGCGCCTTCGGTGATCGCCGGATTGGCGAATATGCCGGTAGCCAGCGCGCCCCACATACCACACATGCCATGAACCCCAAAGGCATCCAGCGAATCGTCGTAGCCGAATTTCTGCTTCAAAACGGCGACGCTATAAAATCCAAGTACGCCGGCGGCAGTACCGATGATTAAAGCGGCGGGTAGATTTACAAACCCCGCCGCCGGTGTGATGGCTACCAACCCGGCTACGATCCCGGACGAAATTCCCAACACGGTCGGTTTACCTTTGGAGATCCATTCCGCAAACATCCAGGCCAGAGCCCCTGCAGCGGCGGACGTATTGGTCACCAGAAAAGCCGAACCGGCGATGCCGTCTGCCGCCAGCTGGCTTCCGGCGTTGAACCCAAACCATCCAAACCATAAGAGCGCGGCACCCAATCCGGTGAGGGCAATACTCGACGGAAACATAGCTTCTTTCCCGTAACCCTTACGTTTACCCAAGATGAGTGCCAAAACAAGCCCGCCCACACCGGCATTGATATGAACAACCGTGCCTCCGGCGAAATCGAGGGCCCCCATTTGGCTCATCCAGCCACCGCCCCACACCCAGTGGGCAATAGGGGCGTAAATCAAGGTAAGCCACAGGACCGTGAAGACGATCCATGACGAAAACTTCATCCGATCGACGATAGAACCCAGTACCAGAGCAACAGTTATTCCGGCAAAGGTCATTTGAAAGAGGATAAACACATAGGTTGGAATGGTTCCGGAAAGGCTTGCCGTATTTATTCCGTTTAAAAACAGAAAATCCAACCCCCCAATGATACCGGCCTTATCGGGTCCAAAGGCCAGGGTATAACCCCATGTCATCCAGATAATGCTGGCCAGGCAGTAGGAAACCATGGTCATGGCATAGGTATTTAAGAGATTTTTATAACGTGACATACCGCCATAGAAAAGAGCCAGCCCCGCCGGGGTCATCATCATCACCAGTGCCGTGGAGACAATCATCCAGGCGGTATCTCCCGAATTTAAGCTTTCGGCGGCATAGGCGGTGGAGAACGGGGTGGCCGTGATAAAAAGGGTTAGCAACGATGAATATTTCATTTTCATTGGTTTATTAGCTCCTTTCGTTTAATAGGCCTTTGTTATCCAAAACGCCTTCGATGGCCATTCGAATGTTTTCTTCCTGCTCCGGTGTGTCGACTTTTTGACCGTCAAAATCCCTCACGTAAAAAACATCCACCACCTGATCGACTTTGGTGGAAATAATCGCCACCCAGATGTCAAGCCCGCATCTGAACAGGGCATCGGTGATGCTGTAAAGAAGCCCCGGATAGTCATAGGTGAAGATCTCGACAATCGTAAAAAAGCTGGAGCTTTGATTATCGATGTCGATGCGATGCGGCCGTATACCAAACCGAGGCTTGGGGGTGTGGTCGCAGGCCGTTTTTTCTTGAAGCGCTGCGCGCAGGTCCAGACTCCCGGCAAGAGCGTCATGCAGATTCTTTTCCGCCTGTGTCCAGCGTTCGGCTTCAAAAACCAAATCGGGAGGCGGTTTCAATTCAAAAACGTCCAGCGCCATATGGTTGCGCCAGGTAAAAATCTGGGCGTCGAGAATGTCGAGGTTGTTTAGGGTAAATACACCGGCAATTTTAGAGAACAGACCCGGATGATCTTTGGCGCAGATACGAACGGTGCGTGTCTGGGTGTTGGAATCCTTGAAAATCTGCCAGGAAAATTCACGCGGTCCCACACATCGATATAATTCCATATCTTGGAAGATTTCATCTGCAGGCATGTAAAGGAGATAGCGCGGCGACATCACACTGAAAAGGTCCTCGGTTTCCTTTTTCGACCCGGATGCCGGTGCGAGGGACAGAACGGCCTGTTTTTTTTCTTCGATGCGATTGACGGCTTCCTGGGTTGCCAGTTCGCCCTTTTCCAGAACATTGAGAATCTTTAAAAAGAGATCCCTCAAAAGGGTGGCGGTCCAGTCATTCCATGCATTGGGTCCCGTGACAATCGAATCGGCAACCGTCAGCAGGTAAAGCATTTTGAGTCGTTCGTCGGCCTTAATTTTGCTGGCGCAGTTTATTGCGGTTTCTTCGTCATTGATATCTCTGCGGGTTGCGGCTTTGACAAGCAGCAAATGCTCGCGGGTTAGAAAAGCGACCGTGTCGGCTTCTTGCGGCTTATATCCTTTGGCGGTCATTATTTGGCGGACAAGCGGTGCGCCTTTGGCCGAATGCTCACCCCCTTCCTCGCCTTTGCCGATATCGTGCAGGAGCGCGGCCCAGAGCAGTAATTTGCGATTTTTTAATTCTTTAAACAAATTCCCATACAAAAGGTTTTGGGGGTCATCTTGATCCGTACCGAATTTCTTAATGGTTTGGACCGTTCGCAATAAATGGATGTCGACCGGATATAGATGGTATTCATCATATTGGATACGGTTTACGATGCCGTTCATTTCGGGGATGAACCGAGCCAGCAAGCCCGTGTTCAGCATCTCCTTCAGAACGTTAAAAGTGGGAGCTGACGTCAATAAGATGCGCTCGAAAGATTTTACGACCGCGGGAAGGATTCGGACCTTTTCATCCACAAGATAGCCAAACTCGCCGACAATTCGTTTGGCTTCAATACTCAACGGGATTTTTAGACGGCTGCTTTCTTCAAATATTTTAATGAGAAGCGCCGGTGTTTGCAGAACGGTTTCGAGTGAGCCAAATCTTAACGCCCCGTTAACGACCTCAAGCCCCCGAATATCGGTATATTTTAAATGTTTGCTCTTATATTTGGCCTTGCCGCTATAGCCGAGCTCAAACAACAGCATCAGGTGCTGCTGCTTGATAGATTCAACTTGGCGGTGGAGGTCGCTTAGAAAATTTTCAACGCCTTTCTGGCCGTTATTATCTTCATACTGCATCGAATCGGCCAGGGTAATCTGATGCTCAAAATGAAGTTGATCATATTTGCGGCCGATCAGATGATGGAGACGATTGCGTACCTCCCAGATAAAATCAAGGGCCTGTGACAGTTGCAGAAACTCATTGGAGGATAAATAGCCATTAACCTCAAGATCACGGGATTGTTTCAGATTAAACAGAACCCGGCCGATCCACAGCATGGTGTGATAGTCGCGCAACCCTCCTTGGCCTTCCTTGAGATTGGGTTCGAGCCGATAAGAGGAGTCTCCAAAACGCAGATGCCGGTCTCGATTGGCAGCAATGAGCCAGTCGATAATCTTACGGGCTTTGGGCTTGATGATGGCGGCATCTATTTTTTCCAATAACTCGGTGTATAAAATCGACATCCCACATATAAAGCGGGCATCTAGAAGAGGGGTCAGAATCTCATAATCATGGCGGGCCAGATCGATACACTCATCCAGAGACCGCATGGCATATCCGACATCCAGCCCCACATCCCATAATGGGTAGACAACTTCCTGAGTCAGGCCTTCGGCTGTATCCGGGATTCTTTTTTTAAAAAGAAACAGCAAATCAACATCCGAATGGAGGCACTGTTCCTCACGGCCATACCCGCCTAAAGCAATAATGGCGTAAGGATTTTTGTCGAGTCCGAGTTGCGGGCCAACACGGCTGGCTTCGAAACTATCATGAAAATAGGTGTCAAGCATGCGGGTGTGCTGGCCCAGAAAGCGAGCTGCCCGGCCTTTAAAAAAAAGGTCGATAAGGTGTTCGCGTTTGCGTTTCAGATTGTCGGCAATAACGCTTTGGTTGTGTGGCATGGTCCCTTCCGAGCAGCATCACTATTTCATAAAAAAATAAAAGCTAATAACAAGCAATAGATATGCCAAAACAACCAGAATTATACTAAAATTGTTATTTCAATAGGTTATAATGAGACAGGCCGTTAACAGATATAAAGTAATATTACAATTTTGTAATAAATTAAGCAAGAAAATTACAACTTTGTAATCTTGTTTTGTAATCGTTCACTGATTCAGCCAAGATAAGATTTCCACAAACCGGTGACCTTATGTCTCAACTCTTGGAATTTATCTCTGGAAACCAGTGCCGGTTTTTCCTCCAGACTTAACCGATGAGCATAGGCACGATATATCAAATAGGCCATCCTGAGAAAATAGGCCGTCTTTTCATCAAGGATATTTGCCCGGGACAAACTGTTTAGCAGGCGAACATTGTCGGTCCATTTTACCAGTTTGTGGTATTCATGTGATGTTAAAAGGATCAGATATTGGACCAGAAACTCAATATCGACCATGCCACCGCACCCCTGTTTCAAATCAAAAGAATTGGAATCAGGGCTTCCTTGTTCTTTACGCAAGCGGTTGCGCATATCAACAACTTTAGCCTTAAGGTTCAATTTATCACGATAGCGGGTCAGAACCTCCTTTCGCGTCTGCTCGAACCAATGGATCAGTTGCTTGTCCCCCAGAATGGCCCTGGCCCTCAAAAGTGCCTGATGCTCCCAGGTCCAGGCATCGGTCAACTGATATTCCTTGAAGGTCTGATAATGGCTGACCAACACCCCGGAGCTTCCACTGGGACGCAGTCGCATGTCGGTCTCGTAAAGAACGCCGGCCGCGGTATGGGTTGCTAATATGCGAATCACCCGCTGCCCCAGACGTGCGAAAAACTGGCTGCTCTCGATGGGATTGGGGCCGCCTTGGGTAAGACCCCGAGCACCGGCATGCAAGAAGACCAGGTCCAGATCGGAGCTGTAGCTGAGTTCCAGTCCGCCCAGCTTCCCGTATGCGATGATGGCAAATCCCTTATCGCTAGATTGCTGATTCAGATGGCAGATGGGATGTCCGTGTTTTCGGATCAGATGATTCCAGGACAACTCGACCACTTCGTCTAAAACCGCTTCGGCGATGTACGAAAGATAGTCGCTCACTCGCATCAGGGGCAAAACACCGGAAACATCGGCTGCTGCCGCGCGCAATGTGTTGATCTGCTTAAAGATACATAATTCTTCAATCTGGTATTCAAGGTCATCGGGGGCAACCCTCTTAAGCCTCTGGCGTAGTTCTTTCTGCAGCAATCTTTTTTCAGTGGGAACATATAAGGTTCGGGGATCAAGCAGTTCATCGAGCAAAACCGGATGACGGGCCAGATAAGATGCGATCCAGGAGCTGGCGCTGACAAGCCTGACCAAATGCTTGAGCGCCGCAGGATTTTCAAGTAACAGCGCAATATAGGTGGTGCGCCGTTCAACGGCTTGCAGTAGATCGACGACGCGTTTCATTACCAAACTCGGGTTTTCAGACCGACCGACCTCTTGCAGCACGTGGGGTATGAGCCGATCCAAACGATTGCGCCCGGTGGGGCTAAGGGCCCTGGTTTCAGGTGTATTTTTTAAGTTATCCAAAAGTGCGAAAATATTTTCAGGATTCTCAAAACCGACGCACCTGAGCAATTGCTGGCCCTGAGCCGGTTCGATTGAGTCTTGCCAGACGCCTGCCAAACCACCCATTTCATCCTCCTCGGCATCGTCTACAGGCGCAACAGCCTTTCCGGACTCCAAAAGACCTTCAAAATGGGCGTGGACCGTATCCCGGTGGTGTCTGAGACGAACGGCAAAAGATTTCCAATCCTCAAAGTTCATAGATGCCGCCAAACGAAGGCTATTAAGTGAATCGTTCGGCAGGGTGTGCGTTTGTTGATCGGCGAATTCCTGAAGGCGGTTTTCGGTCGTTCTCAAAAATTTATAGGCCTGGGTGAGTTCACGGCAAGTCTGCTGAGAAATAAACTTTTCATGTACCAGGGTCTGAAGCACGGATTGAATCGAGCGCTGTTGCAGGGCCGGGACGACGCCGCCTCGTAAAAGCTGGAAAATCTGTCCGAAAAATTCGATTTCGCGGATGCCGCCGGAGCCCAGCTTGATATTGCGATCCATCCCCCGGCGTTTCACTTCTAAAGAGACATTGTGTTTCATATCCCTGAGTGACTCAAAAACACCGTAGTCCAAATAGCGTCGATAGATAAAAGGCTTCAACCGTTTCAACAGCCCTTCGCCGGCCCTTTTATCACCGGCGACAATCCTGGCTTTGATCCAGGCATAGCGTTCCCATTCCCTTCCCTGATACTGGTAATACTGTTCCATGCTGTCAAAGCTGACGACAATGGGACCGTTTTCGCCATCGGGGCGAAGACGCGTATCCATACGGAAAACAAACCCTTCCTGGGTGAGTTCACCCAAAACGCGGATCAGCGCGCGGCAAAGGCGGGCGAAGAATTCGTCATTGCCGATCGGGGCTGGCTTCCCCTGGGTGTGCCCGGTTTCAGGATAAGCAAAAATGAGATCCACATCCGATGAAAAGTTGAGCTCAAAACCTCCCAATTTCCCCATTCCGATGACGGTGAGAAACTGCTGGGATCCATCTTTTGCGGTGGGGGTGCCGAACAAGGCGCAGAATAGAGTGTATAGGAGGGCCAGGGATTGATCGATACAGACATCTGCCAACCATGAGAGATCCCGCATGGTTTCGGAAAGATCGGCCCACCCGGTCAAATCCCGCCAGCCAATACGGATCATTTCACGCATTCGAAATCGACGCAAAATCGGCTGCAAGCCGGATATTTGCTCCCGTATAATCGATTCGGGGTGGGAGATCTCTTCAGATCCGGGAGCCTTCATCAATTCCCCGATAACTTGCTGAAGTTTATTTCGGTACGACTCCGGGAGGGATTTTTGTTGCAGATCCTGGGTGTTGACAAGATTGTCTAAAATTTGAGGATCACGAATACTCGCTTTGGCAATAAAATCGCTGAACGCAAAGACCTTGTGTGCCTGGTCAATGAAATCATTACTGTCAGGTAAAGATATATGGCGCTGGTTTGCGGAGGCGCAGAATTGATTCCATTTGCCTTGAGCGTCTTCTATCAGGTGTTGGGGAATTCCGGGGACAGGTGCCATATGTACGGTAAGATTAAATGATTCTAGAATTGTTTTTATGTATATCATCGCATGCGGGATAAAAGCAAATCCTATTGTGTTTGTCATACTCGGCTCCGGCATAAAGAGCCGCCAATAATAAGGCGATTGCAAAATTTTTCCAAATTTCATATGAATATTTTAAACGACATTTTGATCCGACCCGGATATTAAGAGATAGGAGCAGCGAGAGATGTCCCCAAAGAATAAAAATGAAGAATTGGTGGATCAAACCAAAGCGATGGAAGCCGAAGCGGCGCTGCGTATCAGCGAAGAGCGCTATCGAAGGATTTCAGAGCTCACATCTGACTTTGCTTATGCATTCAAGGTGGAGCCGGATGGTAAAATTAGTCGTGAGTGGGTTACGGGCGCTCTCGAAAGGATCAGCGGATTCAGCGCCGATGAGTTGCAAGAGCGTGGGGGGTGGGAGGCCCTCATTCATCCGGAGGATCTCCCGATTCCTCTGACGCAATTGAAGGCACTACTGGCAGGACGGTCAAAAGTAATCGAATACCGCATTATCACGAAAGACGGCAAGGTGAAGTGGATGCGGGATTACGGACGACCCGGTTGGGATGAGACTCAAAAGCGGGTTACCCATCTTTACGGGGCCGCCCAGGACATCACCGCCCGCAGGCAGGCCGAGGAGGCCCTTACAGAGTCGCATGAGACACTTCTGACGGTGCTGGACGGTATCGATGCCACGATTTATGCGGCGGATATGGAAACCTATGAAATCCTTTTTATGAATCAATATATGAAAGATACCTTCGGTGCCGATTATAAAGGCCAAATATGCTGGGAGGTATTTCGTGGAGAGAAGGCTCCATGCGCGCATTGTACAAATGATAAATTGCTGGACACCGAAGGGAATCCAAAAGGCGTCTGTGTCTGGGAAGATAAAAATCCGCTTACGGGAAGATGGTATATCAATTACGACCGGGCCATAAAGTGGATCGATGGCCGCTTGGTGCGCCTGCAGGTTGCCACCGATATCACAGAACTTAAAGAGGTCGAGGATAATTTGCGACGACAGAAAGGGTATCAGGATGCGCTGCATGATGTGAGCCTGGGGGTAATCGGCAGGCTCGACACGGGCGAATTGTTGGAAGCAATTATAGATAGGGCGGGGAGTTTGGCCGACACCCGGAACGGATTTATTTATCTTTACGACCCTGAAGAGGATGATTTGAAGGTCCGTTATGCGACAGGAGAGTATCAGAACGCCATCGGCATGCGGATTAAAGCGGGCGAGGGAATGAGCGGCGAAGTCTGGCAAACCGGCAAACCGTTGGTGGTCAATGATTATGATTCATGGCCCGGCCGATCTGAAACGTTTACCACCAAATACAGAAATCTCAAATCCATAATCGGAGTGCCCCTTGAATCAAGATCACAACGCGTGGGAGTGATTGGGCTGGGACATTTTAAAACCGATAAAAAGTTTGGAGAAGATGAGATTGCCATCTTAACCCGCTTTGCGGAGTTGGCATCCATTGCACTTGACAACGCACACTTGTACTCGACTCTGCAACAGGAGTTGATTGAGCACAAGCAGACCGAATCAGAACGGCGTAAACTCCAACAGCAGCTTTCACAGATCGAAAAAATGGAGGCGATCGGCACCCTGGCCGGCGGCATCGCCCACGACTTTAACAATCTTCTCATGGGGATCCAAGGCAGAACTTCATTGATGCTCATGAACACGGATGACGCCCATCCCCATTTTGAACATCTCAAGGGGATTGAAGACTATGTCAAGCGCTCTGTCGATCTCACCCGACAGCTTTTGGGATTTGCACGCGGTGGGAAATACGAAGTCAAAGCGGTGGACTTGAATGTCGTCCTCAATAAAAGCGCCGAAATGTTTGGTCGGACCAAAAAAGAAATTACCATCCATATTAAAAGTCAAAAGGAGATCTGGATGGTGGAAGCCGATTCCTCCCAAATCGGACAGGTGCTTTTAAATCTTTATGTAAATGCCTGGCAGGCCATGTCCGGTGCGGGTGAGCTTTACCTGGCGACCGAAAACATTGCTTTGGATGAAAAATTTACACAATCCTATAACACCAAACCGGGACGCTATGTACGCATAACTGTCATCGATACCGGCACCGGGATAGACGAAAAAATCCAAAAGAAAATATTTGATCCTTTTTTTACAACCAAGGAAATAGGACGCGGGACAGGGCTGGGGCTTGCGTCGGCATACGGGATCATCAAAAATCATGACGGCATTATCGACGTTGAAAGTCAAATCGGGCAGGGCACTACATTTTACATCTACCTTCCGGCAACCGATCCAATGGTGAGGAGAGTCAAACGCAAAGAGCATGTTGAAATCGCTCACGGGGATGAAACGATTCTTTTGGTGGATGATGAGGAAATGATTATTGATGTGGGGCGGAAGATACTGGAAACATTGGGGTATCGAGTCATCACGGTATGTGGAGGAGAGGAGGCCATCGAAACTTATGTCCGTAATCAATCCGGAATTGATCTGGTCATTTTAGATCTGGTCATGCCCCGGATGACCGGCGGAGAAACATTCGATCAATTGAAATCGATAAATTCCGATTTAAAGATTCTCCTTTCAAGTGGCTACAGCATCAACGGACAGGCCCGGGAAGTAATGGACCGCGGTTGTGACGGATTTGTCCAAAAACCGTTTACAATCAAAACGCTTTCTAAAAAATTGCGCGAGGTTTTAGAAAAAGAAAAATAAGGCCGCTTGACATTTTGGCAGAAACCATTTAACATCAGTTTACGATTCCATCAAACTTTGCCCAAAGAGGGGTAAAGTAAAGCAGTTTGAGGAATGAACCTCATACGAGACAAAGACGTCTTTAACCCTTTTAATAAGGGTAAGAGGCGTCTTTTTTGTTGGTTTGATGTTTTTGGAAAAAAGGGATTTCCCTTAAGCAAAGGAGCCAAATAAATGTGTCGTTTATTCGCCATTACCAGCAGGGAGCCTTTATCTCCGATGAAAGCCATCGATGCCCTGGATGTCATGCGGGAAGGCCATGATTGTTCGGGGGTGGGCATCTTTATGCGCGATCTGGCCGGTCCTTTGGAAGAAATGAAAGGTGCGCCGATTCTTTCCGGCATTTTCAGCGGCAAGGGGTTACGGCGGCTGGACGCTTTCATGATGGACATCGGGTTTCTGACCAAATTCAAAATTACGATCAAGATTCCTAAAACCCCGCCCGCCGGGATTCCCAAACGGGACGTCTATTTGATCCGCGCCTATGAATATCCCGAGGAATGGGAGGGCATGTCTGAAACGGAATTGTTCGACCACCTGCTCCGTATCCGTCTTGAGTTGCGCCGCATGGGTGAAGAAAAACAAGATATGATCGTTTATTCGTTTTGGCCCGATGTGATCATGATTAAAGAGATCGGTGATCCTCTTGAGATCGCCCGTTACCTGAATCTGGATCGCAAGGACTTAAAAGCACGCGTCATCATGGCCCAGGGACGGCAGAATACCAACTACTCCATCAATTTGTATGCCTGTCATCCATTTTTTATTCAGGGATTTGCGACCATGACCAACGGCGAGAATACCGCTTTTGTTCCCATCAAGGAATATCTTACTTCAAGGGGATTCGCCGGTTATTCGGGTTATCAGTCCGATTCGGAGGTCTTCACGCATATCCTCCACTATACCATGAACCACCTTGGACTCGATCTGGAAACTTACAAACATATCATTACACCCCTCCAGGAGGAAGATATTGGGAAGCATCCCGATGCCCATTTTCTCAAACATTTGAAGCATACCTGCCGTCGCATGATAATCGATGGCCCCAACTGTGTGATCGGCTGTTTAATTGATCATTCACTCTTCATGGTGCAGGACCGCAAAAAGTTGCGTCCGGGAGTCGTGGGCGGGAGACCCGGAATTTTTGCATTTTCATCTGAAATCTGCGGACTCGATGCCGCCATCCCGGATCGTGACAAAAGTAAAGATTTTCAACCCATGTATTTGGACACCGTTATGGTGGGCCCAGACCGTCAGGAGGTAAACATATGCCGGCAAACCGACCCATTGCCCCCTCGACACTAAGTGTCAAAGATCTCCCCTGGCAGATCTTGTGGAATAAAGGGAAATGTGCCTTGTGCGGTCGTTGTACGGCGATCTGTCCGGTGAATGCGATTGAGCTGGGCGTCTTCCGCAAACGGATCGTAGAGCCGAGCCTCGATCCAGAGGTAAAGCCATCCAACACGCCTCAAATTTACTACGGTATTCAGCAGAAAACCGATCCAGCCTATGGCTGTATCGGATGTGCCATGTGCAATCTGGTTTGTCCCAATGACGCCATCATTCCCCAAAAAAGCGACGAGGCCGATAAGCTCAGGTTTCACATCAACCGCGGCGGACAGCCGCGCCGACGCGGTGGGCGTCGCAATGTCCCCGGGGGTATTTTAGATCAAATCAAGTTCATTCGAATCTCCATGCTGACCGACCCGGCACTTGATGCCGGCCGGCATGAATTTGAACTACGAACACTTTTAGGAAGGATTTTACCTCCGGAAGAAAATTTGAAATTCATCAGTATCAACGGATGGATCCCTCCGGTGAGAGAAATTTATCCATTGATCATCGGGGCCATGTCGTTTGGCGCCCTTTCGCCCACCATGTGGGAAGGACTGCAACTGGGAGTGGCCTATTTAAATGAGGAACTCGGGATGCCGGTGCGTGTCTGTACCGGGGAAGGTGGATGTCCGCCAAGGCTTTTACGTTCTCGTTTCTTAAAGTATGTGATTCTTCAGATTGCCAGTGGTTACTTCGGATGGGACGAAATTATTCACGCCATACCGGAGATGAAGGCTGATCCTTGCGCTGTGGAGATCAAATACGGTCAGGGTGCCAAACCCGGAGATGGCGGGCTGCTCATGTGGTACAAGGTCAACAAACTGATTGCAGCCATTCGGGGCGTGCCGCAAGGTATCAGCTTGCCCAGCCCACCGACCCATCAGACCAAATACTCCATCGAGGAGTCGGTGGCCAAGATGATTCAGTCCATGTGCATGGCCTGGGGTTTCCGTGTTCCCGTATATCCCAAAATTTCCGGCACATCCACCGCCATGGCGGTCTTAAACAATCTGGCTCGCAATCCCTACGCAGCCGGACTTGCTATTGACGGCGAAGATGGAGGCACCGGAGCAGCATACAGTGTGTCTATGGATCACATGGGACATCCCATTGCCAGCAATATCCGCGATGCCTATCTCACGCTGGTGGAAATCGGCCGCCAGAATGAAATCCCTCTTTTTGCCGGAGGAGGTATCGGTAAAAGCGGGAATCTGGCCGCAAATGCCGCGACATTGATCATGATGGGTGCCAGCGGGGTTCAAACCGGCAAATACGTCATGCAGGCGGCCGCAGGCTGTCTGGGCTCGGAATCGGATCGCTGCAATATCTGTAATATCGGACGCTGCCCCAAGGGGATAACATCCCAAGACCCTCGTCTTTACCGGCGACTGGATGTGGATCAGGTCGCGGAGCGGCTGGTCGATTTGTTTCTCAGCTTTGATATTGAGCTGCGCAAGATTCTCGCTCCCCTGGGACGCTCTACCTCCTTGCCCATCGGCATGTCGGATGCCTTGGGAATTAGTGATTTTAATGCGGCGGAACGTTTAAAGATTAAATATGTCGTATAAGGGTTAAAGCCTATAAGACCTGGTAGAGGAAGTTAAATGGAAAAACAACCGTATTATCATATCAACGGAAAAGAAGACGAACTCCGGGTCTCCTCGCGTGTGTTGGAGGAAAGAATTCAAAAAGCCGTTTCCGAAGGTTGCCGCTACTTTCAAATTAAGGCTTTTGGGCAACACGGCATTGGGGGACGTCTCTGGAAGGACCAAAAAGAGGCCGTCCACGTCAGAGTTGAGGGCCACCCGGGTCAGCGGCTCGGTTCCATGGGGCTGCCCCATACGTTTATCGAGGTATTGGGGCCGGCGTCGGATGATGTGGGCTGGCTCAACGCCGGTGCCGAAATCGTCGTTCACGGAAACGCGGGAAACGGTGTCGCCAATGCCATGGCCCAGGGCAAAATTTTTATAGGCGGAAATGTGGGCGCCCGGGCAATGACCATGACCAAACACAATCCGCGTTTCGATCCTCCGGAGTTGTGGGTGTTGGGGTCGGCCGGAGACTATTTGGGCGAATTTATGGCGGGCGGAATCGCCGTTATCTGCGGGGTTGAGTCGCAAATGCCGGAAAACGTTCTCGGCTACCGGCCTTTTATCGGGATGGTGGGGGGCAGGATATTTTTCCGGGGGCCGCATGGCGGCTACAGTCAAACCGATGCCAAACAGGTGGCGATTGATGACCAAACCTGGGATTGGCTGACGGAGAATCTGAAACTTTTTTTGGAGCGTATCGGACGCACGGAGTTGTTACGAGCGTTAAGCGATCGTGAAACGTGGCAACTTTTAGAGGCTCGCTCGCCAACGGAAAAAGCCGGCGGACAAAAGACGACCATGCGCGCTTTTCGCGAAGCGGTCTGGGAAAAAGAGCTCGGAGCGGGCGGTCTTATCGGGGATCTTGTCCAGATCCAGAGAAGTCCTATTGCGCCGATATGCACGGGAGATTTGAGACGATTTGTCCCCGTGTGGGAAAATCGCATCCATTTGGCCCCGTGTGAGGACAGCTGCCCCACCGGGATTCCGGTACATGATCGTTGGCGGCTGATACGGGAAGGACGCGTGGACGAAGCAGTCGATTTGGCGCTGGCCTATACCCCCTTTCCGGCCACGGTATGCGGTTACTTATGCCCAAACCTCTGCATGCAGGCCTGCACGCGGCAATCTTCATCCATGACACCGGTTGATACGACTCAGATCGGGAAAGCGAGCATCAAGGCCGGATTGCCCGATTTACCGCCCGAAAACGGACAAAGAATTGCCGTCGTCGGCGGGGGGCCGGCGGGGATTTCCGTCGCCTGGCAGTTACGCCGTGAGGGTTTCGGCATCACAATCTTTGACATGCAAAGCGAACTGGGAGGGAAGATTACGACCACGATTCCTCGCAGTCGCATTCCGGATGAAGTTGTCACCACCGAAATTGAACGGGTGAATAAAGTCATTTCCCATGTCCATCTGCAGCAGCGTTTAACCCGTCCGGATTGGCAGACCCTTAAGCGGGATTTTGACTTTGTGGTGGTTGCGGTGGGCGCCCAAAAACCGCGCACATTACCGATTCCGGGAAATGATCGGCTGATCGCTGCAACTGATTTTCTGGGACAGGCTCGGGAGGATGAAACGGTGCCGGGTAAAAGAGTGGTCATCATCGGAGCCGGGAATGTGGGCTGTGATGTAGCGGCGGAAACATCCCGCTTGGGTTCGGAAGATATTACCCTGATCGACATTCAGGAACCCGCTTCGTTTGGAAAAGAACGGGTCGCTGCGGAAGCCGTAGGGGCCAAATTCAGATGGCCCTGTTTTACCAAGGAAATTACAGCGCAAGGAGTAAAACTCGACACCGGTGAGATTATCCCGGCTGATACGGTTTTTATTTCCATCGGGGATCTGCCTGATCTCGATTTTTTGCCGCCGGAGGTGCGCCTAGAGCAGGGATTTATAAAGGTCGATGCATCCTACCAAACCTCGGATCCCCAGATTTTTGCCATCGGCGATGCGGTTAGGCCTGGCCTGCTTACCGATGCCATCGGCGCCGGTCGCCGGGCGGCCGGCGCAATCAAGGCGATTTCCACAGGCCAATCTCCATCGGTGGAAACGCGCCATATGATAGGCACAGACCGTGTTACACTTGAATATTTTGATCCGCGAATCATTGATTTTCAAAATATCGAAGAGTGCGGATCTGCATGTGCTTCCTGCGGCGTCTGCCGGGATTGCGGAACCTGTGTCGAGATTTGTCCTGAATCCGCCATTTCCAAAATGTCTACACAAAATGATGAATATGAATATGTGGTGGATGAAACGCGCTGTATCGGCTGCGGTTTCTGCGCCGGTGCTTGCCCCTGCGGGGTTTGGGACCTGATCGAAAATACGCCCATGGAGGCCATTGTTTAGATGAAAGCACTTTTAGCTCTTGAAGATGGCCGCACTTTTGCCTGCCGTTCCTTTACCGGAGCGGGTGAGGCCTGGGGTGAAGTTGTTTTTAATACCGGAATGACCGGCTATCAGGAGGTATTGACCGACCCCTCCTATAGCCGGCAACTGGTTACCATGACTTACCCGCTGGTGGGCAACTACGGTGTCAACCCGGAAGACATCGAATCGGAACGGGTCCAGGTTGCCGGTTTTATCATTAAAGAGTATCAACATTTTCCGAGCAATTTCAGAGCTTCTTCCACACTGGCCGATTATCTGAAAACTGCGGGTGTCTTGGGGATTGAAGAACTTGATACGCGCGCGCTGACCCGGCATATCCGCAAAGCCGGGGCGCTGCGGTGCTTTATTTCCACACGCGACCTCGATTCCGAATCGCTCGTGACAAAAACCAAACAGATACCAAGTATGGTGGGCCAGGATCTGGCTAAAAATGTCTCCACAGAAAAACCGTATTACTGGGTCAACGGCAAACCCCGACTATTTGAAAAGGAGGTGACCGTTTGCGATAGTACCATATGGAATCAGCGTGGAGAAAAACCGGCCGTGGTCGCTTTTGATTTTGGAATCAAATATAATATCTTAAGATGCCTTGAGGCGATTGGGTGCGAAATCGTGGTAGTTCCGGCGACGACCCGGCCTGAATTGGTTAGGGCCATGGCACCCGACGGCATTTTCCTTTCAAACGGTCCCGGTGATCCCGAACCGGTTATCTATGGCATTGACACCATCCGGGATTTGCTTGACTATCGACCCATCTTCGGGATTTGCCTCGGTATTCAGCTTCTGGGTTTGGCTTTGGGGGGTAAAACATATAAACTGAAGTTTGGACATCGGGGTGCCAATCAACCGGTCAAAAATCTTATCACCGGACGAGTTGAAATTACGTCCCAAAACCATGGATTCGCGGTGGATATCGATTCACTGGATCAAGGGGATGTGGAAATTACCCATATCAACCTGAATGACAATACCCTGGAGGGTTTTCGACACCGCAAGCTCCCCATTTTCGCGGTTCAATATCATCCCGAAGCATCTCCGGGGCCGCATGATGCGCGCTATCTTTTTAAACAATTCATTGATGCCATGCAAAAATAACCCCTAATGCCGAAACGAACCGATATCCAAAAAATTCTTATCATCGGCGCCGGTCCGATTATCATCGGTCAGGCCTGCGAGTTTGACTACTCGGGAACCCAGGCGTGTAAGGCCCTGAAAGAAGAGGGTTACGAAGTCGTGCTGGTGAACAGCAACCCGGCCACAATCATGACCGACCCGGAGATGGCCGACCGGACCTATATCGAACCGATAACGCCCGAAGTGGTGGCCCATATCATCGCCAAAGAGCGCCCGGACGCATTGCTGCCGACTATCGGCGGCCAGACCGGACTCAATACTGCCGTGGAAGTGGCCCGGGCGGGCGTCCTGGAGACATTCGGTGTAGAGATGATCGGGGCGTCGATCAATTCGATTCAAATGGCCGAAGACCGGGATCTGTTCCGGGCGGCCATGGAGCGGATCGGGCTGCGCGTGCCCCGAAGCGGCATTGTCACGGATCTCACCGAGGCATTCCGTATCGCCGATACGATTGGATACCCGATCATTGTGCGGCCGGCCTTCACCCTGGGAGGCACCGGCGGGGGTGTGGCCTACAATCCCGAGGACCTGTCAAATATTGCCAAAGCCGGATTGGATGCCAGCCTTATCAGGCAAGTCATGCTGGAAGAATCGGTACTGGGCTGGAAGGAATATGAACTCGAGGTCATGCGGGATAAAAATGATAATGTCGTCATTATCTGCTCCATCGAGAACATGGATCCAATGGGCGTTCACACCGGGGACAGCATTACCGTGGCACCGGCACAGACCTTAAGCGACCGCGAATATCAGCATATGCGTAATGCCTCGATTGCGATCATGCGCGAAATCGGGGTCGATACCGGAGGATCGAATGTCCAGTTCGCCGTGAATCCGCGGGATGGAGAGATGGTGGTGATTGAGATGAATCCGAGGGTTTCACGGAGCTCCGCTCTGGCTTCCAAAGCCACCGGTTTCCCCATTGCCAAAATCGCAGCCAAGCTCGCGGCCGGTTATGCACTTGATGAAATTCCGAATGACATTACCGGTGAAACCCTGGCATCCTTTGAACCGACACTCGATTACTGCGTGGTCAAGATACCCCGCTGGACCTTTGAAAAATTTCCCGAAACCGAGGATCTGCTTACCACTTCGATGAAATCGGTAGGTGAAACGATGGCCATCGGGCGCACTTTCAAAGAGGCGCTGCAAAAAGGCCTCCGCTCGCTTGAAATCGGCCGTCACGGACTTGGCGCCGATGGCAGGGATATCATCGGCAATAATAGGGGGGCGCGGCCAAAGGAAGACACTCGTCAGGTAAGGGCTGAAATTGAGCAGAAACTATCGGTCCCCAATTCGGAGCGGATTTTTTATCTGCGATACGCTTTGCAACAGGGCATGCCGATTCAGCAGATTTCGGACTTAACCGGAATCGATCCCTGGTTTATCTGCCAATTGGATCAGTTGTCGCAGATGGAAAAGGAGATTGCCGAACAGTTGTTGCCTAAAGACGGTGCAATGGATGAAAATCGGACGGCGCTTTTGAAAAAAGCCAAAGCGTGGGGGTTTTCCGACATCCAAATTGCCCATCTCACCGGCTCCAGCGAAGACCATATCAAAACCATCCGCCAGCAGCGGCACATCACCCCGGTCTACAAACTGGTGGATACGTGTGCGGCAGAATTTAAGGCGGCTACACCCTATTATTATTCCACTTATGAAAGCGAAAATGAGGCCCGCGTATCGAACAGGCAAAAGATCATGATCCTGGGCGGGGGACCCAACCGGATCGGACAAGGAATTGAATTTGATTACTGCTGCGTGCATGCATCATTCGCCCTTCGCGAAGAAGGGATGGAGAGCATCATGGTCAACAGCAATCCTGAAACCGTCAGCACCGATTATGACACTTCGGATAAACTCTATTTTGAACCCCTGACTAGGGAGGATGTCCTCCATATCGTTGAAACCGAAAAGCCGATGGGGGTTATTGTGCAGTTCGGGGGACAGACCCCTTTAAACCTTTCGGTGGGTCTTCACGCCGCCGGAGTGCCGATCCTCGGAACGCAGCCGGAAAGTATAGACCGGGCCGAAGATCGGGAGCTTTTTAAAGCCCTGTTGAAAAAAGTCGGGCTCCTGCAGCCGGCCAATGGGACGGCCCTGACGATAAAGGAAGCCACCCGGATCGCCGAGCAGATCGGCTTTCCCGTGATCGTTCGGCCTTCTTATGTGTTGGGCGGAAGAGCCATGAAGATTGTCTACGACAAAGAGGATCTGGCCAGTTTTGCGCGACTGGCCATCAGTGCCTCACCCGAACACCCGGTGTTGATCGATAAATTCCTGGAAGATGCGGTTGAAATTGATGTGGATGCGATCGCTGATGGAGAAACGACTGTTATCGGCGGCATCATGGAACATATCGAGGAGGCCGGTGTGCACTCCGGCGATTCCGCCTGTGTCCTTCCGCCTTACAGTTTGAGTGCGTCTGTGAGTGCGGAAATTATTCGGGCGACCAAGGCAATGGCATCCGAACTGAACGTCGTGGGATTAATGAATGTCCAATACGCAGTCAAAAATAATCAGCTTTATGTTTTGGAGGTAAACCCTCGCGCATCCCGAACGGTTCCCTTTGTCAGCAAAGCCACCGGAAGACCCCTGGCCAAGCTGGCCACCAAAGTCATGTTGGGACGCACCTTGGAAGATTTGGGCATTACAAGCGAAATCACCCCGCAACATGTTTCGGTCAAAGAGGCGGTTTTGCCGTTTAACCGTTTTCCGGATGTGGATACGCTGTTGGGACCCGAAATGAAATCGACCGGAGAGGTCATGGGGATCGACAAGGATTTTGGAACCGCATTTGCCAAATCGCAGATAGGCGCCGGTCAAAATCTGCCAAAGACCGGAACCGTCTTTATCAGTGTAACCCAGAATGATAATGCGGTTGTGCTTCCGGTAGCATCTCAGTTTTGCGATTTGGGATTTACCATCATGGCCACCCGCGGAACTTCCCTGTTTTTAAAGAAGCGCGGCATTCCCAACAAACTGATCAATAAAGTCTCCCTGGGGCGACCGCATGTAATCGACGCGATTAAAAACGGCGAGATCCAGTTTGTCATCAATACCGGTCTGGGCGATAAATCGAAGCAAGACGGTTATCTGATCCGGCGCGCAGCCATCAAATTCAATTTGCCTTATGTAACCACCATCGCCGGTGCCATGGCCATGAGCAAGGGGATTGCCGCTTTGAAATCCAAGAAACTATCCGTAAAAACCATTCAGGATTACCATCGCGAAAAAGGGTGAAAAGGAGAGGAAACGAATTGGGAATCGATGAAAAACCGCGCGAAGCATGTGGCCTGTTTGGCATTCACGGACATCCGGATGCGGCCAAGCTGACCTATTTCGGCTTATACGCGCTTCAGCATCGTGGCCAGGAAAGTGCCGGTATCGCCGTTAACCGAGAAACGCAGATCGCTGCTCACAAAGGAATGGGACTGGTCCCGGATGTGTTTGATATGCCGCTTTTGGGGCAATTGCATGGAGAAAATGCCGTCGGGCACGTTCGCTATTCAACCACGGGAAGTTCTATTATTTCCAACGCACAGCCCTTTGTGGTCCAACATCGTAACAAATCCTATGCCCTGGCCCATAACGGCAATCTGGTGAATGCGCATACATTGAAAGAAGGACTTGAAGAAGCCGGATCGATTTTTCAAACGACGATGGATACGGAGGTGTTTTTG
>CAZHAH010000046.1:0-35179 GCA_964530095.1 uncultured Desulfobacteraceae bacterium | reverse complement strand
TGGTTTTACCTTTCACAGGCCATTTCAGATCGTTTAAATCCCAGAAATGAGGTTCAATTTCCGGGCGTGTATCCGGACGATCTTCCATGTCAAAGCTCCAGCATTTCCGGTTGAACGCAAGACAAGTATCCGCTACCACCCCGCCGCCTGCCATGGGATCAAAGACAAGATCACCCTGATCGGAAAAATAATAGAGGATATGCGCGATCATTTGGGCCGGGATGCGACCCGGCCAATCGTCTCCGAACCGTTTGTCACAATCATTGCAGTTCCATACATCCCATGTCAGTAAACCCCAGTTAAGTGACTTGAATCTTGGAAGATCGTCTTTTCCTTCCAATGCCAAGGACCAAACCGCCGGTTCTGTCCACCCATGCTTTTCAGCGACCTGGGGAACGGTGAAACCTTTCGATAAATCGGTATTTAGAACATTTGGCGGTTCCGCCAAATGTTCTAAATGCTTAGATACGGTCCTTTGTATTACACCTAATCTCTTGGCGATGCGCTCCTGGGGAATACCAATAGCATTCATTCGGGATATTTTTAGATCGAGATCTAATTGGAAGGTGGCCCTGAGGTCAGCAATATACTCATCTACAGTGCGTCTGGCTCGGCCTATGGCTTTCCCAATTTCCGCCGGTGTCAATTTTGGGTTCTGTTCAAACGCCCTTCTGGCAGTTGTTCTGGCCTCATCGTCAGTCAACTGGAGGGGACCTATGGCTTTCTGGGCCGCATAGAGAAGGGGATCGATACCATCCAACGTAATAATGTGGACCGGTATTTCGGTTGCACCAATTTCATTGTAGGCATTCAAGCGATGGGCGCCATCAAGAATGCGGTATTTATTAGCATCATCCGGATGAATCTGCACTTCAATGGGATCTATCTTAAATCCGTCTCTCATGTTTTCAGCAAACATCGAGACGCGTTTTGGGTATATCCCTGATCTTGGATATATTGTCTCATCGAGTATAATCTGCGAAATGGGAATTTTGCGGATTGCCTGTACCATATTGCCCCCTCATACAAAGATCAGGTTGATATTGGTACAACGTAACGTATGAAAGCCTTTGGCTCGTGCAAAGTCCAGGGATTAAGCCGGTGTCATTTCAGTGCGAGAGCCGATAAGTCAGATGAGCTGGAATTGTAGGATGGGGGCACTTTGGCATAAAAATTGTTGCCTGTCAATTTTCTATCGAATTAATGAAACTAAATGCTTGCGCCCCAAAAGTAAACGTTAATGTTATTTATACATTTGTAACTGCAAAAAATTAAATACACCAAAAGCGATAGCATACGTGTAGAGTGCGTCATTTTGGCGCGGGGTGCGTCATAATGGCATAGTGGACTAACTAACTGTAATCTTATAAAATTATCTGCTTTTTCGAAAATTGCTATGTCAAAATGGCATACCGGTTCCGATAAACATAGCGCCCCTCTATCTTCCTAAAAAATAATTCGAAACCTAACCTCCCGGAATTTAAAGTAAAATTAGGATTAAACATTTTTCTCCTTTTTTTGGCACGGATATTGCTCTGTATCACTAGAGACCATTCCCCCAACCGATTTTTCAATAAGGCAAAATAGCATGCATCCGTTACTCAAAATCATCTCTCAGCGCCTGACCTCAAAGGGGCTGCGGCCCGATAACATTCCGACCTATTTACGTGATGTGGCCAACATCTATTTGGCCAATACACGGCAAAGCACCCCGGAAATGAATCGACGCCTACATACGTTGGGATGGAATGATTTTGATTTGGATGATCACACGCTGCAGCAAATCGTGGCCGTGGTTGAAACTTACGATTTAAACACCTTCCGGAATTTGAACCTGTTCGCCGCATGACGGGTTTGTCGAATTAGGAGGCCCCAAATGCGAAAACGCTGTAATCCACGCCAGCAAAAAGGCGAGCGTAATCTATTCTGCAACCACTATTCAAACTGTCTCGATTACGTCATCCAAAATAATTGGCTCGATTGGGCTTGTACCCGCTGCGTTTACAAACGAAATAAGCAAAACAAACCGATCGTGTTTCATACTGGCACAGACACATTCGATTTGCACGATTTATCACCCGATTATCAGTCGGCAGCCGGCCTACAGTAAATAATTCCCAGTTCGGCGAGATCCTGGACGGTACCGGATGCCTGGCTTTGGTTTATTTCATAGGGAGTATCGGTTTTCGTTGTTCGGTTGCGCGGCTTGTTTCGTCTATCGTTGTTCGGCTTTCGGCCTGCCCTTGGCCATGAGTTCGGGTCGAATGGAGCTCAAGCCGAAGGGTTGCGTTATTTTTTCCGATATAGTATGACGACTAGCGATACGAGCGGCGCAACCGTTTGCCGTATAGCTAATGACAAGGGAACCCAATGGCGAATAAGAACATCTTAATTGCCGATGACAATGCGCCCGTCCGGCGCCTTCTTATGAAAATGTTTCGCCATGAAGATTTTCAGATATATCAAGCCGTCGATGGAATAGAAGCCGTGGGTATCGCCCGAAACCATTCCATCGATGTCGCCATCCTGGACATTCAAATGCCCCGCATGGACGGCCTGGAAGCGATGCGGCGAATCAAAATGATCGATAAAACCATAGAAGTGATTATACTTACGGGACATGCGGATCCAGACAGCCTTAAGCATAGTTTAGTTGAAAGCGGTGCCTTCGACTACCTGCTCAAACCGTTTGATGCCGGCGAGATGATTCGTACCGTTCAAAAAGCCCTCCAACGAAAAGATCTCGGTTTAAGGTCGGATTTTACCATCCAAGAGAAGGACCAAACACTCGACGATCTGGAAAGAAGCCTCATAGATAAGACCGTTCAATTGAGACAAACCCAGATCCGGTACAAGGATATTATCGAAAATTCGAACGATATGATCGTTGTGGCTCAAGACTGGAAATTGAAGTTTGTCAATCCCAAGGTCATAGAGGTAACAGGCCATACACAGGAAGAACTTTTGAATATTCCCTTTTTGGAGCTTATTTATCCCGAGGACCGGGCCCAGATAATGGAAAGATATGAAAAGCGCATCAAGGGTGAATCGGTCCCTCAGATCTATTCCTACCGGGCCTTGAAAAAGGACGGAACCTTATTTTGGGTCGAGATCAATGCCTCCAGGACCATCTGGGAAGACCGGCCGGCGACACTCAATATTATCCGAGATATAACCGAACGCAAGCAGGCTGAGGAGGAAAAAGCGAAACTCGAAGCCCAGCTCCGCCAGGCCCAGAAAATGGAAGCATTAGGCACCCTGGCCGGCGGCATCGCCCACGACTTTAACAATATCTTAGCCTCTATCATCGGCTACACGCAGATCAATCTGGATGATGCGCCGAAGCGAACTTTATTACATAAAAATCTTCAAGGTACCCTAAGGGCCGGATACCGGGCCAAAGATCTTGTCAAACAGATCATCACCTTCAGCAACGTGGATGAAGAGACGCGGAAACCGTTGCTGATTACGCCGATTGTTAAAGAGACCCTCAAATTATTGCGAGCCTCATTATCTGCCAATATTGAAATTCGACGGTATATCAGAGTCGAATCTGAAATAATAGAGGCAGATTCCTCCCATATTCATCAGGTGTTGATGAATCTGTGCACCAATGCAGCCCATACTATGGGGGAGAAGGGCGGCGTGTTAAAGGTGACTCTCACCAATGTCGAGCTGGATTCCGCTTTTGTGGAGCTGCACCCGGATACCGACACCGGATTATATCTGCAACTGAGTGTATCCGATACAGGAAATGGGATACCGCCGGAAATCCTGGATAGAATCTTCGACCCTTATTTCACGACCAAGGGCCCCAGCCGGGGAACCGGATTGGGATTGGCGATAGTGCAAGGGATAGTGAAAAACCTTGGAGGAACGATCAGCGTTGAAAGCAAGGTCGGAAAAGGCACTACGTTCAAGGTCTATCTCCCTGCGTCCATCAGCAAGACAACAGAAAAAACGGACAAATATCCCAGCCCAACTGGAACCGGATCCATACTTATCGTCGATGATGAACCGGCTATAGTTCAGATTAACAAGAAGATGCTTGAGGAATTAGGGTATCAGGTCATCCCTCAAACAAGCACCATAGAAGCCCTTGAGCTTTTTAAGGCAGGGCCTGAAAGTTTTGACCTTGTTTTGACTGATATGGGCATGCCAAAAATGACAGGTGCTACGTTGGCAAAAAAAATCATAAAAATTTGCCCCGACATACCCGTAATCCTTTGTACGGGATATAATGAGTTCATTTCCGAAGAAAAAGCCAGAGATATAGGAATTCGGGCCTTTCTTTTGAAACCCTATGAAAAGCACACGCTGGCGCGCGCTATTCGAAAGGCGTTAGATGGGAGCTAAGGGAAGGGGCATTTTGATTCATATGGCATTTGGATTGCATCCTTATTCAGGATGCTAAAGAATTTTCATCGCCTTAAGTGTGATGATTTCGTAAAAAGTCGCGAATTCAATTATAGATGGCTAAGTAAAAAGGTTCATATACCCCCGCTAAACAACGGCGGGATAAAAAGGCGTAGTGTTTTTTCAGGAACGAGGCCATACATGTAGTATGCCGAGTGTCTGAAAAAAATAGTACAACGCCGTAGATGGGACTTTTTACGACGCCATCAAGTGTGGTTTAGGACTTTATGGAATATAAACCATAGAGGGCGGAAACAATAGGATTGCATCGAAATTATGGAGATGATGCCATAATAATATGGAAATATTTCTATGGATTTATTTCCATATTTGTTGTATTAACCTGAAAGTCCATAGTTCTTACTAATCATATGAATTTTAACGAAATATCGTATTGGTGAAAGCGTCATTCCCGCCCCGCATCCAGTGCGGGATAAACTGCCGCGGGGAACGAAGTGCATTTTTTAAAGCCGTAAGGCGCAACCATTAGCGCTATCCAGGAAAATCAAGAGGTTCTGGTCATCCGTAAACAGACTTTTTCCATGAGGAAATGACATGCCGGAAGCTGAGATACGCATATTAGTTGTAGATGATGATCTGGAAATATGTAGGCTACTTTCCCTGCTTATGGAAAGAGAAGGATTTAAGCCCATTGCGGTTAATGATGGCGAGCCGGCCCTGGCGGCAGTCTGCTCATATGTACCTGATGTGATGCTGCTTGATATTAGAATGCCCGGCATGGACGGGACCGAGGTCCTTAGTCGTGTAAAGGAACTGGCCCCAGATCTTCCGGTTATCATGATTACCGCCCATGGAGAAATTCGCGGGGCCGTGGAAGCAATCAGGGCCGGTGCCCACGATTACCTTTCAAAGCCTTTCGAACATAATGAAGTTATCCGTGTGGTGCGCCGGGCCCTGTCCGAAGGAGAGCTTAGGCGAAGGCTAAAAAATTTAACCAGTCATTTTAAGGCGGAATGCCCGATTCGTGAAATAATGGGGCCCAGCGACGCTGTTAGCCAGCTCATTTCAATGGTAAATCTTGTGGGGCAATCGAATTTTACGGTGGTCATTCGGGGAGAAACGGGATCCGGAAAAGAGGTTGTCGCCCGGGCCATCCATGACGGCAGCTCGCGCGCCAAAGGCCCGTTTGTCCCTGTGGATTGCGGTGCCATCCCTGAGACCCTGATGGAGAGTGAACTCTTTGGCCATGAAAAGGGCGCCTTTACGGGCGCACATCAGAAAAAATCCGGGAAAATCGCACTGGCCGACAACGGGACACTATTCCTGGACGAGGTGTCTAACCTGCCGCTTGGCTCCCAGGCCAAACTCTTGCGGGTGCTTCAGGATAAGAAGATCCACTCTTTAGGTTCTACCAAGTCGTTGAAAGTTAACACACGTTTCCTCACCGCTACCAACGAGGATTTGCACAGTCTTTCCACGACAGGCGCTTTTCGCAGTGATCTCTTTTTCAGATTGAACGAGTTCAGGATTAAAGTTCCTCCCCTGCGTGAACGCAAAGAAGACATTCTCTATCTCGCCAAACGTTTTCTGGATATTACAAATGCCGAATTAAATAAGAATGTGAAGGGTTTTTCGGAGTCCGCCATCGAATCCTTATTGTCTTTTTCCTGGCCGGGGAATGTGCGCGAATTTCGATCTACCGTCCGCCGGGCCGTTCTTTTAGCCGATGAGGTAATAACGGAAAATCATCTTGATGTTAAGGGCAGGCCATTTGAGGGCGATCAGGTTCCCGCATCCGATATCCTCGGAATTCCATCTGAAAACCTCTCTTTGAAGAAAATAATACGCCGCAACACCACTGCTTTAGAAAGAAAAGTTCTTACACAGACCCTAAAGCAAACCGGAGGGAACAAGGCCAAGGCTGCTCGCCTGCTCAAAATAGATTATAAAACAATACATACGAAGGTTAAGCAGCTGGGCATTAATATCAAATAAATATCCCAAGGCCACGGATCCGTTGAGGCGGAAAAATTTATGGTTAGATCAATTCCACCCAGAACCACGCTGGATATCCATAGGGCAACGCCCAGGCCCGCACCTGATCCCAGCGGCGGAAAAAGATTTTTTAAAAAGCACCGCGACTGGCGATTCCAGACAAAGCCTTTTTTTAAGAAGATAAATGGGCCGTTGGTGGATGTCTTTCATGAAGCCGAAGAAGTCCTTATTGTGATTGACCTGGGAGGATTCAGGCGGGGCGATGTCACCCTGAGAATGACTCCGGAAAAGTATTCGATTTTTGCCAAGCGAGGGGATCAGGAGTTCCGCGAAGAAATTGCGCTGCCGGCTGAGGTGGATATTGAACAGTGCTCGGAATGTTTTAGAAATGGTGTGCTTGAAATCGTTCTGCCACTAAAGAGGTGAAACAGATGACAGGAAACCTGCAAGAAGAAAAACGGACCGTCCTCATTGTGGAAGACAACCGGGAAACGCTTGAGATGCTCGCTCAGGCGCTCTCAATGAGGGGCTATAATGCCGTAAAAGCGGAAGACGGCACAAAAGCAATCGCTATTACCTCAAACATCCGGCCGGATCTGACAATTTTAGATCTGAACTTGCCCGATTACGACGGTATCGACATATTGGGCCGGCTTAAGGCGATGCACGCGGGCGCCCAGGTCGTCATCCTCTCCGGCTATGGTTCCCGGGATGCGGCTCGAAGCGCCATGGAAACCGGAGCCTTTGACTTCCTTACCAAACCATTCGATATTGATGAAGTTTGCGCCGTGGTTAAAGCGGCCCTGCGGTCAGAACCGCCAGTTATCAGCTAACCCTAACCCTGCCTCCGGCTCATAGGGCTTACGGCCCGGAGGGAACCCTGGTCGCCTACGGCGCCGCCAAAGGCGGGTAAGCCTGTGAACGGTTACGGAAATTCTTATGCAACAGAAAATGACACCGGAACTTTACCAAAGCTCACCCGAGCGGTATGAAAGGCTCTACAGCATGCTCCTGGAGGCCATTCCCTCCTCTGTTCTGATTGTGGATCGGGATACGCGTATTGTTTCGGTAAACCGCAATTTTTTGGAAAAGAGCAGGCGCTCCCGGCCCAACACCATTGGTCACCAGCTGAAGGACGTATTCCCGCCCTTTATTTTTGATCAAATGGGCCTTGCGCACCGTATCCACAAAGTCTTTACGAAAAACCAGCCAACCATAGGCGAACGCATGTCCTATCGGGCACCGGGGATGCCGCAGCGAATTTACTATTACCGCCTGCTGCCGGTCTCCCGCAGGGAGAATGTTGAAAGTGTGATTCTGCTTATGGATGATGTCACCGAACAGATACGGCTGAGCGAGGAGGTGCGGCGGGTCGAACGTCATCTGGCAAGCGTGGTTGAAAGTGCCAGCGATATCGTCCTGTCCACCGACGTGAAAGGGCGGATTTTATCCTGGAACCAGGCCGCAGAAAAGATATCGGATTATAGTTTTGATGAAGTTAAGGGACAGCTTTTTTTCGAATACTTCAAGGAAAAACACAAAAAAGAGATTGAGGACGTCTTTTCACGCTTGAGGACGGGGAAAAAATCGCAGATGGCTGAATGGGATCTCAAAACCAAAACTGAGGCCGATATTCGTGTGTCCTGGGTCTGTTCGCCCATGATGGGCGAAGAGTCCAAAGCAACCGGAATCGTGGCTGTGGGAAGGGACTTGACCGAACGCCGCAAACTGGAGGCGCAACTCGTTCAGTCCCAAAAATTTGCCGCATTGGGAGTTATGGCGGGCGGAATTGCCCACGAGATCCGGAATCCTTTAGCAATCTGTTCATCAGCGGCCCAGTTTCTCATGGATGATGAAATCACCCCGGAATTTGGTAAGGAGTGCGCCGACAAAATAAACACAGGCATTCAGCGGGCATCCATCATCATTGAAAACCTGTTGCGGTTTGCGCGACCCTCGGAAAAGTCCGAGGTAGAGGAAGTAAATCTTTGCTGGCTCATAAAAGATACCCTGGCCCTGATTGCAAACCAGGCCAGAATTCAAAAAGCCAAACTTAAAACTCATTTTCCCGCCCAAGATATCGTAATCAGCGCCAACGCCAGCCTCCTGCAGCAGGTATTTATTAACCTTTTTTTAAACGGTATCGAGGCCATGCCGGAGGGCGGCCGCTTGACTGTTTCTATTGAGCAAGTCAAGGCGGAAGTGCTGATTCGCATTACAGATACAGGCAGCGGCATATCCAGGGCAAATATGGACAGAATATTTGATCCCTTTTACACAACGTCGCCTGTGGGAAAGGGAACCGGGCTGGGCCTTTCCATCTGCTATTCCATCGTAAAACAGCATGCCGGGAGTATTGAAGTGGAAAGCATTGCCCGGAAGGGAAGCACCTTTAGCGTGAGGTTACCGGCGCTGTAAGCTGGCAGTGCGCAGAGCGCATGGCGCATAGCGAAAACCTCTCTGCGCTCTGCTTTGTGAGGAGCAAAAATGAAAGGGAAAAACGCGGTGTTTCTCATCGTCGATGATGAGCCCGACATGTGCTGGGCCTTGGAGAATATATTGAAAAATAACGGATTTCTGTCCCAAAAGGCATATAACGGCCAAGATGCGCTCAGGCTGGTAAAGAAGAATCGATTTGAAGTGGCCCTTCTGGATGCCAAATTGCCCGATATCGAAGGATTGGAGCTCTCAAAACAAATCCGCAAGATTAGTCCTTCGATTCGTATTTTCATCGTTTCAGGCTATTTTTACCGGGATGACACCAGCATTCTGCAAGCCGTGGCGGAGGGCGCCATCTCCGGTTTCATTGCTAAACCTTTTAACCATGATGATATCGTCAAAATCATAAAGAAGAAATGAAATGCGGTGTATATTCCATTAAAATATGGATCAGACACCATAGAACCCTTTCCCCATTTTAGCCTTCGCTTTCAACAAATCTCCGCTCCCATCCGTCTTGAAGGGTTCCTAAAAAGTCGAAATTCTAAAGTACGACTCAATGTTAACTTAACGACTCACTGATATCATTTGGTCATTGCGAGGAGCGAAGCGACGTGGCAATCTCATGATTTTAGACACTTACAAACTACGAGATTGCTTCGCTGCGCTCGCAATGACAGCATTGGCGATTTTTACGATTTCATCATATATTGATCTAAAAAGCAATAAAAGGGGCCTCCCTTTTTATTTGGCATAGCTTTTGCTATAGCTAAGGATCGAGCGCGCCGTATGATCGGCGCAAGCAAGGTAAAATCTGATCGGATGAAAGGAGGTGAACGAACATGGCAGTCGAAAAAGCAATTGCATCCTCAAGCCTGGTCGAAGTGATTGACAGAATACTCGACAAAGGCGTTGTAGTCGATGCGTGGGTGAGAGTTTCTCTGGTAGGCATCGAGTTACTCGCCATCGAGGCAAGGGTTACGGTAGCAGGCGTAGAGACTTTTCTAAAATATGCCGAGGCCATTGGCCTTACAGCTTCCGCTACAGCTTAATTTTTATTAACACTCAGGGGAGATTGCCGGATATCCTTGAGAGCATAGAGGTGCGACCAACCCCTCTACGACCAAATAAGGATGCCCCCACCAAAGGCATACACCGAGCATATCTGAAATCTCCGATACGATGTTTAAAGACCGCACATAAGTCTGACAATTCTCTCTGATAAAAGTGAATGCTCAATAATTGTCCGATTTATTTGCGGTTTTTTTTTGAAGTGAGGTAATTTTATGACTGGACCTAAAAAGGATCTCAAGACATTGGCCAACAGTATTCTCGATTCCTATGAAATGCGCGTAAAGACGGTCAGCGGTTTGATGGAGCAGGCCTATCATTTCATCCAAAGCTTTGAGCTGGAGCTTAAGGAGATGATTGTGCGGCTAAAGGATAATCTGGCCAAAACGCAAAGTCTCAGAAAAAAAGACTTCGACCGCATGATCAGCGATATTATGGACCACCGTCAGCAGCGGGAAAAAGAGGCCCAAGAGAGTCTCAAGCTTTTCCTGAAGCAGGAAGAGGAAATGGTCGGCCGGCTCAGGAACGTTATTACCGGCGGAAGCCGTTCGAGTCTGGAAGATATCGAGGTCATAAAAAAGGATATCTCTGTACGGCAGAAAGAGCGCGAAAAAAATATAATGCAAGCCCTCAAACGCTTCCAGATCGAGCAGGAGGAACTGAGGGCCGGTCTTAAGAGTCTTTTGTCAAAGGGTGAAGGGGTCAAAGTTAAAGACCTCCGGATCATGCTCAAGTCCGTGAGGACCCAGCAGGGTGATCGCGATGCCGAGCTGGCCCGGATGCTGCATGATTTCGACGTGGTCAGGGATAGGGTCCAGACCCAGTGGCAGTCAGTGGCAAGAGTGAGTGGATAGTGACCAGTGATCAGTGGTCAGTGGACAGCGGCCGGTTGCGGGTCGGAGCGAAGCGGAGATCCCGCCCTGGTGGGGATACTGGATAGAGCGAAGCGGAAATCCCGATTTATCGGGGAAACTGGATACGAAGAGAAACTGTGCATTTAACGCGGTAAACCTTGGACGTGGAGCTTTCGGCATAAATCCGAAATCCGCAATCCAAAATCGAAAATGAAATTATGCCAATCTGTGTGCGGGATGGTGATTCTGTTCGCACCGGATTCGCTAACCGAAACTATGAGGACGTCCTTGAGGGTATAGAGGTGAAACGAGTACCCCTCTATAGGCACCCCATGCATTCCCAAGCATGTCTTAAAAAGATTTATCCGTAGGGAGGGAACGACATGGAAAATAATGTAGGTGATCTGAAAAGGTTGGCAGACGAGATGGCAGGTGCCTATAAGGATAGGGTGCAGAGCATAAATGCCATTAAACAGGAAACAGCGGATTTTTTAAATGCTTCCAGCGCAGCACATCAGGAGATGGCTGCCGAGCTGAGGGCCAATCTGGCCAAGTCGAAACACGATTTAGAGGTGGCGGAGTCCGAGCGCAAGGCGGCCGATCAGGCCGAAATCAAGGACCGCGAGATCTATATCGAAAACATGTTAGCCGATTTCGATAATGCGCATCAGGATATGTCGGAACAGCTACGGGCTGAGTTGGCCAAGGTGAGGCCTGAGTTAATGTCCGGCGAGTCTGAGCGCAAGGCGGCGGATCAGGCCGAAATCAAGGACCGCGAGATCTATATTGAAAACATGTTAGCCGATTTCGACCATGCGCATCAGGAGATGTCGGATCAGTTGCGGGCTGATCTGGCCAAAGCGAAATCTGATATAATATCAGGCGAGTCTGAGCGCAAGGCGGCGGATCAGAACGAGATCAAGGACCGCGAGATCCATATCGAAAACATGTTAGCCGATTTCGACAGTGCGCATCAGGAGATGGCGGATCAGTTGCGGGCTGATCTGGCCAAGGCGAAATCTGATATAATATCAGGCGAGTCTGAGCGCAAGACAGCGGATCAGGCCGAGATCAGAGAGCGTAAATGGGCCGTCAGCAGCATGCTGGAAGAATTCGGAAAGGCGCAGGCCGAAACAGCTGCAGCGTGGAAAGGACTCTTGGCCAAGATGCAGTCGCTCAGAGGTCAGGTGCCCATAGCGGAAATGGCAGAGGGCAAAGCCGCCGTGGAGACAAAGACGGCTGAAGAAGACATCGGGGAAGAGACGCTTGAGGACGAAAAGGAGGAATTGAAAGAAGATGTCCTCGATCTTTTGGGTGACCATCCCGATGGTTTGAAGATGGTAGCGCTTGCGGACATGCTGGGCATTGAAAGCTGGCGGTCTCTGATCCCCATAATGAGAGACCTCCTTGACGAAGGTGAGATAACCAAAGAAAACTCAACCTATTATCTTACCTGATAAGCCCAACTGATCCATAATCTTCACGTTCAGTCGTGATTAGATAACGGAGGCAAATAAAATGCATATAGAAATCATCAGAGGAGAAAACGGGAAAATCGCGGCCGCGTGTGCCTTCTGCCACGGAAATGGGACCGACCCGTTTGAGCTCCTGTCCAAATACTCCGCCTGCCAGGTCTGCGGGGGCCGGGGCAAGGTGAGCATTCCTGAACCGGCCATTAAGTGCGTTTTCTGCGACGGCACCGGCATCCACCGCGACCAGCGCCTGACCTGCACGGTCTGCGGCGGTAAAGGGTTATTAGGCGTAAAAGAGCCGGTCGAAACCTGCCCGGAGTGCAAGGGCAAGGCTGTTGTGGCCGGCGATTACCTCCCCTGCCTGAAATGCAGAGGCAAGGGTGTTATTACCAAAAGGTAGACGAAATGCGGTGTGCGGCAGGCAGTGGTAATTGAATCTGCCTGCCGCCCTAAGGGGAAATTGAAGATTGAATATTTGCGGAAATCGCTTGACTCTACCTGTTTTAGATATCGTTAATTGGATTATTAGTTAAATGGTTGAATGGTTAAAAGCCAATCTATTATCAAAATCGTAACCGTTCACGGGTTCAGAGGTTCGGGGTTAGTGAAGGTTAGCCAAAGACCTGTCTGCGTGCGACGCACAGGCAGGAAAGCAACCCTGAACGGTGAACCTGTGAACGCATACAATATTCAATCGTCACTATTCAATTTTAAATAAGGAGGATGATATGCCGATAGATGAGATGACAACCGTATTGGAACCGCGACCCCTGCCTAACTTTGTGGAAACCCCGTTCGTCAAGGACATTACCGAGAGAGCCATGGCCTATGCCGCCGCGGGGTTCCCGCTTCATTTCCGCGGAATCTCAGGAACAGGCAAGACCACCATGGCAATGCATGTGGCCGGCAAGATCGGCCGGCCGGTGGTCATGATACACGGGGATGAAGAGTTTTCCACATCCGACCTGGTGGGCGGCGAATATGGGTATCGCATTCGCAAGGTGGTGGATAATTTTATCCACTCGGTTCTCAAGACCGAAGAGGATATGCGCAAAAGGTGGGTGGATAATCGCCTGACGGTGGCCTGCAAGTATGGATTTACGCTCATATATGATGAGTTTACGCGTTCCCGACCCGAGGCCAATAATGTCCTTTTGTCCGTGCTGCAGGAAAAAATGCTGGATCTGCCGGCGGCCCGGGAGGGGGATGAGAACTACCTGCGGGTCGACCCGGACTTTACGGCCATCTTCACCAGCAACCCGGAGGAATATGCCGGGGTGCACCGCAGTCAGGACGCCCTGCGGGACCGGATGATCACCATGGATCTGGGTCATTTCGACGAAGGGACAGAGGTAAGCATTACCGAAGCCAAAACAGGCCTTAAAAATGGTGATGCCTCTAAGATCGTCAAAATCGTCCGGGGCCTGCGAGACTCTGACACCTATGAATTTGCCCCCACCATTAGAGGCTGTGTCATGATTGCCAAGACCCTTAAGGTCCGCAAGACGGCGGTCAACAAGAAGGACCCGATCTTCAGACAGACCTGTATGGACATTCTGGCCTCGGAGACCAGCCGCATCGGAAGCCGGACCAATCAGGAAAAGGTTAAAGAGGTCATTGCCAAACTGATCGATCAACACTGCTAGTAAAATTGAATATTGTATATTGAATATTGAAAATTCAAGAAAACAATAAACAATGTTCAATATTCAATCTTCGATCATCATTGGACAATATTCAATCTTCAATTTTAAATATTCAATCTCAAAGGGGGTGTGATCAAATGACTTTAATACGAGCTTTTGCAAAAGTAGACAAAGACGGTAAGATTCCCATTCCAAACAATATTCGCAGGGAAGTGAATCTCAAAGAGGGCAACCTGGTAGAGATCAAGACTTCAGGCCCTTCTCAGGCTCAGCATATCGTGATTCATAAGCGTAAAAATCCGAGATAACAACGACAACAACGATCCGGAGGAGGTGTGAATGTCCGCTATATTGCGTACACTCTCAGACATCAAAACTGCAGTGAGAGCAAAGGTGCGAAGTAAACCCAGGGTAAGAGGGTCCGAATTCCTGGAGATGTTTATCCTCGAGAAAAACAAGTCGCGTTTGGAACAGGAAATGGCAAATGTATGCAAAAGAAATCGCCAAATAGAAAAAGATATTTCGTCTATAGATAAAGAACTGCATACCCTGGAAGACGCGCTCGCAGAGGACAAAGAAGATAACGGCAACAGGCCAAAACCGGCCAAGAGAACACCTTCAAAGCCCATCACGGTAATGAAGGTTGAATACTGAGATGGAATCAGGAAGAGATAAATGGAATCCAAAAATTTCTTATGCATCCGCAAGCTGGCGGCCCTGGAGCGGGCAAAGGCCCTGGGCCTGGCAATTGGAGGCACAGGGATGTCTGCCTTAGAGCATCAGGCCCGTGAATGGAAACGGCGCGAGGAAGCGGAGGAAACAAGAGAATCAAAGGCTGAAACCCTGAATCCAGCATCCCCGCCCAAGGTCGGGATCTCCGCTTCGCTCCGACCAGCATCCGGCCTCCCCGAGGAATCGGGATCTCCGCTTCGCTCCGACCCGCATCCCCGAAAAAGCAGGATATCCGCTATAACCCCGGCGGACAAGTCCGCTTCGCTCCGACCCCAATCTAGTACGAATCCAGGATTTGACTGGAAGCCATATCAATCGGGGCAAGATGAGGGCAAAAAGAAAATCGCGAATCAGAATACAGCCTCTGTTTCGCTTATGGCCCGAAAGATAATGGCCAGAGAATGGGCCATGGCACTGGGCCGCGGCGGAGGTCTTGAAAACGAACAGGCGACTATTGAACGTAGGGTGGAAGAATTCCAAAAGAAAAAAACGGCTCAAAAAGAAAGACATGCGCTCGAGGAGCAAAGGGCCCGCAAACAGAAGGCCGCCCTAGAAGAGAGCCTGCGATCTTTTGGGCGGGGTCTGTTAATGGCACCTGAAGCCATCACCCCGGAGACGGCCGAGACCCTCCTAAAAGAGGCCCTGTGCGAGGTGGGCGAATGCATTCTGCTAGCCTGGCAGCCCGATGGATGCGGCATATTCATCGAGCCCTGGGAGGAAAGGCGGCTGAGGCGCAAAAGGGGTGATGCCCTGCCTGCTCTGTTTAAGGCCACTATAGACGATAATTTGATGCTCACCTCCTATCAGAAGGTGGATGATCCCCGCGTACTCCAGGAAACCTACACCCACTCAATTTTAAATGATACGCTTTTAAGCTTTCGAAAATCGGCCGCAAACGATTTGCATGCGCTTGAAGATGCGGTTGCCGAAAGGGGACGTATCATCCGGTCAAGTGATTTGAATGGGCGCTGGAAGGTAAAATTCGAACCCTGGGAGGAGATGCGCAAGCGAAATATAGCGCTTAACCGCCGGGCTCCCATCGTGGCCTATGTAATAAACGCAGACAAAGATTTTAAGCATATCTCCTGCGAGAGAATTTGATCGGCCTGAAAAACGTAACCGCCTACAAAAAACCAGGATGCAAACAAAAAAGCGATGACGAATGACCCATGACCAAAACGAAAGGGGGAAACCGTGCATACCGAAAGAGTCTCGGAAATAACGCCCATCATCATCGACAAGGAACAGCCCGGCTTTGTGCAGTCCGACTATGTCAAGCGTATTATAAAGCGGGCCATGAATTACATGAAAGTCGGCTTTCCAATCCATCTCAGTGGCCCGGCAGGGACAGGTAAGACGACCATAGCCATGTGTCTGGCCGCCCTGATCGGACGGCCGGTCATATTGGTCCACGGCGACGATGAATTTGGAACCTCCGACCTGATCGGCGGCCAGTATGGCTACCGCCGCAAGAAGATGGTGGATAATTTTGTCCACTCCGTCCTGAAAGCAGAGGAAAGCGTGTCTCCCGAATGGGTCGATAACCGCATCACCGTGGCCTGCAAACATGGTTTCACGCTCATTTACGATGAATTCACCCGTTCCCGGCCCGAGGCCAATAACGTGCTGCTTTCCATCTTAGAGGAAAAAATACTCGATCTGCCGGCGGCGCGCGGGGAAGACAGCTATCTGCGTGTGTCCCCGGACTTTCGAGCCATTTTTACAAGCAACCCGGAGGAGTATGCCGGTGTATACAAAGCCCAGGACGCCCTGAAAGACCGCATGCTCACCATCAAACTGGGCCATTACGACCGCGAAACCGAAACTTCCATTGTAGAAGCCAAATCAGGATTACCCAGAGATGAGGCAGTGCGGGTGGTTGATATCGTTAAATCCTTGCGGGGCAACGGAGACGGAGAAGATAAACATCAACCCAGCATACGCGCCGGCATCATGATTGCCAAGGTATTAAATGCAACCGGGGCAAAGCCTAAAGCGGATAATATTGACTTTGTGGATGCCTGTATCGATGTTCTCGATTTTGATACAAACGGGTTTAATAATGGATCTGAGAGTAAGGTCAGGGGACTGATAATAGACACGATTAACCGGTTTTGCTGAGGTCCATAGAATATCGGATAAACGTATGGGCAATGAAGGAAAATATCTTTACTGCGTCATTAAAAGCAACGAAGGGCGTAATTTCGGGACCATCGGTATCGGCCAACGGGGTGATGTGGTCGCGACCGTGGGCTATAATGACATCAGCGCCGTGATCAGCAACTCTCCCATGACCCAGTACGTTATCAACCGGGAGAACATGACTTCGCATGAAAAGGTGATCGAGGAGGTCATGCAGGACTATACCGTATTGCCGGTGCGGTTCTGTACCATCGCTGCCAGCGCTGAGGAGGTAAGAAACTTATTGAGAAGACGCTATCCCGAATTCAGAGGACTTCTGAGGGACATGGACAATAAGGTCGAGATGGGCCTGAAGGCACTCTGGAAGGACATGAGTCAAATTTTCCGTGAGATAGGGGAAGCAGACCGGCAAATCAAAAAGCTCAAAAAGGAGGCCCAGGACAAATCAGGCCAAACCAATAATACTTCCAAAATCGCACTTGGCAAAGCGGTCAAAAAGGCCCTTGAGGCCAAAAAGGATAAGGAAGCCGCAAAAATCCTTAACACCTTCAAGCGGACGGCCATCGACCTGCGAACAAATGATTCATTTGGGGACAGAATGTTTTTAAACAGCGCCTTCCTGATAGACAGGTCACGTGAAAAGGAGTTCGATTACCTTGTGGAAGAGTTGGTGGAAAAATATATGGATCGGGTTAACTTCAAATATGTCGGCCCGGCCCCACCCTTCAATTTCGTCAATATCGTGGTGAAATGGTAATGCTCAGTAGGCAGGAGGCAGTAGGCAATAGTCAGTGGTTGGTGATTAGTATTCCCATAACAGAGACCGGGAGGCAAACATTATGAATGATAAGAATAGTGATGAAAAAGGTGAGGGCGTCAACATCGATTTCGGCCTGGGCGGGATCTTCAAGGGGCTCGGCAATTTGATCGATACGGCCACCAAGTTGGCTGAAAAAGGTGAGGAGTTGTCCAAGACGGGTGAACTCAAGTTCAGCGGTCTTGAAAAGATCAAGGGACTTAAGGACCTGAAGGGTGTTTACGGAGTCAGGGTTCGGACCCTGGCCGACGGCCGGCCGTCTGTCCAGCCCTTCGGAAATATCAAGAAGACACCCCAGGGACCCGTGGTTGAAGAGATGCGCGAACCGATCGTGGATGTCTTCGAAGAATCCGCCGAAATCCACATTGTCGCGGAAATGCCGGGCATCGAAGAAAAGGATGTTAACCTGGAGATCGAGGGCGACATCCTGAATATCAATGCCGAAGCGGAAAATAGAAAATACCAAAAAGAGATTCTGCTCTCGCGTCCGGCCAGGACCGCGGATATGACATGGACATATAAGAATGGGATATTGGAGATCAGAATAGCGGTTGAAAATGAAAAGTGATCAGTGATCAGTGAAGAGTGAAAAGTGAGGAAATGAAGATTGAATATTTATTCCTCCAATTTTCAATATTCAATCGACAATATTCAATTCTATCAACCAATGATGACTGACAAATAATATGAAAACTGCCAAAAAAGATACAGAAAACAAAACCGTTACCCTGAAAGCGGCTGAGGCCGGTTCCAAGGACGTGGGGCGCGGCATTGTGCGCTTTGATCCCGCCGATTTCAAAAAGATTGGGGTCGAAGTGGGAGATGTCGTGACCATTAAGGGCAAAAGAGAGACGGCAGCCAAAGTCCTGCCCGCCTATATGGAAGATCGTGAAAAGGGTATGATTCGCCTGGACGGGATTACGCGCGAAAACGCTCGTGTCGGCCTTGATGAAAAGGCGGTTGTCAAAAAAGCTGATTCCCGTCCAGCTCAAAAGATCGTTGTCGATCCTTTAACAGTGATGCGGTCCCATGATGCCCGCTACATCGGAAGCCTTCTGGAGGGCTTGCCCCTGGTGGAGGGAGACACGGTAAGGGCCAGGCTTTTTGGCACACGAACCCAGGATTTTAAGGTTGTTTCCACCAAGCCTGAAGGGGTGGTAATGATTCATCCCAAGACCCTTATGAAAATCCAGAACAAGAAGGAACCCGGTGAGGCCAGGGCCAGGATATCCTATGAAGATATTGGGGGGCTGGGCAGGGAGATCCGGCGAATCCGGGAGATGATTGAGCTTCCACTGAAATATCCCCAGGTATTTGAAAGGCTGGGTATCGATCCCCCCAAAGGAGTGCTTCTCCACGGCCCCCCCGGATGCGGAAAAACCCTTATCGCCCGCGCCGTGGCCAATGAAACGGATGCCCATTTCGGGCACATCAGCGGCCCGGAAATCATGCATAAGTACTATGGCGAAAGCGAGGCCCATCTGAGGCGCATATTTGATGAAGCCACGGCGCATTCTTCGAGCATTATCTTTTTTGACGAGATTGACGCGGTTGCGCCCAAGCGCGAGGAGATGGGTGGCGAAAAGCAGGTTGAAAAACGAGTCGTAGCCCAGCTTCTGGCCCTGATGGACGGCCTTTCCGCCAGAGGTCAGATTATCGTCATCGGTGCCACCAACATCCCCAATGTCCTTGATCCCGCCTTGCGAAGACCGGGACGTTTCGACCGCGAGATCGAAATCAGCATACCCGATAAAAACGGCCGCTTTGAAATCCTGGAAGTCCACACGCGCGGCATGCCGCTGGCCGATGATGTGGATCTGGTTCGCATTTCCGAGATTACGCATGGGTTTGTAGGTGCCGATCTGGAGGCCCTTTCCCGGGAAGCAGCCATGGTCACCTTGAGAAAAATCTTCCCTAACATTGATTTTGAGATGGAAGAAATCCCCTATGAGAGGCTTATGGAACTTCATGTCACCATGGACGATTTCATGGAGGCCCTGAAGGAGATAGAGCCTTCTGCCATCAGAGAGGTTTTTACGGAAGTTTCCGATGTAAGGTGGCAGGATGTCGGGGGGCTGGAGGATGTTAAAAAAGTATTAAAGGAGACCATCGAATGGCCCTTGAAGTATAGTGATTTGTTTAGGCACGCCAAAACCAGTCCTTCCAAAGGGATATTGCTTTTCGGAAATCCGGGGACGGGGAAGACGTTGCTTGCCAAGGCCGTAGCTTCGGAGTCAGAGGTCAATTTCATATCCGTCAAAGGTCCGGAAATCATCTCCAAATGGGTTGGAGAAAGCGAAAAGGGAATCCGGGAGGTTTTCCGCAAGGCCAGGCAGGCATCGCCGTGCATTATTTTTTTCGATGAAATAGACAGCCTGGTTCCCCTGCGCGGCTCGGAAGCCTCGTCTCACGTTGTGGATCGCGTTATCAGCCAGTTTCTGACAGAGCTGGATGGGATTGAGGACCTCAAGGGCATCGTGGTCCTGGCGGCCACCAACAGACTGGACATTATCGATCCGGCTTTGCTTAGGGCCGGACGATTCGACTTTCATCTGGAGCTTCCCGTCCCTGATGAGGAAACGCGACTCGAAATTTACAATGTGCATACCAAAGGGAAGCCGCTGGCCGATGATATCGATATCGCTTCGCTGGCAAAAGATTCTGAAGATCTGGTTGGGGCGGACATTGAATCCGTCTGCCGGAAGGCCTCGATGGGAGCGATCAGAGCGTTTATAGAAGCCGGCGCTAAGGATTATTCCGGTTTTATAATTTCGAACAGGCACTTTCAGGAAGCCCTGGAGGAATTTAGGGATTGATGATTTAGGGATTGAAGGATTGCCGATTGGTTATTTTTTAATATTCAATATTCAATAGAAAATATTCAATCATAAAAATGGAGGAATCAAATGACGACCGAAGGAAAATACATCTACGGCTTTATCAGTGAAAACGCCCCCCGCAACCTGGGTTCCATCGGCATCGATCAGAGAGAAGTACACTTCCTGCCCTATAAGGATATCGCGGCCGTGGTCAGTGATTTGCCTGTAAAACCATTTGATGAGTTGTCCCGCGAAACCCTTCTTCGCAATCTGGCCGTGTATCAGTCTGTCAATGAAAAGGTGATGCAGGGCCATCACATTATTCCGGTAAAATTCGGGACCGTGACTCAAGGGGAGGCGGAGGTTGAAAATATCCTCAAAAACGGTTTTGAGCAGATCAATACGAGTTTGCAAAAAATGAAAAATAAAATAGAGATCGATTTAGCCGCACTGTGGGGTGACGTCGAGGCGATTTTAAAGGAAAGCGGAGAGGAAGAAGGGATCAAAGCACTGAAGGCCGAAGCCGCATCAAAGCCTCCCGCCCAAATATTTCAAATCAAACTAAGCGTGGGCAAATTAATCAAGGAGTCATTGGATAGAAAGAGAGCCGATTGTGCTTCCAAGATATTGAAAACCTTGGAAAGGGATGTGGAAGACTATCATGCGCATGCGCTTATGGATGATGCCATGATAATGAACAACGCTTTTCTGTTACAAAAAGAGAAAGCCGATATTTTCGAAAAAAAGGTGCATCAACTGGATGAACATTTCCGCAGCAGGATTAATTTTAGAATCGTGGGCCCCCTGCCCCCATACAGCTTCAGCACATTTGAGATTACAAAGATGGGATTTCGGGAGTTGAACGAAGCCAGAGAATTGCTGGGATTAGCGGCAGAGACCACACCCGCGGATATAAAGGCGACATACTGGGATCTGACCCGCAAGTTCCATCCCGACAAGTTTCCGGATGATCCGGAAGCACAAAAAAGGTTTGAGAAGATCAACAAGGCCTACCATGTACTCAGCAATTACTGTCAGCAAGGCGGCTCCTCCCTTAAAGAGGCGGATGTCAGGGGTTGGATTGCGGTTGGGCCCGTGGACAGCTTGCAGATGGGTGCCTGATGCGAAAATTGCTCTATGTTCCGATTATTCATATAGAGGCAGACATGGGAAGCATTTCGTCCAGTATCGATAAAAGAAGCGCCGCGGTTTGCGGAAGGCAACGCTGGGATAAGCATAAACACACCGTGAACGCCTTTTGGGATCAAATCGCGAGGTACTTTAAGACCCTGGAAGCAAGTAATCTTAAAATTTATCAGGACGGATTGCCGGCAGATGGTGAACTGGGACAAAAGATAATCCGGGAAGGGAGCAGCCAGGGGAGCATTAATTACCGGATTGTGCTTGATTTGATGGACAGAGGAGCGGAGATCAGAAAGACAGAGGATGTTGTCCTTCTCAAGGAAGAATATGCCCGGGTTCTTAAGCTTGCTCAAAACAAATCACATTGGGAAAGGACGACGGCTTACATGGGGCACAGGTTTCATAAAGACCGGCTTCTGGAAAAAAGAGACATCTTTATTGCCGGGACGATTGGCAGGACCCTGCAAATGGAAGAAAGGGGAGTTCTTTTTATGGGGACTTTCCACGATGTGCTGCCCTATTTAGCCAAAGATATTTCGGTGAAAGAGATAAAAAATGGCCACAAAGTGAAGGAATATTTCAAGCTGCTCATTTACAGGGGGAATGAAAGAAAGTTCAATCAACTGGCCCAATATTTGACGGCCGAGATCCAGTGATCAATTGAAAAAATGAACGTCCAACATCGAACATCCAACACCGAATTTTTAATGGGAAAAGATGAAAAACCAGAAATCGCTGTTAAATGTTCAATCGACAATATTCAATTTTATGATCAATGACTAAAGAAGGACAATACATATACGCCATCGTGGGCTCCAACGGAGAAAAAAATTTTGGTCCCATTGGCATTGGTGACCGAAACGATGAGGTGTACACGGTTTGCTACCGCAAGATCGGGGCGCTTATCAGTTCCTCCCCTATTGTGAAGTACCACATTACCCGGGCCAATACCATGACCCACCAAAGAGCCATGGAAGAGGTCATGAAACATGGCCCCATCTTGCCGGTACGATTTGGGACTATTGGTGAGGGGGTCGAGGTTATCAAAGAGAAGGTCTTAAAGGCCAGATATGAGGAGCTTGAAGCCCTTCTGAGATATGTGGAAGATAAGATAGAGATAGGCCTTAAAGTCATTTGGAAAGATATGGACGTCATTTTTCAAGAAATTGTTGAAGAAGGACGGGATATCAGGATGTTGAGAGATCGCCTCATGTCGAAACGGATAAGGGCACAGGCAGAGCAGGTCCGGTTGGGTGAGATGGTAAAAAAGGCTCTCGAGGCCAGAAAAAAACAGGAGGAAAAGGCCATTTTTAATAATTTTAAGGGACTCTGGATCGAACATAAGTCAAACAAGGCCTTTGGCGATCAAATGGTTACCAACAGCGCCTTTTTGGTCAAAAAAGACCGGGAAAAAATGTTTGACCAGGCCGTGAATAATCTGGCGGCAACATCTGAAGACAAAATGAAAATTAATTATGTGGGTCCGGTACCCCCCTGTAATTTCGTTGAAATTACGGTGACATGGTAGGGCAATAAAATTGAATATTTTTTATTGAATATCGAATATTCAGGAAAACAATCGCCAATATCCAATGGTCAATTGTTATGGCTTTCATACTCGATGACATACTGTTTTCCCCTTTAAAGCTTACGGTGTGGCTGGGAGAAAAACTTACCGAAACCGCTCAGGCTGAGATGACCGATGAGTCCAAGGTTTACGAAGAACTTCTGAACCTCCAGATGCGCTATGAGTTAGGAGAGATAGATGAAGAAGCCTATGAAAAACAAGAAACCCGGTTGATGGAGCGCTTAGCATCCATCCGCAAAATGAAGGAGGATATGTAGCTATGTCCGATAGAATCGAGAGTGGGGGGGCATTTCGTTGCCCCAGGTGTGGAGAGATAACATCCGGTGCAATGAAGAGTTGTCCTCAATGCGGGCAGAGATTGAACATTGGATGTGCCGATTGTGGGCAGATCTGGCGTCATATCCATGGGTATAGATTCTGTCCCAATTGCGGGACGAGAGTTAAAGAGCTTTCTGCTGGAAGACTATAGGCGCAAAAACACTTTGCTGAATTCCAAACACCACAAAAGGAGGTAAATGAAAATGGCTTTAAGTATGGCGGAAGTAATCCAAAAAGCACGCACGGAGATAAACGTTCTTACCGGCCTGGAGATTTCATCGACTCTGGAGGCGGCAAAAGCTGAAGACGGATGGAAGGTGACCATGGAGGTCGTGGAAAAGCACTCTCTTCCCGACGGTATGGATATCTTGGCCATGTATGAAACCCTCTTGGATCCGGACGGAAATATGCAGGAATTCAAACGAACCCGGATGCGCAAGCGTATTGATACGGAAATTGGCGAGGAGTAGTTTCGAGATTTAAAGCGGAAAAGGGGATCGTGAGATGAACGTCAGCTTATGGGTGCTTCATAGATGACTCTGCTCCGAAGTTTCGGAAAAGTAAAGCAAGATGGAAAGATATCTCTGGGGCCTAATTTTGTTTTGCAAATGGGTCTGGAACCGGGTTCGGCGGCAGGCCTGAAAGTAATGCGCATCACCGGGAGCGGGCGCGATCCATACATTATTATTCACAGGCTGAATCAGGAGCCCAGATTTACCGCCTTCCAGACGGTTTTTTATCAATGTCCCTGCCGCATCGATGCGGAAAGCCACCTTGTTTTCGGTGATGAGGTGACGGCCGCATCCGGCTTTGAACCCGGCCTTGCCCTGGAGTTTAAGCTCAACGGACCATCAAAAGCCCCATGGCTGTCCATCAGAAACAAGGGCCCAGCGAGACTGACGACCTTACAGGAGAAAATGGGTCTGAAAAACAAAAAGAAATGGAAAACCATGTCACTTGACTATTGAGGGAGAAAAGACATGAAATATTCAACGGGCAGGCAGACCCGGTGTAAGCATTCCACGGCCATGGAATGGGATGAATACGAAAAAAAGAAACGACGATCAAGGGTCAGATACTCCACCGGCAGGGGGGCTGCTATAAGACACTCTTCAGGCGTGTTGCTCGACAGTGAGATACTTGAACAGGAGAATCAATCCGATCAAGCTTTTGAGCCTGTGGAAAAGAAAATAAAGGGAGGCACATATGGTCAGCGGAAGTGAAAAAAAAGCTCTGGAAATCGTTTATGAAAGTGGCGGCGAGACCACCAGCCACAAGGTGAGTTGTCGGTTGGGTATAGATACCGGATACGCAAGGCTTCTGTGCATGAATCTGGCTCGCAAAGATTATGTCGATCTGAAACGGTCGGGCGGCTTCAAGATCACGTACAAAGGCAAAAAGGCCCTGGGTAAAACATCTAATGTGGAAACAGAAAAAACAACCCCGGGCGTTCCGCTGAAAAGACCATCTCAGGAAAATCTCGGATGGGGTGTCTTGCCGAATGCCGGGCGTTCCGGCTTTAATACTGCTTCGGCTTTCCATAAGTCCGGTCAGGACGAGCTGCTCTGGACGACAACAAAAATCGATGGCTTAGGGAGACGCTTTTCTGAAAAGGGAGCGGGGATACGGGGTTGGAAGCTACTTACCGATACAACGCACCCCTGTGGTTTCTGCAAGGCAAAGGGAGAAAAACCAAAGGGAACCCTCTGCCCCGTGTGTAGGGGATCGAAAAAAACCTCCCTAAACCCGCCTGCGGTCATATGCGCCTTTTGCAAGGGCAGGGGTGAAGAGAAACCCCGCAGCAATATCACCTGCACCGTCTGCCGCGGAAAGGGTTTTGTGAGCGTTACCGAACCGTTTTTAGCTTGTTCACATTGCCGCGGAAAAGGATCGGAGCCCAATAACAAGCTCCCGTGTCTTAAATGTAAAGGCAAAGGGGTGATCCCAACAATGATCCCCCGCAAAGAGGCGGCAGCCCCCAAGGCCGTCTTTCATAATCAGATCAAATTTGAAATGAAGCAGAAGGACAGGATCCTGGCGCCACCCGTAAAGCCAAAGAGAAACCCTACCGCCGGCGAGATAGAGGTTCTGCGGGTCTATTATGAAGCAAGGCGGCGGAAAAAGGCCTTCAATGTCAGCAATTACATGAGCTTGTCACCCGGTTATGTGGGAATAATGACCCGGTCTCTGCTAGAAAACGGATTGCTAACAGCCCTTGCGCCGCGAAAATATGAGATTAGCCCCAAGGGTGTAAAGCTTCTGCAAAAGAAGCACTCAACCTAACTGAAGCGGGGGCAACCCGACACAATGTCAACCCATGACGGCGAAACCATGACGGAATATGGAGGACAGACATGACCATGGAACCATCTCGGGACGGGGGCGGTTTGGCGGATGTCATAGACCGGATTCTGGATAAGGGATTGGTGATTAATGCTGATATCGCCGTGTCTGTAGCCGGTGTTGAGCTGCTGGGCGTTAAGATCAGGGCGGCCCTGGCGTCATTTGAAACCGCCGCTAAATATGGGTTGGAATTTCCTTCCGGAACAGCCCTGGAGACACCCGCCTGGCAAGAGGCCCTTGTAGCCAAGGAAAACTGTCCCCAGTGTGAAAAAAACGTTCCCTTTGAAGAGCTTATTACGGCCGGATGCCCCTGGTGCGGATGGATCAGCGCCAAAGCAAAGGGGCTGGCACAAAAGATCAACACGGTGTGATGTCGAAGTTTGGTTTTGCAGCAAACAGAACATGCCCATAGATATTGACGAAAAAAACCTCAAACACGGTGTCCTGGGGCTGGTTATCGCTCTGGTTGAGATCATACAGGATACCCTCAGACTGCAGGCCTTGAAAAGAATGGATGGCGGAACCTTAACAGAGGAAGAGACGGAGCGATTGGGACAGGCTCTGATGGATCTCGACACGGCCATCGAGGAAATAAAAAAAGACCAAGGAATCAGCGAGTCGGTAAAATCGGTCAGAGACGGCCTGGATGATATTGTGGACGAAATATTGGATAAAATGATCAATCCCGAAAAGTGGCAAGAGGGAAGATAGTGCTTAGAGATGAAGAAGATAATCGAAAAGATGGTCAAGCAAGAAATTGAGGCTATTCTTGAAGAAAATAAGGATAGTATAAAAGAGATCGTTGAGACCTCGCTGGCCCCGGAACTTAGAGCCGCTATCCGCGAAACCATCTCTGCTTTAATGGAAGCGTCTTTAAAGGAATCGTCCGAACCGGAAGGTCAGGAACAGGTAGTTAACCGCGAGAGCCCCCACCTGGGAGAAATGGTTCAAGACCCCGAACCCGATTCAAAAAAAGAGCTTGGGAATCGGCTTGCACCGATCCGTAATGACACCGATTCAATCAAGACCGGTGGGGAAAATGGGAGCGGTCGATATCTCTACTGTGTTGCCGTGGGGGACAAAAAGACTCACCTTGGCAAAATCGGAATAGAAGACAGTGAGGTTTACACCATTCCATACAAAAACCTGTGTGCCGTGATTCACGACTGCCGGGCCGAACCCTACCAATCGGAAGATGAAGCGCTTGTAAAGCAATGGGTTCTGACACATCAAAAAGTCGTGGATGCGGCTTGGGAAACATTCGGTACGATTATACCGATCGGATTTGATACCATTATCAGGGGCAACTCAAACGTGGATCCGGATGAAAATATGCGCCAATGGCTGAATGAAGAATATGAAAATCTGAAGCGCAAAATGGATAAGATCATCGGAAAAGCAGAATACGGGGTGCAGGTCTTTTGGGATTCGGAAATTATGGCACGCAAGATCACCCTGCAAAACAACGAGGTCAATCAAATCAACTCCGAAATCCAATCAAAGCCAAAAGGTATGGCGTATATGTACCGGCAGAAACTGGAAAAAATCTTAAAAACCGAAATGGAACGCGAGGCCGACCAGTCGTTTAAAGAACTGTACGAAAAGATCAAGCCGTTTACCCACGATCTGAAGATCGAAAAAACCAAAAAGGCCGAAGACAAAAATCAACGCATGTTACTGAATCTATCCTGTCTGCTTAGCAAAGGAAAAAGCAAAAATCTGGGAGACGAATTGGAAAAAATCGATTCCAAAGAAGGTTTCCGGGTTCGTTTTACGGGCCCCTGGCCGCCCTATTCTTTTGTTTAATTATTATGGAACCCCAACGCAACCCGAATGCAACTTTGGTGGATCTTCTGGACCGTGTTCTGGAAAAGGGTCTGGTTATCCATGCCGATCTGATTGTCTCGGTGGCGGGGATTCCTTTGATCGGTGTCAACCTGCGGGCGGCCCTGGCCGGGATGGAAACGATGTTGAAATACGGGGTCATGCAGGCTTGGGATGAGCGCATGCGATCCTGGGAAAGAGAAAACAGAAAAATAAAAGCGACTGCTATGCTGCAGGGTGAAAATGTTCTCCTCAAAACACAGGGTGCCTGTTTTGTCGACGAAGGGATATACAGAGCCTGGAAATATGGCTGTTTTTATTTAACCGATCAGCGTCTGATTTTATACCACCAGGATTTTGGCAAGGTATTGTTCGAAGCATGTCTGGAAAATATTACCGGGTTAACGGTTCGGGAAGAAGAACAGTCAACCGGGGAAACAGGCCATATATTATATCTCTTTCATCAAAGCGGCCATGTCTTCCAGGTGAGGACATCGGATACGCACCGGCTAAAGCGGGCGATAACGCGACAGATGGATGCCCTGAAGCTTACCCTGGATCGTAAGCCGGAGATTCCGTTTCTTGAAGAGAGCCCTTCATTTATACCCCAAAGCGAACAGCTTATTTGCCACGGGAAAATCTGGCATTTGGTACATTCCAAAGGAATTTTGGATGATACCTGGAAATGCGGCAAAATGTATCTAACCAACCAAAGATTGTACTGGTGCCATGATTTGGAACAGCGCGTCAGTCTGGACATTGCCATCAATAAACTGACGGCTGCGGCAATGGAAACAAAAGACCTAAGCGGTGCACTAAAGCAAAAGCGGGTGTTGGATATTATTTACGGGGTTAACGGTACCCGCAAGCTGGCCCTTTTTTCAGGTGAGCATCTTGAAGATTGGCATCAAGTCCTTAATCGAATCATCAATCGCCCCGTGCACCCCAAACTTAGGCCTGTCCTAACGGCGGCTTAAGGGCACCGCATAGGCATAAAAACAATCGTAAAATTGGAAGTTGCGCTAAAAGGGAAGCGATGATCAAAGCAATCGGGATCGATCTGGGGACAACCTATTCGGTCGCGGCCCTTATTGAAGACGGACGGGCCAAGGTAATCCGGAATGGGGAAGGTGAAAACCTGACCCCATCCGTGATCGCTGAAACAGCCCGGGGGCATAAACTGGTCGGCTCGGTGGCAAAAACACAGGCCGCAGCCAATCCGGAAAAGACAATTACCTCCATTAAGAGATACATGGGCACCGATCATAGGGTCTCTCTCAACGGCAGAACTTATTCCCCCCAGGAAATATCAGCCTTTATTCTGCGCAAGATCAAATCGGACGTGCAAACCTACCTCGGCGCAGAGATTGAAAAAGCGGTCATCACGGTTCCGGCATACTTCAATGACGGACAGCGGCAGGCGACCAAAGAGGCCGGCACGATGGCCGGCTTTGAGGTAATGCGGATCATCAACGAACCTACAGCGGCCTCACTGGTCTATGGGCTCGATCGTGAAGGGGTCCAGACGATTTTAGTCTGGGATCTGGGAGGCGGGACATTTGACGTGTCCATCCTGGAACTGGGCCGGGGTATCTTTCAGGTGAGGGCCGTTAATGGCAATACCAGACTCGGAGGCGACGACTGGGACGAACGGCTGATCGATTATGTCGCCGAAAAGTTTTTGAATGAATACGGCTTTGACATGAAGTCGGATAGGGTGACACTCCAGTGTCTCAGAGAGACCTGCGAAAAGGCCAAGCGGGAACTTTCCTTCAAGCCCAGGACCAAGATCTCGCTTTCATTTATCAGGACACGCAACCGCGATCTCAGCAATGTGGAGATCCCAATTGACAGGCAAACATTTGAAGCCATAACCCAAGACTTAAAAGAAAAACTGCTTGGCCCGACAAGACAGGCCCTCACCGATGCCCAATTATCTGTAGAAGATATCGATCGGATTATACTGGTGGGCGGCTCCACCCGGATGCCGTTTGTCAGGGAACTGGTGCAGAAAACCTTTCATAAAAAACCTTACATCAAGATCAACCCCGATGAGGTGGTCGCCATAGGAGCGGCTGTTCAGGCAGGGATTTTAACAGGAGCGATCAACGATGTCGTGTTGGTGGATGTAACCCCTCTTTCGTTAGGCGTTGAAACCGAGGGCGGGCTTTTTTCCAGGATCATACCGCGCAATGCCACCATCCCCACCTCGGCCGGGCAGATATTTACCAATGCCGCGGACAATCAAAGCGTGATGGACATTCATGTTCTTCAGGGCGAGCGCGAGATGGCCATAGATAATATCAGCCTGGGGCAATTCCAATTGACTGACATTCCATACCTGCCCAGGGGAAAGGCCCAGGTGGAGGTAAACTTTGCGGTTGATGTAAACGGAATCGTTCAGGTTTCGGCCCAGGAGCTGTACACCGAAGTGCAGGCCGGCATAAAAATCGACGCCTCACACCTGTTGTCCGATGAGCAGGTGGAACAAGCCATCAGGGAAGCCGAGGTGCTGGCCGAAGAAGATCTAAGAAGACGCGAGGAGGTGGAGGTAAATATCCGTGCCGACAGCATGATCCGCGCCGCCGCAACCGCCTTGGACGAAAAAAAGGGAAAACTCGCGACCCCTTTATTACATAAGATTGAGGAGACCATTTTGGATCTGAAAAAGGCGCTATCCGATGGTGGAAAAGGAGCCGTCGCAGAGAGAACAGAAGTGCTGAGGAAAGTGCTGGGGGAGATGTAAGTTATCAGTGGGCACTGATCACTGACTATTAAACGTTATGCAAAGAAATTCACAAAAAACCACCCTCCCCCCGCTTCGAGCGGACGAGCAGGTCATTCTAAAAAGTCAGGGGGCGTATAAGGAAAATTTTCGCTCCGGCTGGAAGGTGGGCCGCTGCTTTTTGACCAATCAAAGGTTTATCATCTATCAGGGCCCGGAAATCCGGCTGCAATTATTGCTCAGAGATATTACGGATCTAAAGACGGAAAAGCTGCATTATGCGATCCGAAAGAAGGAGGTCCTGTGTCTTTTACATAAAGTGCAAGAAAGTGAAAGAATGGTCTGGGTGGCCGTAAACGAACTGCAAAAATGGAAAGAGCGCATAATCTCTCAAGCCTCCTTATTAAAGGTCGATCCTGAAACAGTCGCAAAAATTACGGCTCACATAGGCGGAGATAGCCAGGATTTACTGTGGTACCTGTGGGAGAACCGTTACGCCCGGATTGATGAACTGGCCGAACTTATCGACGCGCCGAGCCATATGCATGTCCTGATGGAGATCAGGGAAACGATCAACCCGGTTGCAGAAAAGATGCTTGGCTGTCCGATCCTCAGCTTTGAAAGATCGAAACTAGACCCTGAAACCGGGGAAAAGGTTTTATTTAGCTGGTGGTTGGCGGGGCAGCCGGAAGAACCTACCCCAAGTGAAGATCGGCTATTAGATATATTTGATGAAGGGTTGCATATTCAGGTCATTATGGAAGTAAGGGGGGTGGAAGAACCGGATTTGGCACTTGAAGTGGAAGGAGACACGCTCACGGTCAGAACCGATAAGCCTGATTGCCCATGGAAGGAAACTATTCAGCTCCCTGTTGAAGTTAAGATCGATGGCCACCACATGCGCCTGCGAAACAACTTGTTGGAAATAAGATTATTGAAGATTGAATATTGAAGATTGAATATTGTGGGAAAGCCAATTGAATATTTACAGAACAAAGATCTGCAGTTGATCCTTTTTGGCGGCAAGGGCGGCGTGGGTAAGACCACCATGTCTGCCGCCGCAGCCATTCATTGGGCTCGGACCTGCGGCGATGATAAAAAGGTCCTGGTGATTTCAACTGATCCGGCCCATTCCCTATCCGATAGCTTCGGCATTGAGATAGGGGACTGCGTGACGCCAATAGAATATAGTCCAGTGACCAATGTCCAATGTCCAATGACCAATTTATTCGCCCGGGAGTTGGACGCAAATAAATTGCTGGAAAAGTTCAAGCTGAAGAACGATGCCGTGATGAAAAAACTCGCAGATCGGGGGACTTATTTCGACCAGCAGGATATTGCCGAGTTTTTTGACCTTTCGCTTCCAGGCATGGATGAGGTCATGGCCATCATCGAGATTGCCAATCTCCTAAAGAAGGGTACCTACGAGGTCCTGATCCTTGATACCGCCCCAACCGGCCACACCGTGCGAATGCTCAATCTGCCCGAACAGATGCGCAAATGGATTGAAGTCATGGATCTGATGCAACACAAGCACCGTTACATGGCCACCCATTTTACGGGCAGGAAATATGTCAAAGATGAGTGTGATATCTTTCTGGATGACCTTTCCGCGGACATCGACAGGGTTAAAAAGATGCTCTCCAATGTGGAGACAACCCGTTTTGTCCCGGTAACTATCCCGGAACCCATGAGTATCTATGAGACAAACAGATTGATCGGCTCGCTTGAGAAATTGCAGGTACCGGTCAAGGAAATTATTATAAACCGGGTGATGGATAGTGGCGGATGTTCATTTTGTTCAGCCAAGATGGCGGATCAAGAGGGACCTATAGCTGAAATAGAGGATCATTTTTCCAAATATGATTTGATTAAGGTCGGGTTGTTTCCCAATGAGATTCGCGGACTGGAGGGACTGAAGTGGCTTGCGGATTATCTCATAGGGATGCCCAAACCTTTCAGTTTTCATGAAGCAATTCAAGTCGATGAAATGCCGGATGCCAATTTAACCATCGAGGGTGATCTGGAGTTTATACTTTTTGGCGGCAAGGGCGGCGTGGGAAAAACATCCCTGGCTTCAGCCGCTGCCCTTCACCTGGCCCAAAAGCGCCCGGAAAAAAGGGTTCTTGTCTTTTCCACGGACCCCGCCCATTCCCTGTCGGACAGCTTTGGCATTGAGATAGGGGATAAAATAACACCAATACAGTGGTCAGTGACCAAAGGCCAGAAGTCAGAGGTCAGAAGTCAGAGGTCAGAAGTCGGGGGCCAGGGATCAGTGACTAATTACCCAACTCTTCAATCTCCAATAACCAATCTCTTTGCGCTGGAAATAAATGCGGATGAATTGTGGCAGGATTTTAAGGCGGACTTTAAAAGGGACATAGAAGAAATCTTCGATGCATTTATGGCGAAGGGTGCCGACATCGTATTTGACCGTGAGGTCATGACTGAACTGCTTACCCTCGCACCGCCGGGGCTGGACGAAATTATGGCCTTGGATCGGATCATGGAACTGAGGGAGCAGGGGGAATTTGATATCTTTGTCCTGGATACCTCTCCCACCGGACATCTCCTACGGTTTCTGGAACTGCCGGATTTGGTCAGGGAATGGTTGAAATCGTTTTTTCGGTTATTGTTAAAATATAAAGGTGTCGTCAGGCTGACCAAAGCCGCCGAAAGGGCGCTATCCATGTCTAAAAATATCAGGAAGATTCAGGAAACGCTTGCGGACCCGAAAAGAACATCATTCATTGCCGTGACAATCCCCGAAGCCATGGGCTACCTCGAATTGGAGCGACTCGTAAGCGCGGTTGAGAAGGCCCGCATCCCTTTGCATCATATCGCAGTCAATATGTTCATTCCAGCGACAGATTGTGATTTTTGTTCCTCCAAAAGGGTGGAGCAGCAAATTTATATTAAAAAGATTCATACAAAATATTCCCATCGGGCTATCATAAAAGTACCCCTGTTCACACACAATATAAGCGGGAAAGCCGATTTGAATAAGATAGGACAAATCGTGTTTGGCAACGGCAACCCCAAAAGAAACCATCAAGGTTGCAGGACTGTTTGTTGCAAAAATCTGGAACTAGCACCCAGCACCTAAGATAATAATGAAAGACAAGCAAAAAACAAAAGCACAACTAATAGATGAACTATCTAACTTGCGCCGGCGGATTTCCATATCTGAAAAGTCGGAAGCCGAGCGTGAGATCATGCCGGAAACACTGATACACACACAGATGATGGAAGTAATTGAGCAAATAGCCCGTGGTTTGGGCCATGAACTGCGCAACCCTTTAGCGAGCATAAAAAACGCTGCTTATATCCTCAAAATGACCCTTGAAAATCCTGAGTCGGAGGCAAAGGAAGCGCTGGAGATACTTGAAAGGAACGTGGTAAAATCCGAGAAGATCATCGGCAGTCTCCTTTTATTTGTTAGACAAAAGACGCCTGATTGGCAAACGACCGATGTAGACGAATTGCTCAAGAAGGCGTTATTATGATTAAGCAACAAATAGAAATGCTCCAAATCGAAACCCCTCAATTACATAGAAAACATGACAAAGAAATGAACACTAAAAAGAGCCTCCTGATCATCGATGTGATTGAAAAACCGAATGTGGCCTATGAGGCCAAAGTGATGATGACGCCCACACTGGTAAAGACCTATCCCCCGCCGGTGAAAAGTATGATTGGAAATTTTAGCAATGGTCACTTCATAAAAATGCTCTGATCCTTCAGTGCGGCCAAATGGAAGTCACGGTCGATCAGGGGGATCTGCTTAAGGTGAAATGATGGAAATTTTAAAGATAGAGCTTTTTGCACTCGGTACAGCCAAACTGCAAACCTCAACAACACTCCCCCTCAATGTGATCGAGTTCGGAAGAATGCTGATCCCCACCAAGATAAAAACGGTTCTGGAAAAGGAAGGTATCGAAATCAGTCAGCTTGCCAAATTGAGAGAAAAGAAGATTCCCAAAGGACGATTGATAGAAATTGAAACCATCAAAGAAAAAATCGTGATATCGGTTGAGTAACACTCCGCCCGTATCACAACTCCCTGTGAGCCATCGTAAAGGTCACATTAAGGTCCCCGGCTTTTTATTTTTTAGCGCTCTTTGAATACGTGACAGCAGAGGGAATAGGCCATTTCCTGCTTTGATATCCGGCTTCAAAAGGCGTCTCAGCGCGAGAAACTGGATCAACCCCTTTAAAGTTCACCCCTTGTATAAAAAACATGCCAAAGAAGTATTGTAAACGTTCACAGGTTCAGGGTTCACTCCAAGGTTCCTTCATTTGGCGGAAATGCCAACATTGGCAAATCCGCCAAATACCGATCTGAAACGCAGATTTATGGGACAAGGGGTCTTTCTTTTGCCTGTTTTTGCAGTTTGTGAATCAGCCGATGCAAATCCTCGAGGGGCACGGTTCGTATCTCAATCGTATTTCTACTCATCCATATTTTTAGCCGCACAAACCACTCTTTTAATTGTTTGGATACGTCTTTAGTTTTTTTCATCGTTTCCGTCCTCTATTTTTCATCCACGGCCCTCCCCTGCCATCCCTCCGGTAGTGTTGATAATACTTCAACACCTTACGTATATAATGCCGTGTTGCCCCGATTGGCGGGACTCCTTGATACTTTCTGACCGTGCTGCTGCCGGCATTATATGCCGCCAGCGCCAAAATGATATTCCCTTCAAATTTATCCAGGAGCTGTTTAAAGTATCTGACTCCACCGTTGACATTCTGTTCCGGGTTGAAGCTGTCTTTCACTCCCAGGGCATGGGCCGTTTTCGGCATCAACTGCATAAGACACTTTGGCATAAAAATGGTTGCCCGTCAATTTTCTATCGTTTAGATGAATAATA
>CAZHAH010000045.1:0-35770 GCA_964530095.1 uncultured Desulfobacteraceae bacterium | reverse complement strand
TAATATTTTTACCCTATTCTTTGTTTACTTAATTTAGCCTGAATTATTGCTGGAGAGTAACTAAACAGCCAAAATGTTCTTTGACAATCAGCGTGCCACCATTCGGTAGCCTCAGAATATATTTCGGTACCCTTGTTCCGGCGCAATCAATGACTTAGGGGACGTACATAAGATTATAAGTTTACAAATATTTTCACCTTGATTTGAGTCAGCTTGCAAATTACCATTGAAGAATAAACGACCCAAGAAACAATGCATAATCACGTTAGACTGATGGGAACTTATGAACTTATGTACGTCCCCTATCACGGGCAGTGGAGCAAATATTGAGGTGAAGGACGAATATGGTGATAGCCCCTTAAAACTCTCAATAAGGATGGGACATTATGAAATTGTGGATTATCTTTTAAAAAATGATGCTGATGTAAATGCTGAGAATGATGAAGGACAATCAGTTTTAATGGAGGCGGTGCTTCAAGGTAATCAGCAAATTGTTAATTTATTAATAAATAAGGATGCTATTATTGATAAAAAGAATAATAAAAATGAAACGGCACTTTTTATAGCATCTAAAATGGGATTTGATAGCATTGTTAATGTGCTTTTAAAATATGGAGCAAATATAAATGAAGTAAATGGTGACAAAGGTTTTACATCTCTTATGGTATCAGTATTCAATGGTCACATGGAAACAGTTAAAACCCTAATAGCAAACGGCGCTGATTTAACGGGAATGTTTCATTAATATAATATTAATTTAAATCAGTTAGTTAAATGTTATCAAATAGCCTATTACTCAATATGTAGCCTTTATTAACAGCCTATACCACAATATATAGTTGACAAAAGTGCAGATTTTTGTTATGTTCACCCAAAACACTTTTAAAGGGGGACGTCATGAAAAATCTGCATATTCGAGATATATTGTTAAAATTTGAGGGCGATGACCTTTCAAAGTATGGCCTGTTTCCTCTGTTTGTATGGTACTTAGTTGATTATGTTCAATTATTGAAAAGATTAAAACCATTAACAGTCAAGCGAAAGCGCAATAATAAGAACCCCGTTAAAAGGAGAAAACCAACATTTACTGCGGCTCAATTAGGTATCGGTATCATATGCATAATCCTTTTGGGAATAAAAAGATTACGCAAAATAAACAGACTGCTGAAGACTGAGACTCAAATTGCTCGTCTTATTGGCCTTGGACGGTTTTTTGACCAAGTCACTGCCCATCGTTTCTTAAACGAATTTCAACTATGGCACCTAAGGCAGCTTGAAAGAATTGCTGATGAGCTTGCCCGAGATTTTGGAGAAGCTTTTCGCCAAGATATTGTTGTACTGGACATTGATTCTACCACCCATTCAGTTGAGAGCCGCAAAAGACAAAAAGCCGTTGTTGGTTACAATAAAAAAAATCCAGGTAAACCCTGCTACCAATGGTCAGTAGGTTTTATCCGGGGAGAAGCTGTAGCCAATAAGCTTTATAAAGGCAATACGACATGCAAAGATCACTTAAAAGACACTCTGGATCTAGTCACTAAAAAGATAGCGCAGGTTGTTTCTATAGTTCGATTGGATGGAGGATATCTCTCTGCTGATCTGTTAGATTACATTGCCAGAAAAAAGTTATCAGTCGTCATGGGAGCCCGCTATGATTGGGTCATGGCCCAGAAGCCAGAAATGGATCCGGATAAGTGGATGTCCTATGATGATAAGACCATGATTTATGATCTGGGTATGGCACGTGTTACCTCAACAGTAGAAAGAGAATACCGGATTATTCTTGTTATCAAAGAACAGGAACCCTTCAAAGGGGATCGTCGTAAAAAGGTTAAGAAAGTTCGTTACGCTATCGTAGAAAACCTCCCTATGAGGCTAGAAGCATTTGCTCTTTATCAGTTTTACTGTGTACGTCAAACCATCGAAAATTTTTTCAAGGAGGCCAAAAACCCTTTCAATGCAGGCAAGATGCCTTCTGAGAAATTTCGGGGTAATGAAGCGTATCTGCAATTTGTGATTATGGCCTACAATCTATTTGAATGGTTTAAAAAAAATTTCTGCCCCCACAATGGCGACACCATAAGATGGAGACCATTCGAGAGCTAATGATAGAACATGGTGCAAGTATCAAATTTGTTGAAGGAATATGCACTATTAGAATAAATGATAATTATCCATATAAATCAATAATAGAGAGGATATTATACGATTTAAGAACACTGATAGTATCTCAAGATTATATATCTAATTATATGATATTTCACTAAATATAAAAAGTGTACTTAATGTAACGTTTCCGTTAAATATTAGAGCTGGTGAGTTGTCTGCCTTGATAGTTGCTGATTATAAAAAACACATTGAAATAGTAAAACTATTAAAAGCAGCGGGAGCAGAATAAAATCATTTAGTTACAAAGATATAAAGCAAGAGATGGTGAATATTTTGAAAACAATAGCTAATTATTCTGTATTTTGGAAATTAAATTGATTTTTACAACATAACCTTGCTGCTGCAAGGGACGGCGCATAATGACGCGCCGCCCCTGATCAGCCATCAATCATAAAGAATGACTATTGAGTGATATCGGAAATTGTGGGCATAGGAAGGAGTTAATAAATGGAAGAGAGAAATATCCCGCTCACCTTTATACAAACGTGTCAATGTGATATCTGTGGTGTAGAGGCTCAAACTACGCTTAGCCAGTATCCGCAAGGCAGTCACCTGGACGCAGCAAAGCTGAAGACGAGAGATGCGATTCAGTGTGTTAAATGTAAGTTGGTTCTTTGTATGGGTTGTGCAGTTCCCCGATTGAAAATTAATGAAAAAGAGCACGTTATAAGTCCTTTTACGTGCGCCGTCTGCGGTGAACCTTTTAGTCCTGTATGAGTTGTGATGCACAGGACAGATCATATGTCCAAGGAATTGTTTGCCATTTAAGAAGTATTTGCTCATGAAATAACGGTACAGAAGGGAGATGAATCAATGAGTTTCTTTAAAAAGTTATTCAATAGCAGTAAGGAACCCACTGTGCCAGCAAATACAAAACAAGAAACGTTTAAATCACTTTACGACCAGGCAGAGTCGATAACCAGAACGGGTGACATGGCTAGGGCCATCACTCTCTTTCGTCAAGCGCTTACGCGGGCATCTCATGAAGGTGCCCTTAATCAAGCAGTAAACAGACTATATAACTTGGCCGCCTCGTTACATGAAGGTGCCAAACGGAAAAACACTCAAGTAGGCGGGAACATTTACTTCAGCGCAGGTCTTACTGAATTAGACGCGGCTATTTCAATTATGGAATTGTTAACCGAGGTTCAACCAAATGCTTCAGACGTATGGTATAATTTGGGCCTTTATTGTGACCATCGCTGTAGTTTTGAAAAAGCAGTGAACGCATACCAAAAATCTTTTTCACTTGACTCTGAGGGTCCAGATGGAGCTGATTCTTTAGCGAACCTATCAATTATATACATCAACAAAGGCAAGGGGATATTAGGTATAAAACAGGAACAATTGGGACAATACGCATTTGATCCTAATGATCCATCATTTGTTGAAGCTGAAAAATTACTAGAAAAAGCCATCGCCACTGGTCGCAAAGTTATTTCTAAAGATCCTGTATTTAAAAGTCGATTGAGTAAAATGCACCATATGCTTCGAGATATTTATGATCATCAACTTCAGGGTAATAAAGCAGTCGAACAATGCTTAGAAATGTACAAGCTAAATCCTGAAGACAACGAGGTAATATCATGGCTTAAACAAGCTGAGAAAAATACCGGAAAGAAGTTGATTTAGGACTCTATGCCTACAACTTCAGATAACAACAGCTTCGAGCAAAGCCACAACGATAGGCGGAGGTCGATGATTCTAATGTTCATGCTACTTGCTAATGATGGATTAAAAAGACAAAGGCATATGACGGCATGGGCTTGATAGCTTTCTGATTATTGTACTGAAAGCAAAGTCTGGTATGTGCTCACGCCGGAAAAATTATAAAAACAAATAGGAATCAATAACCTACTTAAAGACAAGGGAAATAAAAAAAATTGATAACATCTATATGGCCGTCGGTTGTCAAGGAAAAACTACTCCTATAGATCGGAAATCTGAAATTTTATAAATAGATCTTCCGTCATTGATTCAGATTACTTGACAAGCGACTCGTTGGTTCCGGCTTTTGGTTGAAGAGTTCCATGAACAAGTTCATGGTTTCTTCCCGATAAGGAAGTTGATTTTGTTGAAATTCGCTCACAAATAAGATAATGCTCGCTGTTGCCGGAGCGAACGCGAGAGTCAGAGCGTATAGTACGCGTCTGCACCAAACATCTATCGGGATTAACTGATCTGTCAAATTGTTCTTTGACAATCAGCGTGCCACCATTCGGTAGCTTCAGAATATATTTCGGTACCCTGGTGGAGGTCTATCCCGCTATAGGCGGGGCGCAATCAAAGCGAATCGGCTTGCCCGCATTGTGCCGGCATCCAGTTAGGGCGTCACTCGGAAAAGGGGCAGAACACGATCATCATATGTCAAGGCATCCGTATATTGGGCTGGAACTGGAAGATGCCGCCAATCAAGTCAAATGAGCTTCGGGCATTGGGTCCACTCTTTTTAGCAGTCGAGCTGCATGGAATAAATCGAGAGGTTCAGATCCCACCATGTGATCTCAGTTAGGCGACAAGCTGGCATCTCCCAGCCCCGAACTTATTGAGCAAAGAATCGTTTCATGTTGAACGCCTCTTTGTTTTTGAGCATGAAATAGATGGCCCGTCCCAATTTATGGGTCAAGATCCCGAGTGCTTTACCCTTGTTGTATTTATGTTCAAGTTTAGCCACATAGGCTTTGGCCTGGCTGGATTCTCTGAGCATCAGGATTGCGGCCTCTTTAATGGCCCATTTGAGATGGTGATTACCGATTTTTTTGTTGCTGTGCCCGGCCCATTTGCCGTTAGATTCTTTGACTGGCTTGATCAAGCGTGCATACGAAGAAAAATCCTGAACTCTTGGGAATCTTTTGACATCATGTATCTCGTACAGGATCACCAGAGCCAGAATCGGCCCGACTCCCGGGATTGATCTCAGCAGAAACAAGGTGTGGTAATCATGCTGCCGGGCGGTTTTTTCGATGTACCATTCAAGCTGAGTCAGGATTTGGTGCAGGGAGTCGATAATGGAGAGGTCGACCTCAACACTTTTGCGGACCGCCGGATTTTCAAAGCGTTCGGCGACACCCTCGCGGTTATATTTGCGTGAGATCTTTTTGGCAAACGCCGGCAGGTTGTATTGGGTGTTGGTGTTTTGGATATGAGCGACCAGCTCGCTACAACGGCGGGAGAGATACATTCTGCGTCGCAATAGGTCACGGGTAGCACGCCATTTTGCAGGATAAGGATAAGCGATTGGGAAATTGCCGCCTTTGAGCAGGGAGGCAATTTTATAGGAATCGATCTTATCGTTCTTGTCGGGTCGTAGCTCGCCGTAGGCGAACGAAGCCTGATTTTGTTTTGCCTCCGTGGATGGCTTTCATGTATAATGCGTGGCCAAGGACGAAAGGTACTTTGTTTTCAGCACAAAGGTCTGCAACCTATTGCCAATCGAAGATCCCGCATTTATGCGGGGCAAAAGACGCATTCAACACCGATAACGATGTCATCGATATATGGAAATATCAAATCACGAAGTAACTCCGGTTTGGCAGGGCGTAGCCTTGGCGAAGACTGCATCGGTTTTAATATTTTTATGAACGCGGTTTTTGCCCTTTTGGTCAATGATACAGACATACATTTTTCTGGCGTGCAGGTCGATACCGCAATAATATTGGTGTTGTTGGTTGTAAAATCTCATAGTTTGGCCTCCTTTCATCAGATAGATTATGGTTTAGGGGTAAATCGATTCTATACTGATGATGTCAGCGAGGCAACCAGCAGGGGGGTTTTCCGTGCGAGAATCGGCCCATAAATTTGCTCGTCGGAGCACGGGAAATTCTCCTGCGGGTCACTGGCTAAATCTTTAATTTATCTGAAGGCCATAACTAGTATCAAGCTGCTTTCAGCCGACGCAAAAGGCGGCGCGGCTGAAGCGCAGCGGTTAGGCAGTAAGTTAGGAAGTAAGAAGGAGGGAAAGAAAGATGGCCTTTTGGGAGAAGATATTTAGAGGCAAGGAGACTTCCAGAACTCAACACGGAGAACTTCCGCAAACGATGATCGAAGACTTTCCGGTAGCCGCGAAGTCTTGGCGGAAGGCAGCTGAGCAGGGAGACGCCGAATCGCAGTACAACTTGGGAGTATCATATGCCAGGGGTCAGGGTGTCCAACAGGATGACACTGAAGCCACGAAGTGGTACCGCAAGGCAGCTGAGCAGGGCAATTCATACGCTCAAAGCAATCTTGGACTGATGTATCAAGCAGGTCGAGGTGTTCCACGGGATTTCTCCGAGGCTGTGAAGTGGTTCACCAAAGGTGCGGAGCAGGGGTCGGTTTTGGCTCAATACAACCTTGCAGTGGCATACTATTACGGTTATGGTGTCTCTCAAGATTATACCCAGGCTGTAAAATGGTGGTTAAAGTCAGCAGAGCAGGGATACGCCGAGTCCCAGTATAGCCTTGGTGTGGCGTATCGCACAGGTATGGGGGTCCAACAAAACCCCAATGAAGCTGTAAAATGGTACTGCAAGGCTGCTGAGCAAGGCCATATTGATGCACAGAAAAGTCTGCAAATTATCCTTCGCTCTTTGGAAGTCTAAAAAAGGAGAGCAATTATGATATTCAAATTCCGCCAACCAGGTGAGGACCTTAGCCGACTCAAAGCCTTGATTAACGAAGATCCAACGCTCGTTCATACTCGAGATTCCGATGCAAACTGGCACAGGTTATTGCGTTTAGCTGGAATAGATGCTGATACACGAGATGGCGATACGCTATTACACTTTGCTGCGATGTCCGGAGACTGGGAACTTGCGGACTTCCTGCTTTCCAAAGGAGCCGAGGTCGATGCCAGGAACAAGCATGGCTACACTCCGTTATTTTTTGCATCGGGTAACGGCAGATTGGAGATTGCCAATCTCCTGGTTTCCAGAGGCGCTGACGTTAACGCTATGGGGAAATACGACGGCTTCACGTCAATGCACTTCGCAGCACGAAACGGTCGCGTTAGCATTATCGAATTTCTCCTCAATAAGGGAGGAGACATAAACGCCAGGAAGGTCGATGGGTGGACGCCGCTTCATATGGCTGTTATCGGCCTCCAAAATGACGTCATCAGATTACTCTTGTCTAGGCGTGCCGATGCGAATGCAAAAAATGATAAGGGAATGACGCCACAGGAACTTGCGATAAATTACCAACACAATTCCATTGTCGAAATCTTCCGCTCAATGGGTTATTAGCGGCTGCGAACCGCTTGGAAGTAGGGGACAGTTACCGTTAAAAACCTAACATGCTCTTCAGCGGATCGCAAAAAAACGCGCCCGTTGAAAAGCGGCGTTAGGCCATATGAAGGTGAAATCGATGAATACCGTCAAGTGTCCACGTTGCGGCGCAGAGACCTATCGGTCTTGTGGAGGAAAGGAAATTTGCACGAAATGCGGTCAAAAGATTGGGCTGTTCGGTAGGCTTTTCAGTCGGCGGCAAGATTTATCCCGTTCGCGGGAAGGGACCCGGTGCGGCTCTTGCGGGGAGTTCTTCCCGGCGGGCAATTTTCCTACTAAGATCTGGACCACCGTGTGCCCGAAGTGTGGCGACCAGACTACCCGTGAAATTCTTGCGCCAAGTGCGATAAAACGTACAGTGGCCTCAAGACCTGACGACCTCGATGAACTGCTGAAATTGGCCCCTGATCCCAGAAGAACCTATCTCCTACAGGTTCTGTTTTTATTACCCCCTAAAAAGGCGTTATCACTTGCAAAGGCTATCTTGGGGAGGCAGTCAGATCTGGACCCTGTTAATATTCGATTTGGGGATGGAACTCCGACAATGACACTTGACCACCGTGACTACACTGAAGCTGACATGCGTTGGGCCGAAAATACCTTCGAGCTGGCACAGCAAGCTGAAGCTAAGGCCAGATCGGGCCAGTATGCTGATGCGATTCCACTACTGAAAAAGGCATTGCGCATGTCTCCAGGCCAGGATATGCTGTTATTAACCTTGGGCGTATGCTACGCAGAACTCAAGCAATTCTCAACAGCCAGAAAAATCATTGAAAGAGCTCATGAATTGTATCCTGCAAATCGGCGCATCAATGATAATCTCGAAGCGGTGAGAAGAAGTGCAAAGCAGTAAGTCCGAGGGACTGAGTTAATATGACCTAACCCAAGTTCAGAGCAACTCGGGCTGAAAAGCGTCTCAAACGGGCATTTCCACGACCTGAGCTCTGTAATTTCAGCATGTTACAGCTGCACTGGTGAATGTAGTGTCAAAATAAGCATATTCTGGTTGACAGGGCCTTGCGGCCATGCTACGGGTGACGTCATGTCCATTCCCGAGATTCCACGAAAAGCCAGGAAAAGCAGCCAGATAGCACGCGTCGACCCGTCCCTCTCAAATCTGTAGTGTCAAAATCACACATTTTTGGATTTTATGTTGCTGAAATCATTAGGTTTTATTCTTGAGACCACGAAGTTGGGCTAACAAAAAATCCAGCGGACGGCCGAGAGCCGCCTCTGATTTCGGTCGTTCGGGGGCGACTATCTCGGTATCATTTATAAGGAGCAAGATCGAATAATGGAAGAAAAGGAAATCCCTTCTGAATATTATGGTTGGAAAGCATCGGGGTCAGGTCTTCATTCTTGACAGATTTTATGATAAAAGGCTAAACGGTTCGTTATAATATTAGCTGCATATAAAAAGGATCTGATATGGCCCGGCCCTTAAGGATAAATTATTCGGGTGCCTTTTATCATGTGACCTCCCGAGGTAATGAACAGAAAATTGTATTCAAGAGCAAGCGCGACAGGGAGAAGTTTTTTGAATATCTTGAGTCGGCCGCACAAAGATATGATGCCGTTATTCATGTATTCTGTCTTATGGACAACCATTATCATTTGTTGATTGAAACGCCTTCCGGGAATTTGCCTCAGATCATGCGGCATATTAACGGTGCGTATACAACTTATTTTAATGTGAAACGTGCAAGATCCGGACATTTGCTTCAGGGGCGTTATAAAGCGATTCTCGTTGAAATTGACGAATACGCAAAAGAGCTTTCACGATATATTCATTTAAACCCGGTCAGGGCCAAAATGGTCAAAACTCCAGAGGAATATGCGTGGTCAAGCTACCGGTTTTATATTGGTGCAGAAAAACCTCCAGAATGGCTGTGTAGAGATTTTATTTTGGGATATTTCGGAAATAAAGTTTCAATTGCACAAAAAGGGTACCGTAACTTTGTAAGCCTACTAGTCAGCGAGAAATACGACAGTCCATTGGATGAGGTTGTGAGTTCGACCCTACTGGGCAGTCCTGGTTTTATTACCTTTATCAAGGACAATTTTTTATCGAAAAAAAAACCTGATAAAGACCTGCCGGCTTTAAAAGAATTGGTTGGAAAAGCATCCATGAAAGATATATTCGATGAAGTAGAATCCGTTTTTGGAAAAGAACCGGCTTTGGGCAGAAATGTAAAAATGTTTCTTTCTCAGAGATATACAGGCGAAAAACTGAAAGATATTAGCGCACGTTTTGGGATTGGAGAATCCGGCGTGTCCCAAGCAAGCAGGCGGGTTAATGATAAAATAAGAAGTGACAAAAAGCTTCGAAGAAAAATCAGAAAAATTGAAAAAATATTGAATGTGTGAAGAATGAAGACCTGACCCCTTATTTTTTTGGAATGTGGATTAGTCATCGAAATGGGAGTGTATCATGCCGGGAGTAGGAGGACGAGTGGCGCTGGTAACGGGTGCGGGGCGTGGAATCGGGCGGGCGACGGCTGATCTGCTGGCCTCACGCGGTGCACGGGTGATGGCCGTTGCACGCAGCGAGAGTGAATTGCAGACGCTGGGCCTGGACTACGTTGTGGCGGATCTGGGTACACTTGACGGCTGTACACTGGCGGTGGAGGAAACACAGGATCGCTTGGGGCCGGTTGCAATCCTGGTGTGCAATCACGGTATTGGTTCGGCCCATGAGCGGGTGATCTGGGAGCAGGAGCCGGAGCTCTGGCGTGAAACGATGCGCATCAACCTGGATGGCCCCTATTTCCTGTCACAGCTCGTTGTCAAAGACATGATTGAACAGGGTTACGGCCGGCTTGTGTTCACGAGTTCAACGGCCGGACAGGTGGCGGGATACGCAGGCAGCGCTTACAACAGCTCAAAACATGGTCTTTTGGGCCTGATGCGCTCGGTTGCCCAGGATGCCGGGCCGCATAGCGTGACTTCCAACGCAGTGCTTCCCGGCTGGGTGCGAACACAAATGGCTGAGACTTCGGCCGAAGCCGAAGCCGAGCAGCGTGGCATCTCCCCAGACGAGGTATGGGCGGAAAGAGCTGCGCTTTACCCGGCGGGCCGGGTGGTGTCACCCCGAGAAGTGGCCGAGGTGATCGCTTTCCTGGCATCCGAAGAATCCAGTGGCATCAACGGGGAGGCCATAACCGTAGCCCTTGGAGGCATATGGTGAAAATGAAATCGGCGGACGGGTGGCTGGACCATAAAAAAAATATATTGTGGCACGTGGCTTTTAGTCCGTGCCTAACCGCACGTTCTAGGATCAAATAGGTGCCTAACAAAAAAAATCCAGACCGACGCAAAAAGCCGCGCGGCTGATTTTTATCCTGCAAAAAGACTAATCTTGACTTGTACATGCAATAGATGTACACTGCAGTCATGAAATACGATTGGAATCCAGAAAAAAATGAATGGCTTAAAAAAGAAAGAAAGCTGTCTTTTGAAGTGGTGGTCTTTCATCTATCTCAAGGTGATGTTTGGAAAGTTGCAGATCATCCAAATCAACAAAAATATCCAGGACAAAAAATTTATTTTGTTATCATTGAGGATTATATTTATTTAGTCCCACACATTTTAAGGAAAGAATACATATTTTTAAAGACAATTATCCCAAGCAGAAAAGCAACAAAAGTTTACCAAAGAGAGCAGGGAGATCAAAAATGAAATATGATAAAGAAGAAAAAGATATCTTAGACGCTTATGAAAGAGGAAAAATGAAACTTTCTACACCATCTAAAAAGGAAATAGAAAGTATCAAAGCCATAGCAAAAAACACTTTTAAAAAAGACAAACGAATCACAATACGTCTTTACGATCATGATTATAAAGGAATTCAAAAGAAAGCAATGGAAATGGGTATCCCCTATCAAACCCTCATCTCTGGCATTATTCACAGATACATCGAAGGTGAATTAGTATCAAAAAATGGATAACATCACAATTCACCAGATCCCAAAAGCCTACGGCTTTCGGTCCAGGTGATTGTGGGCGTTATGCTTTACGAATATAAGAAGGAATAAATGGCATTTAATCGAGACAAAATAGCCGCATTCTGACGGGGACAGGCAGGTGTAACCGTTCACGGGTTCAAAGGTTCAGGGATTCAAGGAACCCTGGAGTGATGGAGTAGTGGAGTAATGGGAAAATAACAAACCCCAACACTCCAGCAAATTAATGCCGCTATATTGCAAAACCAGCAATTTTTGCGAGGACTTCAGGTCCTCAATTATGTCCCTAACCCTGAACGTTGAACCCTGAACCTGTGATGCGAATTTTACTAACATGATCAGCGTTGAAAATCTCAGCAAAAGCTTCGGAGAACAGCTTCTCTTTAAAAATGTAAGCTTCCAGATCAACCCCCGCGAACGGGTAGGGCTTGTCGGCCGCAACGGGCACGGCAAGACCACTTTGCTGCGTATCCTTGTGGGTGAGGAAGGTTTTGACGATGGTCAACTGAGAATTCCGAAACAGTATCGCCTCGGTTATGTCAAGCAGCAGATTCGATTCGAGTGCGAATCCGTTCTGCAGGAAGGGATGCGGGCGCTGCCGGCCAGCGAACGGCACCATCATTGGAAGGTCGAAAAAATTCTCTCCGGATTAGGCTTTGCGCCCATCGACATCCAGAAACATCCGCGTCAACTCTCGGGGGGATTTCAGGTCCGGTTGAACCTGGCCAAAATCCTCATTTCCGAACCGGATCTGCTCCTTTTGGATGAGCCGACCAATTATCTCGATATCTCCTCCATCCGCTGGGTCGAACGGTTTCTCATCCGCTGGCCGCATGCGCTTATCCTTATCACCCATGACCGGGGATTTATGGATAAAGTCATCACCCATACCATGGGGCTCGATCGCCAAAAAATTCGTAAGCTGGCCGGAAGTACAGCCAAATTCTACACCCAAATGGCCCAGGATGATGAAATCCATGAAAAAACCCGTCTCAAAGATGAACGCCGCCGCAAAGAGGTCGAGTTGTTTATTTCCCGCTTTCGGGCCAAAGCACGGTTGGCGAATCTGGTTCAATCGCGCATCAAAACATTGGCCAAAATGGAAAAGCGTGAAAAACTCGAGAAAATCAAAACGCTCGATTTTACATTTCAGGAAAAACCTTTCCGGGGAAAATATGTCCTCACGGCAGACAAGCTCAGCTTTGCCTATACCGTCGAACGGCCTTTGATCCGAGATTTCAGCCTGAAGCTTCGGGCCGGTGAACGGATCTGTGTGGTCGGTAAAAACGGCAAGGGGAAGACGACCCTCTTACGGCTTTTGGCGGGGATGCTTAAACCGCAAAACGGCCACATCGAATATCACCATGCCATTACGCCCGGGCTATTCGAGCAGACCCATATTCGGCATCTGCGCGATGAAAATACAGTTGAAGCGGAAATCCTTTATTCGAATCCGGATGTGGGTCGCCAGGCGGCCCGCAACATCAGCGGCGCCATGATGTTTAGCGGAGATGATGCTTTGAAAAAAGTGGCCGTCCTTTCCGGGGGTGAAAAGAGCCGCGTCATGCTGGGTAAGGTTCTGGTTACCCCGGTGAATCTGCTTTTGTTGGATGAACCGACCAATCATCTCGACATGGATGCCTGCGATGCGCTGTTGGCGGCCATCGATAATTTTAGCGGGAGTGTCGTTTTGGTAACCCACAACGAGATGTTTCTGCACGCTCTGGCCCAACGGCTGATCGTACTTCAGGATGATCGAATCGAGGTGTTTGAAGGGGGTTACCAGCATTTTTTGGATAAAGTGGGCTGGCGCGATGAAGGTCTGAAAACGAGTCGCCAGCCGGCACAGAATCAACACGCACAGGCACGGCCGCGCATCACCAAAAAAGAGCGTAAGCGCCTGCGGGGAGAACTTTTGAGTGAACGCAGCCGGGCTCTTAAACCGTTTGAAATGCAGCGTGAGTCCGTCGAGAATGATATTGAGGCATTGGAAAAGGAGCTGGCTGCTTTAAATCGGGAAATGCTGGAAGCGTCGCAAGCCAAGGACGGAATCCGCATCGGGGAACTCGGCAAAACGATTCACAGTGTCCAGGCAGAAATCGATAATCGTTTCGAAACGCTTGAAAGTGTCACCCGGACCATCGAAAGGCAACATGCCGATTTCCAAAAGCGGCTCGATGCGCTGAAATAGTTTCAGGCGACCTTCTTCAGATCGGCCGGGCCCAGGGATTCAATCTGTTCGGAAAACTCACGCACAATTTCGGCAAAGCGGATGCCTTCGGCCGAGGAAACCCATTCCAAACGCAGCCGGTCGGGTGCGATTCCCAAAAGGTGAACCAGCTCTTTAGTAAGATAGAACATCTTTTCAGCTTTGACATTACCATCCTGGTAATGGCAGTCACCGATATGTCAGCCGGCGACCAGAACGCCGTCGGCCCCTTTTTGAAACGCCTTTAGAATGAAGTTGGGATTCACCCTGCTGGAACACATGACCCGGATAATCCGAATGTGAGGCGGGTACTGAACCCGACTAACCCCCGCCAGGTCTGCGGCAGAGTAAGCACACCAGTTGCAAGCAAAAGCGATAATCTTGGGTTTGAATTCTTCCGGCATCGAAAGGAACTCCCTTAATGGATTCGTCTAAAGCTCTTCCAGAGCGGCTTCTACGATGTTCAACATGGTTTGGTCATCGTAATGGTATATGGTGTCGGCACCGGTGGGGCAGGCCGCCGTGCAGGCGCCGCAGCCTTTGCAAAGGGCTTCCTGCACCCGGGCCACTTTTTTTGAGGCTTCACACTCGACAAGCTCGATGGCGCTGTAGGGGCAGGCTTCAACACAATCGCCGCAGCCCCGGCACAACATTTCGTTCACATGGGCCACAGCGCCCTCAGCCGTAATTTCATCTTTAGAGAGGACCACGGCGGCTCTCGAAGCGGCGGCCGCGGCTTGAGCGATACTCTCATCGATCGGCTTGGGATAATGGGCCAGACCGGCCATAAAAATACCCTCTGTGGTGAATTCCACCGGCCTGAGTTTGGCATGTGCCTCCACAAAAAAACCATCCTCATTGATGGGCAGTTTAAAAAGTTGAGAAATTGGATTCTCCCGCGGAGGGACAACCGCTGAAGCCAGGACGATCAAGTCAGGACAAATTTCCATTTCACGTTTTAAGGCGCTGTTTGTAAATCGGACGCGCAGATGGCGGCTGTCTTGCAACACCTCTAATTTCTGGCTGAAGTCATAACGGATAAAGACAACGCCCTGAGCGCGTGCCTGGCGGTACAGATCTTCGCGTAAGCCGTAAGTGCGCATATCCCTGTAGACGATGAAGATTTCCATCTCCGGTTTGAGTTGTTTCAATTTGATCGCGTTTTTGACCGAATGGGTGCAGCATACTCTCGAGCAATAGGGTCTTTCCGTGATACGTGACCCAACGCACTGCAGGAAAAGCACCGCATTGAACTCTTTGATGGAGGCGTCGTCATCAATAAGCTTTCGATCCAATTCCAGGCCAGTCAAAACGTTGGGATCCTTTCCGTAAAGATGTTGATCCGGTTTGAGCTCTTCCGCCCCGGTCGCAATGATCGCCACACCATAGTCGATCACCCGTTCCTGCCCGTTTGTTTCAATGGTGGAGTGAAAATTTCCGACAAATCCTGATACGTTTTTTAAGACCGTGTCGGTCAGGAGGTCGATATTTTGATCAGACTCCACGCTTTGAATCAGCCCGGCCAGCTTTTTTTGAATATCTTCGCCGGGCCAGGTTTCATGAAGATTTAAGGCCTGTCCTCCAAGGACCTTTTGACGTTCGAGGAGATAGACGTGATACCCCTGGCGGGCCAGGTTTTTGGCAGCCGTAATTCCGGAAAGACCTCCCCCGACGACCAGAGCTGCTTTTTTTACCGGTATTTTAGGGTCCTGCAGCGGCTGCAAAAGGCTTACCCGAGACACGGCCATGCGAACGAGATCTTGGGCCTTTTGGGTGGCTGCCTGCATGTCGTCACTGTGAACCCAGGAGCATTGGTTCCGGATATTGGCCATTTCAAAAAGGTATTTGTTGATGCCGGCATTAAGCACCGTTTCCTGAAAAAGGGGTTCATGGGTGCGGGGGGTGCAGGCGGAGACGACAATCCGATTTAATTTTTGGGCCTTAATGACTTCGGTGATTTGCTTCTGGGTATCTTGGGAGCAGCTAAAAAGGTTTTGCTCTGCAAAAACGACATCGGGCAGGGTCTTGGCGTATTCGACAACGGCAGGAACATCGACAAAACCGGCGATGTTGGTTCCGCAGCAACAGACAAACACACCGATCCGGGGTGTTTCTCCGCGTACATCGATCTCGGCCGGTATTTCCTTGGTCCGGGTCATTGATCCACGTGCCTCGGTCAGGGAAGTCGCCACGGCCGCCGCGGCAGCACTCGATTCGACAACCGACTGGGGAATGTCTTTGGGACCTTCGAAGGTGCCGCAGGCAAATATTCCCGGTTTTGACGTTTTAACCGGATCAAAACTGTCGGTTCGTGCATGCTGATAGGGATCAAGCTCGACACCCAGTTTTTGGGCCAGGGCGGCGGTGTCATCCGATGCTTGAAAACCGACCGACAGAACGACGATATCAAACGCTTCTTTCACGCTGCGGCCGGTTTCGTCTACGTAATGAACAAACACATCCCCCGTATCCTTGTCGGGGGTCACGGCGCTGGTTTTTGATTTGACAAAACGAACACCGGCATCGACGGCCCGGTTGTAATATTTTTCAAAATCCTTGCCGTGGGTGCGGATATCGATGTAAAATAGGGTCGTATCAAGATCGCCCTTGCGGTGTTCTTTGGCGATGATGGCTTCTTTGATGGCTTGTGTGCAGCAAACTCCGGAGCAATATGACCGCGAGCCGGGGTGCGTATCTCTTGAGCCGATGCACTGCAGCCAGGCGATTTTTTGCGGTTCCTTACGATCGGAGGGTTTTATCAGATGACCACCAAAGGGGCCGGTTGCAGCAAGAATCCGTTCAAACTCCAAACTGGTCACGATATCGGGTGATTTCTTGTAGCCGTAAACATCATGTTGCCCCGGGTCGTAAACTTCACACCCGTTGGCCAGAACGACGGCCCCCACCTTAATCGAAAAATCCTTCTGCTTATCTTCAAAATCAATCGCACCGGAGGGACAAAATTTCTCGCAGGCCTTGCACCTGCCCTTTGAAAAGTAGATACAGCTTTCCGCATCGATGACATATTTAAGGGGCACGGCCTGGGCATATTTGACATAAATGGCCTTGTGCTTGGTCAGATTCTCATCATAGGCATCCGCTATTTTTTTAGGACACTTCTCGGCACATACGCCGCAGGCGATACATTTCTCCATGTCTACATAACGGGGCTGCTGGGTCACCTGAACCTCAAAATTCCCCGCATGTCCCGATACGTCCTTAACCTCCGCAAGTGTCAACAACTCGATGTTGATGTGCCGGCCGACCTCGACCAGTTTGGGTGAGATAATTCACATGGCACAATCGTTGGTGGGGAAGGTCTTGTCCAGTTGCGACATCATCCCCCCAATGGAGGGAGATCGTTCCACGAGGTACACATAGTAGCCCGAATCAGCCATATCGAGCGCGGCCTGCATTCCGGCAATACCGCCCCCCACAACCATTACTGACCCAATCTTTTGCGGTGGCATTTTTGCTCCTATGCTAAAAAGGTTTCCAAATTGCCGATATCGATTTGATTCATCTCCAATCCCAGCCTTTGCGGGTCGGCGCCCATTGCCAAACCGAGAAGCTGGGGATACAAAATCGAGGGCAGAAGCCCGTCACTTTTGTGATTTGGGTGCATTTGTTTCTGAACATGGTCAAACTGCATTTGGCACCAGGGGCAGGCCACACAAAGATAATCGGCACCGGCCTGCTTTCCGTTTGTGAGCTTTTGGGCGGTTAAATCCAAAGACAGATCATCATTGATTCCCAAAAGCGGTGCCCCGCAACACTCAAGCTTTAAAGACCAGTCGACGCTTTTGGCGCCTGTGACCTCCACCAGCTGGTCGAACAGAACCGGGGCCACCGGATTGTCAAACTGCGTGATTTCACTCGGCCGCAGCGCATGACAACCATACTGCACGGCGATATTGAGGCCCTTATAGGCCCTGGTAATGGTTTCTCTTATCGTCTCGAGGCCGACTTCATGATAGAGAACGGACAGGAGGTGTTTCACCTCAATATTTCCGTCATACTGCAATCCTTCGCGTCCCAGGACGCGATTGATTTCATTGCGCAAGGTCGAATTTTCCTTCATCAGATGGTCGGCTTTTTTCAGACTTCCGAAGCAACATTTGCAAAGGCTTACGATATTTAGGTTCTCTTTGGCAGCCAGGGCCAAGTTTCTGGCCGAGGAGAGGACAAACGCTTCATGGTCAATATTTCTAACCGGATACCCGCAGCAGTTAAATTCTTTGATATCCACCAGCGCCACGTCAAAATTTTTCAAAACCGCTTTGGCAGCGGTTTGGTACTGGTCGACACGAGCCGGAATGTTACAACCTAAAAATAGTGCGTATCTCATTATCTTTTCCCTACATCATCTTGAGACTGTTCTTTTACGTATCTAACCGCTTCATTTTTAAGTTCATAAAGAACATCGGTAATACAAACTCCCTGGGGACAGTGCTCCTGACACTTGTAACAGGTCAGGCAGTCCCACAGCATGTTTGAACCGAGGGCCAGGTCCTTCATCCCCAAACCGCAGGAATGCATAATCTGGTGGGGCAGAAGGCCGAGAACGGCGACGGGATCGTCGTAGTTGGCGACCACCGGACATACGCTGGAGCAGGTCCGGCAGTCAAAGCAAACCAGAAATGTATCCGCCTGGCCGGACAGGCTTAAGTTTTGCTTAAACGTTTTATTGGCATTGGTTACGGAAAGGATTTTGTCGGTCTTTCCCATCAAATCACAGCGGGCCGCAATCGCCGCGCGGGCCTTTTGGAGCGGTTTGGGATACTCACCGGAGATCACATGATCTTTCATGAGGCCACGGTAAAACGAGAAGGAGGAGAGTGTCAGAAATTCCGCATAACCCTGTTGCAAGAGAGATTCTCTTACATTAAACCACAAGTCCTGCAGGTTGATCCCGGACGGACAGACGACCGTGCAGCGTTTGCAGTTGGTACAAAGATAGACGCCTTCGCGGATATCCTCAAGCGTCTGCGCGTCCAGCTTCTTGCCGGTCGCAAGGGCCTTTATTGAGTTCAATTTTTCGGAAGGAAGGATGTTGGCATTGGAGAAATGGTCGTAAAGAACACCGGCGGAGCAGTTTAGGGAGCAGGTGCAGCAGTGGGTACACGCATCCAGTTCCATGACCTGTCGGGTGGTAATATTGGCCGGGTCTGATTTCCCGGCATCCATGACGGCATTGCTCATCAGGCTCAGGGGGCTGGCTAAAATGTGGAACATCTTGCTGAAGGGGAGATAGGCAAGGCCTATCCAGCAAGCCAGAAAATGGATATACCACAGAATATCAGGGAGGTTTGCCCGGTCCAATGCCGGTGCTGCCGGGGCCATGATTTTGGCTGTGCCGTAGCCCAAAAACGCCCATTGGGGGCGGGCGTGACACTCCATACAGCCCATTTCATGGGTTTCTTTTCCCAATTCCAAGGTTTCCTCATCGAAGGGCCCTTTGACATTGGGGGAGATCACACCAAATTGATTTACCCAGTAGGCCTCCAAAGAGTTGAGCGTTTCCTCATCATCCTCGCCGGCATAATCCTCGACCATTTCCTGATAGCGGGTATAAGAGATGATCTTTGAGCCCTCGAGGAGCACACCTGAAATCATGATAACGGCAAGGATGATGATGGCGTAATGGTCCCTGGCGGTGGTCGTCAGCCGGGGCACCTTTAGAATAAAACGCCGGTAAAGCGCGATGCCGATACCGATAATGACCATGGCACCGAATAAATTCCTCAAAAATATAAACGGGTTGATGGTCGCATAGTAATCTGAAAATAGCGCGGCGCTTACGTAGGTTTCCAGAGCATGCATTAAAAGGAGCAGTAAAAATCCGCCGAATATACAGATGTGCATCAACCAGCGCAGGAAGTCTTGCCGCAATATGCCTAACTGCAAAAGCACATCCAAAACAAAAACCTTGATCAGCGTAAGGACCTTCAGGCTGAAAAGGGTCACGGCAATCCCTTTTAGGCCACTGACAATCCTTGTTGAGGTCGGAATTTTCTCCGCTTCAAGGCTTATTGCGTAACGGAACCAGGTCGATATTTTATAGATCAGACCGATTCCAAAAAGCGCCAGCGCCATATAAAAAGAGATCGAAAAAAACATATCCCCATTTCCTTTTTTTGTCAGCGTTCACAGGTTTCCCGATATGATCGGGATTTACCGTTCAGGGTTAGTCGCTTTGCATTCTTCCTAATCGTTCTCTATCCTTAAACCCTGAACCGGTGAACGGTTACCGCAATTTTACTCTTGAGCGTCATCTTCGTTCAACCGTTTTGAAAGATAGGCGTAAAGGTCGACCACCTTCAAGTCCAGCTTCGCATCGCGCTGGGCGCACGACAGGTGGATCTGGCACTTAGGGCAAGCCGTGACGAGGGTTTCGGCTCCGGTTTGCAGCGCTTCATTCAGCCTTTCGATCTGCATCGCCTTTGAACAGCTGGAACACTCCATCCAGGCCGTGGTCCCACAGCAGAGCGCATTTTCACGGTTGCGTTCCATTTCGACGAGCTCGGTTTCGGGAAGAAGCTCTAAAAGCTGTCGCGGTGAATCGTAATTGCCCATAAAGCGCCCCAAGCGGCAGGGATCATGAAATGTAACCGGACCGCCGCTGGGAGGCTCAAATGAAAGCTTGGCCGCCGAAAGCTCGCGTACCAGAAATTCGGTCATGTGCAATACTTCAAAAGGGAGATCGCCCACATATTCGGGGTAATGCTGTTTGAATGTGTAATATCCCTCGGGACAGCTAAAAAGCACGGTTTTGGCTCCGGATGAACGAATCACATCGAGGTTTAATTGCGCCAGCTTTCGGAATGTATCTTCGTCTCCGCTCCAAAATGCGTCATGCCCGCAGCAGCGTTCATTATTACTGATGACCGGTTCAATGCCGAGCCTGTTTAGCAGTGTCAGAACACTTTTGGCGGTCTCAAGCGGTGAAACATTCAAATATCGAAATACGACGTCAAAATGGGGCAGACAACCCACAAAGTAATAATAATCTCCCGTTTCGCGAAATAGGCCCGCTTCGGCGGCCCATTGCGTCCGGCTTTGGTGGATATCCAGGGTTTGAATAGCGGAAATGGTTTGAAGGATGCCGTGATGGCTTTGTTGAGGATTGTTGCCGGCCTTCAGGGCGGCCTGACGATAAGAGCGATTGAATTCGGGGAAATCGATTTCCGCCGGGCAACGGACGCTGCAGCGGGCACAGCTCAAACAGGCCCATAGTTCATGACCTTGAAGGAGATCGGCTTCGGATTCCAACAAAGCACGTTTGATCATCTGGCGGGGCGAAAAGAGAGGCAGTTCACGGGATACCGGGCAGCTTCCGGTACAGACACCGCACTCCATACAGTAGTCAATTTGTTTTTGAGTTAATTGCATGGCCTATTCCAGTGGATGGGTTAGGTTATACCCCTAACCAATAACTGATAACGAATAACATTTAACCGGGTTTTGACTCAAGGGGTATCGTTAATATTATCTTAGGCAGCCTGGGTCAGTTTAACCGCACAGACTTTATATTCGGGTATCTTGGAAATCGGATCCAGGGCCGCATGGGTCAGCTTGTTGGCGGCTGCCTCGGCAAAATGAAATGGAATAAATATGGTGCCGGTAACGGCCTTGGGGGAGATTTTCAAGGCCGCCCGAATTTCGCCTCTGCGGGAGGCGATGCCAACCAACGCTCCGTCGCTAACCGCATAGGTGGCGGCATCCTGGGGTGAAATTTCGACAAAGCACGCGGGTGCGCGTTCATTCAAGCCCTCGGTTTTACGGGTCATGGTGCCGGAGTGATACTGGTAGAGGATCCGGCCGGTCGTCAGATACAACGGGTATTCCGCATCGATATCTTCCGCCGGGGCAAGCCAGTCAATGGCATGAAACTGCCCCAGACCGCGGGTAAACCGCTCCGCATGCAGAATCGGCGTTCCCGGATGATCGCTGTTGGGACAGGGCCAGTGGAGTCCTACACGCTCAATACGTTCATAAGTGATGCCCGCATAAGAGGGGGTTACGGCGGCAATTTCACGCATGATGGCGCGGCTATTTTCATAAGACATGGAATATCCCATGCGGGATGCGATTCCACAAATAATTTCCCAATCCGTTTTAGCATCTCCCGGAGGGGCTAAGGCTTTGCGGACACGCTGGACGCGGCGTTCCGTATTCGTGAAAGTGCCCTCTTTTTCGGCGAAACAACAGGAAGGCAGAACCACATCGGCCAGGGCGGCGGTTTCGGTTAGAAAGATATCCTGTACCACCAAAAAGTCGAGCTTGGTCAGGCTCTTTTCGACATGGTTGAGGTCCGGGTCCGAAACGAGCGGGTTTTCACCGATGATATACATGGCTTTAAGGCTTCCCGCATACGCCCCGGGGACCATCTCGGTAACCGCTAAACCGGGCTTGGCGGAAAGACCGCTGACACCCCAGGCGTCTTCCATCTTTTTACGAGCCGCATCATCGGTCACCGGTTGGTATCCGCTAAACACATTGGGCAACCCTCCGAAATCACAGGCCCCCTGAACGTTATTCTGTCCTCGCAGGGGATTAACGCCTCCCCCCCGAAACCCCATGTTACCGCAAAGCATGGCCAGGTTGGCCAGTGATTTAACGTTATCGGTTCCGGTGGTATGTTGCGTGATCCCCATGCAGTAAAGAATACTCCCTTTTTTTCCTTGCGCATAGGTTCGAGCGCCGTCGATGATTTGCCGGGCCGCTATACCGGTCAGTTTCTCAACATATTCGGGGGTATATTTTTCCAGGGTTTGCTTCATCTCAGAAAAGCCCTCGGTCCGTTCGGCAATGAATTCTGCGTCAAATAATTCTTCTTTGATGATGACGTGCATCAGGCCGTTTATCCAGGCCACATCGGTCCCCAATTCGGGCCGTAACCAGAGATGGGCGAAATCGGCGATTTTTATTCTACGCGGATCGACCAGAATGAGCTTGGCACCCCGATGCGTGACGGCCCTTTTGACAACATTCGATATGACCGGATGGTTTTCAGTGGTGTTGGAACCGGTAATCAGAATAACGTCGGCTTCTTCAATATCCGCAATGGTATTGGTCATGGCTCCGCTGCCGAATGCTGCGGCCAGACCGGCCACAGTGGACGAGTGTCAGAGACGGGCACAATGATCTATATTATTGGTTTTAAGGGCGGCCCTTGTAAATTTATGGGCGATATAGTTTTCTTCATTGGTTATGCGGGCCGATGTCAGCACACCGATACTATCGGCACCGGATTGTTCTTTTATGCGGCTGAGCCGGTCGGCCACTAGATCGAGGGCCTCATCCCAGTCGGCATCTCGAAATCGGCCGTTTTCTTTGATAAGGGGTTTTGTGAGACGGTCCGCAGAATGAATAAAGTCGAATCCAAAACGGCCTTTGACGCAGATGCTTCCGAAATTGGGGGGGGCATCCTCCACCCCCGTAACCTTCACGATGCGATTGTCTTTGACATGCAAATCAATCTGACAGCCGACACCGCAATAGCTGCAGGTGGTTTGGGTTTTCTGTGTTTCCCACGGTCGAACCGCATAGCGGGCATCCTTTTCGACCAGCGCCCCGACAGGACAAGCCTGGACACATTCGCCGCAAAAGACGCACGCCGAATCCTTCAGCGGGCGGTCTTGGGGGGTAATAATTTTTTGATCGGAATCATCATAGCCAAATTCGATGGCGTTATTGACCTGAATCTCATTGCACGCCTGTACACACCGCCCGCACAAGATGCAGCGCGAAAAATCGCGGATGATAAACGGATTGGCCGTTTCCATCGGATAAACCGATTTGCCCGAGGAAAATTCGGCCCCCGTGACCTGATAACGGTAAGCCAGGTCCTGAAGCCGGCAGTCACCCCAAACAGGGCACAGTTCACGGCTGGCATCTTCGTGCTGCACTCTGAGCTGAAAAGCAGTCCAGTCCGAATCGTTGGAGCCGCGAACGGCACAGTTGTGGTTTCCCGATAAGAGAAACTGTTTGATAATCATGCGCCTTTCATTTATGACCGCAGCCGATTCGGTCCAAACGACCATATTGGGGGACGCTTTGAGAGCGCAGGCTTCCATCAATGTCTCCGCTTCCTTAACCTCAACCACACAAACCCGGCATTTGCCGGTGGGAGCGGCGCCCTTAAGATGGCAGAGTGTCGGTATGTCGATATCATTTCGGCGGGCGACTTGCAGGACAGTTTGGCCTGGTTCAAAGATAAGTTCATTGCCGTTGATGATGATTAAATTGGTTGGCGTCATGGGATCTGTCTTCCTTTGTTAGTCATAATATTAAATCATTTAAAAAACTCTCTTTATAAAATAGTGTCCTCTTTGTCAATCCGGGATACCATCGAAATTCGAAAAACAACCGATTTGGGTTGGTTTCTTCTAAGCGGGCAATATGTACAGTTGTACAAGCAGGGATTGTTGTGCTATAGGCCTAATCCTAAAATATCTGTATACACAAATCGTTGCAGGGCGTATGAAACTATATGAGATTAAGAGAATTTTAAAGGCTGTGGTGCTGGTGGGTGAAGATCAGCTTGAAAAAACCATCACCGGTGGTGCTGACCTCATGGAGGATGTGCTTTCGGCCGCCGCGGAAGGGGCTGTCCTTTTGACGGGGCTTACTTCCGATCAGGTTATTCGAACAGCTAAAATCGCCGATGTGGGTGCGGTTGTTTTTGTGAGAGGCAAAAAGCCCGCCGAAAGCGCCGTAAAGCTGGCACGATCTTACAATCTGCCGGTTTTATTAACTGATTTTTCACTTTTTATTGCCTCCGGACGGTTATATATGGATGGATTAAGAGGGTTGAACGGATCGTGGTAATGAAAGAATAATTGGAGAACCTAAATGACTGAAGCTGTTTTTATGATGGGTGGATTGGGACTTTTAGTGGGTTCGGTGTTGGCTGCGGCATCGCAAATTTTTTACGTATATGTCGATCCCCAAATCGAAGCGGTCGAGGATGCACTGCCGGGGGCCAATTGCGGCGGCTGCGGACTGCCGGGGTGCAGTGCCAATGCCGAGGCCATCGTGGCAGGCAAGGCATCCGCCGGATCGTGTGTGGCCGGCGGCGCCGATCTGGCCCTGGAAATTGCCAAGATCATGGGTGTCTCCGTGGAAGTCAAGGAACCTGACATCGCCTTGCCGGGCTGCACCTACGGGGTTCAAGATGCGGATATTAAATACATCTATGATGGATTAACAGACTGCCGGGCGGCGGCGCTTTTAAACGGAGGTATGAAAGTATGTACCATCGGATGCCTTGGATTGGGCACATGTGCCAAGGCGTGTCCTTTTGACGCCATCCAAATGGGAAAAGACAACCTGCCGGCGGTGAATGAAGAGCGCTGCACCGGTTGCGGAACCTGCGAGCGGATTTGCCCCAAACACATCATCCATCTTTCATCGACGACGCGGCGTATTCTGCGGGAATACACCACCGACGAATGTACCACGCCCTGTCAACGCGCCTGCCCGGCAGGCATAAATATCCGCGAATATATCAGCCGGATTGCGGCAGGCGATTATCAGGGTGCGATTCAAACGATTAAGGAGCGCAATCCTTTTCCGGCTGTGATCGGCAGGATTTGTCCGCGGCCCTGTGAGGAAGAATGCCGACGCCGGTATGCCGATGAATCGGTGGCCATTAATTTTCTGAAGCGGTATGCTGCGGATTATGAAAAAGAAAACGATACCCACATCCTGCCATATAAAGCGCCTCAAACCGGGCGCGAAGTCGCCGTGATCGGCGGTGGGGTTGAAGGGCTCGCGGCGGCCTTTTTTACGGCCCGCCTGGGCCACAAAGCGATGGTATTTGAGGCGACTTCACGTTTGGGCGGTCTGTTAAAGAGCGCCATTTCAGTCTATCGTTTACCGCAAGACATACTTGAATGGGATATCCGGGGCGTCATTGAAATGGGCGTGGAGGTTACGACCGAAAAGGCACTGGGCAAAGATTTCTCCATTGAATCTCTGCTTGCCCAAGGATATGAAGCGGTTTTTCTGGCCTCGGGTGGTTGGGACAGCCGCCTGGCACGACTGCGGGAATCAGAAATGGTTTCAAACCCGGAAACAACGCTTCCGGGCATCGGACTCCTTATGGATTTCATGAGAAACAGAGATACTTTTAGGGGCAAATCCGATACTGTGATCGCCGGAGGAGGAACGATGGCGATCGAAGCGGCTCGAATTTGCAAAGAGAAGGGGGACAAAAATGTGACCCTTCTGTTCAGAGAGAGCACCGGGGATAGCCCCATTGCCGAGGCCGACCTCAAAGCGCTTGCCGATGACGGAATCAAAATCAAATTTCAGGCCGGAGTTTCACGCATTTTTGGTGAAGGCGACGGACTGACAGCGATAGAATGGATTGATTTGAATAGCCTTACAAAAAATGTTTTAACGGCTCAAAATTTAATCTTATCCGCCGGGCGCGTTCCTCAGCTGATATTTGTAAAATCGAAAACGGAAGATTCCGAATCGAGCCAGGACACCGACACCCCCCTCAAATGGGAGGCGATCGAAGCTTACAAACAGCCATCCTCGGCCAACGAAAACGGATGGTTTGCCAAGGGGGATGCCCTGACAGATTTCAGTGCCGCTATTAAGGCGATAGGGGCGGGCCGTATCGGCGCGGTATCAATTCATCAGATGATGTACGACATTACCCCAACGCTGCCGGATAGAGTTATCACACCTGATGCAATCTTGCAGAATGTTGACCATGTGGAAGAAGTCGCCGAAAGCCCCCGCCACATCATGCCGTTGTGCAGGCCAGCGGATTTGACGATCTGCGGTGAAGCTGAGTTGGGATTTAAAGAAGAAACCGCCCGTGCCGAGGCGTCGCGATGCCTTAAATGCGGTCTGATTTGCTATGAGAGATCGCCCCAAATGACCGCAAAACAACAACCTTTGAAGAGAACCGCATGAATAAAGAGGAAGGCGTTGTAACCCGGATAGACTCAAATACGGCCTGGGTCAAAACACAAAAAACCGGTGACTGTGAATCCTGTTCGACCAAAGGCTTCTGCAGCAGCCTGGGGGGCGGGAAGGCCATGGAAATTGAGGCCGTCAATGTCATGGGAGCGCATGAAGGCGACCGGGTAGTGATCGGCTGCGAAGCGTCTTCGGTGGTGAAAATCTCCTTTCTGATCTATATTTTTCCGATAATCTGCCTGGTTATAGGCGCGGTTATCGGCCAGCAGACGGCACCCAATTTCAGCTTCGATCCGTCCCTGTTTTCAGCCGGTCTGGGTTTTGCGTTTCTGGTCGTTTCGTTTCTATTGGTTCGTTTGATCGGGAACAAGCTGTCACAAGATGATCGCTACCGACCCAAGATTATCCGAATTTTATAACATGAGATCTATTAGCTCGGTCGGTCTTTCAATCAGCACCTTGGCACCGCTTTCCAGCAATTCCGAGGCGGTGCGAAATCCCCAGCAAGCCCCCACCGGAAACATGCCTGCGGCTTTAGCGGTCTGCATGTCCACGGCACTATCGCCTAGATAGAGGAAATCGGAAAGGGGTCGGCCCAACTGACGGACAATTTCCAAAGCCCCGGTCGGATCCGGCTTTAACGGTACGGTATCACGCTGGCCCAAGATCGGTCCAAAGCTCCAATTGGTGAGTAACTCAGCCACGCATTGGCGGGTGAATTCATGCGGTTTATTTGACAGAACGGCCATTTTGAGGCCGAGTTCGGTGAGCTGATGCAGCATTTCCGGGATGCCCTCAAAAGGCCTGGTTTTTACTTTCCAATTTTGGCGGTAGTCGTTGCGAAACGCTTCAAAACACTTTGTGACCGTCTCCGGATTGCGGTGTTCCGGGGGTAGGGCGCGCGTGATAAGCATTTTAGATCCGTCACCGACGAAATAGCGGTAAGCGTCGACCGGATGTGTCGGAAATCCATGGGCTGCAAGCGTCCGATTGACGGCGGCGGCCAGATCCTCCAATGTGTCGAGCAGGGTTCCGTCAAGATCAAAGATAACCACGCGAAAAGACATTGCGCCTCCTTTGGATTGATAATACGCAAACTGGAACCGCAACAGCGAGTGCAATCCCCGTGGCTTGCCGCGGGGTTAGCGAGCGAATCACAAATTAGACAGAATACCTTACGGGGGCTGCGAAGCACTGCCGGAAGGCAGAACTTCCCCGTAGCTTGCTGCGGGATTTTTTAATTTGCTGTTGAAAATAGGATAAAAGCGGTGTAATTGTCAAGATTGACTGTAATTTTGATGGCGTCGTAAAAAGTTCCATCTACTGCGTTGTAGTATTTTTTCAGACACTCGGCATACTACATGTATGGCCTCGTTCCTGAAAAAATGCCACGCCTTATATATGTACCTTTTTACTTAGCCATCTATAGTTGAACCCGTGACTTTTTACGAGGAAAAGAGGGCCATATGAAACCGAAGGTTTTGATCATGCGTTGTCCGACATACGATTCCGATAAAATATCCGGAATCGTTGAGGAAGGTATGGCGGAGCTGGGTGTCAGGCCTTCGGGCAAAGTTCTGCTCAAACCCAACGTGGTCATAGCCCATGAGGACGTTTTCCCGCATGCGTTTACGCGCAAGGAGTTTTTGGATGGGGTCATTTCCGCTACCAAGGCTCAAGCCGTCGATTCAGAGGAGATCGCCGTGGGTGAGCGCTGCGGCATAACGCTCGCCACGCGATTGAGTTTTAAGAATGCCGGATATCCGGAAATCATCAAAAAACATAAGATAAAGCCGTACTACTTTGATGAAACCAAACAGGTGCCGGTGGAATTGAAAAAGGAAGGGCGCCTGCGGGATCGTATTTATGTCCCCAAACCGATCGCCGATTGCGATTTTCTGATTAATCTGCCGAAGTTTAAGGCCCACCCCTGGTGCCGGCTGACCCTGAGTCTAAAGAATTTTATCGGCATCCAAGACGATCGTTACCGCCTGGTGGATCACAACAGCTTTCTGGAGCACAAGATCGCCGATTTGCAGGAAGTCATCCAGCCGAAATTTATTGCCATCGACGCCATTACCGCAGGTCAGAAAATGATGCTGACCCCGACCCCTTTTGAGATGGGCGCCATTGTCATGGGAACCAATTCATGCGCCGTGGATACGGTCGGTTGCCATATGGTGCACGTGGACCCGAATGATCTGATTCATCTGCGCCTGACCTCTGAAAGAGGATTCGGCCCCATGCGACTGGAAGATATCAGGATTTACGGTGACTTTCCCCTGGAGGAAGTACAGGCCAAAACCAAGAATTTTGAATTCTGTCTGGAGCGGGTGGATGATTATTTTGGAAAAGAGAGCAACCTTTCAGCTACAGTCGGGACATTCCCCGAAAAGCATTCCCCGAAATACTGCTGGGGAGGATGCCCGGGTTCGCTCCAGGAGGCCATGCACATTTTGCGAGGATTTTATCCCGACGTGGACCGTGAGATGCAAAAGATCCGCTACGTGGTAGGGGATGTAGAAGGTCCACTCAATCTTGAAGCCGGCGAAAAAGTGATTTTCGCCGGTGACTGTACCCGCTGGGAAGGTGAAATCGATGGTGAAACGGTTTGTATTACCAAAAACTATCAACGCACCGATGCCGAAAATAAAACCAAATCGGGCGATATGATTTTTAAATTTTTAAGTTCAACCTGGCACTGCCTCAAGAACCGGTCATCACGCTATCTTCAGGCCAAAGGATGCCCCATCTCGGTGGCCGAACATGTGAACTATCTGGCCCACTTTGCCGGTATCGGAAATCCGAATCTGGATCCGCGCTTATTCATACCCGTAAACATCGCCTACTGGCAGATGCGGTTTCATCGATTCCTGAACCGTTATCTCACCTAGTCGAAACGTTCTTCTTTCCAGGGATCGGCTGAATTGCTGTAGCCCCCTTTTTCCCAGTAGCCGGGTTCGTCCGCGCTGGTGAATTTGATTCCTTCCACCCATTTGGCACTCTTGTAGAAGTAGCGATCCGGTACAAGGGCGCGCAGGGGCGCTCCGTGGGCCTGGGGCAACTTGTTTCCGAAAAGAGTGTGGGCCAGGATCACGTTGTCTTTATGGGCGTCACTGATGGGAATATTGCTGGTATACCCCGCCGAGGCTTCAAAAATGATAAATTGGGCTTTCTTTTTGATCCTAACAGCATCCATAATCGTCGTCAAACGGATACCCCGCCACTTGGCATCCAAGAGTGTCCATCCGGTCACACAGTGAACATCACAGGTGATATTGACCTGGGGAAATCGGAGCAGATCCTGGAGCGTAAAGATTTTTGAGTTAGCGACCTCCCCGGTAACGGACAGCTGCCAATCCGGAATCCGGCCCGGGCCCGGTGTGCCGCCCATGTCGTAAAGGGCCTTAACCGCTTCTTGGCCGGGAGGGATGCGGGATCTGCCGTCCGGTCTCAGTTGGGCGGCGTAGGCACGCTTTTCCATGTCGGTGAGTCTGACAAACAGGCCCGGCAAACCGATGCGGATAGCGCTACCTCCGGCGGTGGCTAAAAACTCTCGTCTGGAAAGATCGGGTCTTTTTTGCATCGGTTTATTTTTTTATCTTGTTTTATCTTGATGATCTCGTAAAAAATTGCGAATTTTTCTATAGATGGCTAAGTTAAAAGGTTCATATACAAGGCATAGTGTTTTTCAGAAACGAGGCAATACATACAGTATGCCGAGTGCCTGAAAAAATACTATAACGCAGTAGATGGGACTTTTTACGACGCCATTAATCTTAATTGTAACAACTAAATGAGGTGAAGTCACCTATCGATGCGAAGGGTGATACCAAGCGGCTGGGGTCTAGTCCTATGTATTCATGCGGTGTTCCCAATCAAATTCGCGCGTGGTTACGGTATCTTCGAGTCTCTGAATCCGGCCCTCCAGATTGCGATAGCGCCGTTTTATTCGATCTGCAGCGCCTTTGCGGGAATGAACATAGCTGTTATAAAATTCTTGTTCTGCACTGGTATGAATGGGTATAACCGGCTCGGGTTTCATCAATAAGGCGGCAATGAAATAGATTACGGTGAGGGGCCAGAATCCGCTAAAGAGGAAAAACAAAACCGTTATGCCTCTGACCCATACAACCGAAAAATCAAAATACTCGGCGATTCCGCGACAGACACCCAATATGATACCATCGCGCGAGCGATACATGCCATGGCGCAAAACTTGTTTAAATCTTCTTCTCATGTGCGATCCTTTCTGTCTGGGTCCAATATGAGGGTTTCAAGCGTCTCCACGCGTTCTTCCATTCGAGAAAGACCCTGATAGATTTCTTGAATCATGCGGGCCTCATCAGATTGCGATTTCTGACCGCTACGCGATACCCCCCCTCTGATTATTTTAATGGCGATCAGAATCGTACTGCCGATGATAGTTAAAATCAGTACGCTTCCGCCGAAGATAATGGACAGTATTAGAGCTGCATGCATGTGGCTGACTCCGTTTGGTTTTTTCGATCTAGATTATACCGAATCCGCTTTCTTTTCAAGTTCCGACTTAAGATTCTGCAGTTCTTGTTCGATTTCATCGTCAACCAAAAGGTTGTCGAATTCTTCTTCCAAAACCGGTTTGCGTCCGAAATTTACCAGATCGGCTTCGGCTTCCATTCGCTCAATCCGGTTTTCGAGTTGCTCGAATTTAAAAACCGCTTCGGAGCCATCCGCGCGTCGGACTTCCTCCTGGGTACGTTTTTTGCGCCGGGCGCGAATGTGACGCTGCACAAGCAGACGTTGCTTTTCCCGGGCGGATTGCAGTCGATCTTCAAGTTGCCGGATGTCATCCTGATACTGTTCCACTAAATTGTTAAATTCCATCAATTCCTGATCCAGGGTGTCGGCCTTTTCCGTGCAGCGGCGTTTTTCAACCAGCGCTTCACGAGCCAAATCGTCACGTCCCTTGGCGATGGCCCGTTCGGCATTTTGATTCCAATAGTCGATCCGCGATTGGATGGTTTCCATCTGGCGCTGTATTTTTTTACGATTGGCCATAACGCCTGCGCAGGCCGCTTTTAGCTCCACCAGCGTATCCTCGATTTCACGGATCATGAGTTTGATCAGTTTTTCAGGATCTTCGGCCTTGTCCAACATCGCATTTAGATTTGAACTGATGATATCTCGAAATCGTGTAAAAATTCCCATGCTGTCACCTCCGTTGATTTGTTTTTTGTATCCTTGATAAGCAGAAAGCGTGCCAATAATTGTATTTTATAAAAAATCGAACCATTTCAAACGGTTTACACTTGACAGCGTAAAAAGGATGATGGTAAAAATAGACAATAAATGGTAAAAAATAATAAAATTAAGTAAATTTCGCCATGAAGAATATTTCTGAATTTGCCCAGCATTCGACTCAATCGGGAATTCTTCTGGCCAAAGGGGAGGCTTTAGGGCAATCCGAAAAATTTTTGGCTTTCCAGGAGCGATTGTCTCGAGTTGCCTCCATCAGCCGGCCGGTTTTATTGCTCGGAGAGCGCGGAACGGGCAAAGAACTGGCTGCCGCGAGACTCCATTTTCTCTCCCCCCGCTGGCAGGGCGCCTTTGTGACCCTTAATTGCTCGGCTTTAAGCCCTACGCTCATCGAATCGGAGTTGTTCGGATACGAAAAGGGAGCTTTCACCGGGGCGGCACAACGTCGAAGCGGAAGATTTGAGGCGGCCGACGAGGGCACCTTTTTTCTGGATGAAATCGGGAATATCCCCACGGAGGTTCAGGAAAAAATACTGCGAGTGGTGGAATACGGTTCATTTGAACGGGTGGGAAGCGCTGAGAGCATCGAAACGGATGTCCGCATAATTGCCGCCACCAATGCCGATCTGCCCGCCTTGGTGCGGGAGGGCCATTTTAAACAGGATTTGCTTGACCGGCTCTCATTTGAAGTTCTCTATTTGCCGCCCCTCAGAGAGCGAAAAGCGGATATTATGCTGCTGGCCAACCATTTTGCGGCCCGGATGGCTTTTGAATTGGGGCGCGAAGATATTCCGGAATTCAGCAAAGAAGCCACCTTTTTGCTTGAGTCTCATCCTTGGCCCGGAAATATAAGAGAGCTGAAAAACGTGATTGAACGGGCGGTCTATCGTTCGGATTCGGCCCACATTGTCGATATCGTTTTTGATCCCTTTGGCTCTTTTTCGATCGATGAGGTCGATACTCGGATAAAGACAACCCAAAAGAGTGAGAAACCTAGACTTGAAAGCCTCATCCACAAACCCTTCAACGAAGCGCTTAAGAGTTTGTCAGTTATTCTGTTGAATTCGGCCTTGGGTGAGGCCAAATATAATCAAAAGAAGGCCGCCCGGATTCTGGGTCTGTCCTACAACCAATTTCGGGGATTGTATCGAAAGCATAAGGGGGAAATTAAATGACCGAAAAGATACAAAGATGTCCGTGGGCCGGTACCGATCCCATTTACGTCGCTTATCACGATTCAGAATGGGGGGTTCCATTGTATGACGACCGCCGGCTTTTTGAATTTTTGCTGCTCGAGGGTGCGCAGGCCGGTTTGAGCTGGATCACCGTGCTCAAAAAACGAGATTCGTATCGTCAGGCATTTGATCATTTTGATCCGAAAAAAATTGCAAGTTACGATGAAAACAAAATTCAGGAACTTCTTTTAAATAAGGGAATTATCAGAAACCGCCGTAAAATAGCGTCAGCGATTCAAAACGCCGAAGTCTTTTTAGAAGTCAAAAAAGAATCGGGGAGTTTTGCGGCGTTTATCTGGCAGTTTGTCGATGGCAAACCGATTAAGAATGCCTGGCAATTCATTGATCAAATTCCGGCGCAGACAAAAATATCGATCCAGATGAGCAAAGACTTGAAAAAAAGGGGCTTTGGATTTGTCGGCCCGACCATTTGCTATGCCTTCATGCAGGCGGTGGGGATGGTCAATGATCACACAGTGGATTGTTTCCGATACAATATGCTATAGAAGATAAATATCAAAAAACATTAAATTTTATCTTCATACAACCGATATGATAATAGGTAGGGAGGCAAAATCAGAGAAGGACATGGGAGAATCGCCATGATTCATTGTGAATTCTGCGAAAAAGAACATAGGGCCGGCTTTATTTCAACCCGCCTGGACGGGACCGATGGCGTTTCACTGGAGACGGCAAAATGGGTCAATATTTTTAAAGAAAAAGGATTTTACTGTTACTTTTTTGCCGGAGAACTCGAATATCCCGAAGAACGATCCTACCTTGTCCCGGAAGCACATTTCCACCATCCGAATATCAGGCAGATCTATGGGGACTGCTTCGGTGTCCTAAGGCGGAAGCGATCCACAACCCAAAAAATATACGAAGCTAAACAACGATTAAAAGAACATCTTTATAAATTTGTACGCAGATTCGAGATCGAACTATTGGTGGTTGAAAATGCATTGGCCATTCCCCTTAATCTTCCGCTGGGCATTGCCCTGGCCGAAATGATTTCGGAAACCGGTGTGACCACGATCGCGCATCACCACGATTTTTTCTGGGAACGGCAGCATTTTATGACCAACGGGGTCTGGGAATATCTCAACATGGCTTTTCCACCCCACCTGCCATCCATCCGACATGTGGTCATCAATTCATCGGCCGATAATCAGCTGAGCCTGCGTACCGGGATTTCAGGCACCACCATACCGAATGTAATGGATTTTGAGAATCCGCCGTCACCCCTTGACGATTATGCATCGGATGTGCGGCAAGCCCTTGAGATAGAGGATGACGAGCTTCTGATTCTGCAGCCTACCCGGGTCGTCAAACGTAAAGGGATTGAGCATGCCATCGAGCTGGTCAAACGTCTCGGATTGAAAGCCAAACTCGTAATCTCCCATGCATCGGGCGATGAAGGGCATGATTACGAGAGAAGGATTCGTCGCTATTCAGAATTTCTGAAGGTCAACACGATTTTTGTTTCCGACATCATTAACGAACGCCGCGGACTTACTGAAAAGGGGAAAAAGATTTATACCCTGAATGACATTTATCCGTATGCCGACCTGGTGACGTATCCCTCCACAATCGAAGGCTTTGGCAATGCCTTCCTCGAGGCCGTCTATTTTAAAAAACCGATCGTAGTAAACACCTATTCCATCTACGATTACGATATCAAACCCAAGGGATTTTCAGCCGTTGAAATTGAGGGGTACGTGAGTGACAGCGCCATACGCAAGACTCGCAAAGTTCTTTCAGATCCGCAATATCGCAAAAAAATGGTGGAGCAAAATTATGAGATTGCGATGCGACACTATTCATATGCGGTATTGAAACAGAAGCTTTCGAACCTTGTGACTGACTGTATGCACTGCCGCATATTGGCCGATTTGAACAATAACAATAGAAATCAGACCTAAAAGGGAATCAGGAAAGTTCGATTATTTTCCGAAATACACTCGCTTTATTTATAAAATTTTGACAATTTTTGCGGTGAAACGCCCAGCAAGTAAAGACTGATCAAAATCCAATTTCTCAAAGTCGAAAAAAACAGACCCTCTTTTTCCCACCGCCGTGGCGATGTCAGCACCTTCAAAGGGATTATCGTAATTTTCTGACCGGTTTTTTTGACCCGCCGCATGAGATCCACGTCTTCCATAAGGGGGAATCCCCCAAATCCTCCCAAGCGCTTAAAAACCGCTTTTTTGATGAAAATGGCCTGATCGCCATAGGGAATTCGGGTGATTCGGGATCGGAATGAGGCAACGGTTTCGATGAGACGAAATCCCCATCTGTTTGAATTGATGCCCAGGTCAAAAGCACCGCCCGCAATATCAGGCTGTTTGAGGACCAGAAGAATTTGATCGAGCGCAGGGCGCGGTAACAGGGTGTCGGCATGCAGAAAAAGGAGGATCTCGCCTCCGGCCACCGCCGCGCCGGCGTTCATTTGGGCTCCGCGGCCTTTGAAGGAGGCGATCTTTTTTACATCCCCACGCGAAATGGCTTTCAGCGTATTTTGACTTTGATTTCCATCTACCACAATTATTTCAGAATCATTGCCAAAAGGAAGCCCGTACAGATGTCCGATCAAATCGTTTATGATCAAGTCTTCATCCATCACAGGAATGATTATTGAAAGCAGGGGTCTCATCATTTTTCTTATAGCTAAATGCCTTATACAGCGCAAGCCCGCAGCAAAGGGCTGGATTATGAAAGATTGTTCACCCAAAAAATGTACCAGCTTTTAGT